>CAYVEH010000001.1:0-50429 GCA_964450585.1 uncultured Ornithinimicrobium sp.
GTGGTGTCCAGGCTGGCGTCCAAGTCGGCATAGTCGCTGCGCGCCTGCTCCGCGGAGGCCTCGGCGGCTTCGCCGAGCTCGACCGGGTCAAGGTCCGGGTCACCGGTGCGGGCCTCATCAGCCCGCGCCCCGGCATACGCCGAGTTGCTCATCTCCTCCAACTCCGCCAGTACCCGGGCGTGCTTGTCGACACAGGCGATCACCAGGTCACCGGGGTTGGCCAGCACCATCGCGTGCCGGACCGCGTCCACCTCCGGCAGCACAGTCTCCACCGTGCGGACCCGTGCCTCACCGGATGCGATGCACTCCTTGATACCCCGGACCACGTGCCGTGCGCTCTCCCCCCGCTCCCGGCGCCGCGGATTGTCGTCCTCCCGGACCACCAGGGCATCGAAGTAGCGCGCGGCCACGGCCCCCAACTCGGCCAGGTCGTCGTCGCGGCGGTCCCCGGTGCCGCCGATCACGCCGATCCGGCTGATCCGGGCGTTGTCGGTCGCAGCCTCCTTCTGCGCTGCCAGGTTGTCGGTGAACTCGCCGATTGCCCGCATCCCGGCGGGGTTGTGGCAGTAGTCCACGACCACGCTGACGCCCTTGACATCCAGCATGTTGAGGCGCCCCGGGGACAGGTAGTAACTCGTGGTGAAGGTGCGCAGACCCTGCCGGATGTCGTGCAGTGGCACGTCGCAGGCAAACGCCGCCCCAGCAGCCGCCATGGCGTTGGCGATGTTGAACCGGGCAGCCCCACCGAAGGTGCTGGGCAGCAGGTGCGTCCACCCCAGCTGCATCGCGCGACGCCCGTGCCGGATGACGATCATCTCGCCGCGGTCGGTCTTTTCCAGCACCACGGCGCGGCCGCCCCGCCGCAGGCGCGTCTCGATGAACTCCCGCTCTGGGCTGCCCGGCGGTTGCATGGAGAAGTAGACGATGCTCCCGCTGCAGTGGCGTCGCATCTCCCGGACGTTCGGGTCGTCGGCGTTCAGCACCGCGAAACCGTTGCGTGGCACCGCCTCCACGACCACCCGCTTGACCGCCGCCAACTGCTCGAGGGTGTCGATGCCGCGCATCCCCAGGTGATCGGCGGACACGTTCGTCACCACCGCGACGTCGTTGCGGTCGTAGCCCAGCCCCTCCCGCAGGATCCCGCCGCGGGCGACCTCCATCACCGCGAAGTCCACCCGCGGGTTCTGCAGCACCATCCGGGCCGACTTGGGGCCGGAGGCGTCGGCCCGTTTCACCAGGCGCTCATCGATGACGATGCCGTCGGTGGAGGTCATCCCGACGCGGCGGCCCAGTCCCTTCATGATGTGCGCCACCATCCGGGAGGTGGTGGTCTTGCCGTTGGTGCCGGTGACCGCGACGATCGGCACCCGCGCCGGTGCCCCCGGAGGAAAGAGCAGGTCAACGACTGGCTTGGCGATGTACTGCGGTTCACCCACGGTCGGGTTGGTATGCATCCGGAACCCGGGGGCCGCGTTCACCTCGCAGATCGCCCCTCCGGTCTCCCGCACCGGCGCGGAGATGTCCGGGCAGATGAAGTCGATGCCTGCCACATCCAGGCCGATGAGCCGGGCGGCCTCCTCGGCGATCTCGACGTTCTCCGGGTGGGCATCAAAAGTGCGGTCCACCGCAATGCCCCCGGTGGACATGTTGCCGGTGAGCGCCAACTTGATCATGGTGCCCTCCGGGGGCACCGAGTCCATCTCAAAGCCCTGGTGGCGGACGAGGGCCACGGCCGCGTCGGTGACGGAGATACGGGTCAGCACCTTCTCGTGACCCACTCCTCGGCGTGGGTCCGCGTTGGTGATCTCCACCAGCTCGGCGACGGTGTGCTCACCATCGCCCATGACGTGCGCCGGGACCCGTTCGGCGATAGCCTGCATCCGACCCCCGACGATCAGGCAGCGGTAATCGTTGCCGGTGATGAAGGACTCCACCACCATGACGCCGCGTCGGGACTGCGCTGCCGCAACCGGGAAATGGGCTCGCACGTCAGCCTCGGTGCGCAGGTTGATACCCACCCCGCGACCGTGGTTGCCGTCCAGCGGCTTGACCACCACGGGGTAACCGATCCGGTTGGCCACGGCAACGGCCCCGTCCTCGGTGCGGACCGTGTCGCTGAGCGGGACGGGCAGCCCGGCGGAGGACAGCAGCGTGTTGGTCAAGGACTTGTCGCCGGCGATATCCACCGCCAGCGCCGAGGTCTTGGAGGTCATCGTGGCCCGAATCCGCTGCTGGTGCACCCCCTGACCCAGCTGCACCAGGGAGGCGGCGTTGAGCCGGATGAAGGGGATGTCCCGGGCTGTGGCCTCCTCCAGGATGGCGTTGGTGGAGGGGCCGAACGCCGCACGTTGGGCCAGTCGCAGGAAGTCATCCAGCTCGACCTGGAAGTCGAAGCCCTCATCGTGGGCCACGGCCGCGTTCACCATCCGCACCGCGAGCTCTCCGGCAGCCAGGCCGACGCGCTCGTCGATGTAGGAGTAGATCACGTTGTAGTGACCGGGCTGGCCCTTGACCGCACGGGTCTTGCCGCGGCTCAGGTCGTGCCCGGCCTCGGTCTGCAGTTGCAGGGCGAGGTGCTCGCTGATGTGACCGACCCAGGTGCCTTCGTGCAAGCGCTCCACGAAGCCACCCGGCTTACCCCGGGAGCAGACGTGGTGGTGCAGCCCCGGCAGCCACGCCAGCAGCTGCTCGGTGAAGCCGGGCAGCAGGTTGGAGGGGTACTCCTCCAACACGCCGAGGTCGACAACCAGATGGATCGCCTGCTCATAGTTCCAGATGTTCGGCCCGCGGTAGACACGCTGCTCGACGATCCGCAGGTCCGGGGCGGCCGGAGCGGTGGGATTGTCCGTCTGGGTCATCTGGGCCTCCTGGTCCGGTCAGCGGCGCAGCGCAGCGGCTGCGTTGGCGGTGTCGTGACGATCTGATGGGGAGGTGACCACGGCCACCTCCGAGTGCTGCTCGACGAAGTCGGTGAGCTGGGCGGCCTCCAGGTCGAACTCCGAACCGTAGGGCAGGGAGTGCACGACCGCCCCCGAGACCATCAGCGGGGCGTCCCGGCGCGCCTCGTGGGCGTCGCTGACCGCAGCCCGGGCGTCCACGACATACACCGCTCCGGAGCCCACCACCGTCAGACGGCGCTCGTTGACGATCTCCGCCGCCGTGTCCTCATCGATGCCGACGCCCAGCAGACTGGGTGAGGCGGCGATGAGAGACAGCAACCGGGCATAGCGGGTGCGCTGCCCGAAGTGCTGGTCCAGGATGACCCCGGGCAGCAGGCCCAACCCGGCGCTGAGCTGGGACACCCGTTGCCGGGGCACCACTCCCTCCTCACCCATCGAGATCATGAACTGGCTCAGCACCGAGGCCCCGGCGGACGTGCCAGAGACCACGGCCCCGCGGTGATAGGCACGGGTGATGGCGTCATGGACCGGCGTGCCGACGATCAGCTGGCTGAGCTTGAGCTGGTTGCCTCCGGTGAGGAAGACGCCGGTGGCGTGGTCGATCGCCTCGGCCAGCTCTGCCCGGCCGGCCTCCTGGCGGGTCTGTGGGTTGACCACCTGGACGTCGGTGACGTGCTGGCGGGCGAAGACCGACTGGTAGACCTCGAAGGCCTCCTCGGCCATCGAGGAGGCGCTCGGGATGACCACGATCCGGGCATCCCGCCCGCCGGCGAGGTGGACGAACCGCTTGAGGACGATGACCCGCCGGCGCTTGTCCTCGGCGCCGCCGATCACCAGGAGGGTGCGTGGGGGCTCCTCGGTCTCGGAATCGACCGGGTCGGACACGGAGACCATGTGCGTCGACATGGATGCACCCTAATCCGTGGCCGGACCCGAGTCCGGCACCCCAGGCCGGCGGGGGCCGGCGACTGCGGAGCGCCGGGCCGGCCTCACTTGCGGATCACCGTGCCCTTGCCGACGACGACCAGACCGCTCTCGGTCACCGTGAAGCCGCGGGCCCGGTCCTCGTCGTGGTCCACGCCGATACTCACGCCGGCTGGCACGGCCACCTCCTTGTCGATGATCGCGCGGTGGATCTGAGAGCCACGGGCGATGTCGACCCCGTCCAGCAGGACCGACTCGGAGACGTTGCTGAAGCTGTGCACGTGCACCTTCGGGGAGACCACCGAGTCGGCCACGGTGGCCCCGGAGATCACCGCGCCGGGGGAGACCATGGAGCCCAGGGCCTGCCCCAACCGGTCGTGGGAGCCATGGACGAACTTGGCCGGAGGATGGTTGCCGTAGCTGGTGTAGATGGGCCAGTGCTCGTTGTACAGATTGAAGATGGGGTGGACGGAGACCAGATCCATCTGGGCCTCGTAGTAGGAGTCGATGGTCCCCACATCGCGCCAGTAGGCCGTGTCCCGGTCGGTGGCTCCGGGGATGTCGTTGTCCTTGAAGTCGTAGACATACCCCTCACCCCGCTCCACGAACGCCGGCACGATGTCCCCGCCCATGTCGTGATGAGAGTCCTCGCGGGTGGCGTCATCGCGCACGGCCTGCTCGAGCACGTCGGCGTCGAAGACGTAGTTGCCCATCGAGGCCAGTACCTCGCCGGGGGCGTCCGGCAACGGCTTGGGGTTCTGCGGCTTCTCCAGGAAGTCGGCGATGCGACGGGGGTTGTCGTCGTCGACCTCGATCACCCCGAACTGAGACGCCAGGCTCAGCGGCTGCCGGATCGCGGCGACGGTGACCCCGGCCTGGGTCTCTACGTGCTGCTCGATCATCTGCGCGAAGTCCATCCGGTACACGTGATCGGCACCGACCACCGCGATGATGTCCGGCTTCTCGTCGTGCACCAGGTTCAGGCTCTGGTAGATCGCATCGGCACTGCCGGAGAACCAGTGCTTGCCCATCCGCTGCTGGGCGGGCACGGTGGCCACATAGTTGCCCA
Organism: uncultured Ornithinimicrobium sp.; assembly: GCA_964450585.1. GTDB lineage: Bacteria > Actinomycetota > Actinomycetes > Actinomycetales > Dermatophilaceae > Ornithinicoccus. Next base: position 4,894 of record CAYVEH010000001.1, read on the forward strand.
GCAGCGTCGACATCCGCCAGGTGCGGGTGACGTGGGCATCCAGGGAGTGCGACTTGTACTGGGTCAGCACCACGATCTTCAGGCACCCGGAGTTCACCAGGTTGGACAGGGCGAAATCGATCAGGCGGTAGATGCCCCCGAAGGGCACCGCCGGTTTGGCCCGATCAGCGGTCAACGGCATGAGCCGCTTGCCCTCGCCACCGGCGAGCACGATCGCGAGGACCTTACGTCTTCCCATGAGCGCACTCATAGGGACAACCTATTGCTCCGGGCACAATCGGTCGACAGGGGCTAGCGTGAGTGCGTGCGCATCGAGATCCTGACCCGTGAGTATCCGCCCAATGTCTACGGAGGCGCCGGGGTGCACGTGGCCGAGCTGAGTCGGGCGCTGCGCGAGGTGCCCGAGCTGACGGTGACCGTGCGGGCCTTCGATGACCCGGTCCAGGAACCGGACACCGTCGGCTACCCCACGCCGGCGAACCTGGTGACGGCCAACCCGGCGCTGCGCACCCTCGGGGTCGATGTGGCGATGGCCTCCGACGTCGCTGCCAGCGGAGCCGACCTGGTCCACTCCCACACCTGGTACGCGAACCTGGGCGGCTACCTGGCCAGCCTAGTGGCCGGCATACCGCACGTGATCTCGGCGCACAGCCTGGAGCCGATGCGCCCGTGGAAGGCTGAGCAGCTCGGCGGCGGCTACCGGGTCAGTTCCTGGGCCGAGAAGACCGCCTATGAGGCGGCCCACGGGGTGATCGCCGTATCTGCGGGGATGCGGCAGGACATCCTGCGCAGCTATCCCGGGATCGACCCGGACCGGGTGCACGTGGTCCACAACGGGATCGACTCCCAGCTGTGGCAGCCCGACACCTCCCCGGAGGCCCAGGCGCGGGTGCGGGCTCTGGGCATCGACCCGCACCGTCCTGCCGTGGTGTTCGTGGGGCGGATCACCCGGCAGAAGGGGCTGCCGTACCTGCTGCGGGCCCTGGCTGACCTGCCACCGGAGGTGCAGGTGGTGCTGCTGGCCGGGGCGCCCGACACGGCCGAGATCAGGGACGAGGTGGTGGGCCTGATCGACACCCTGCGGCACACCAGACCGGAGCCGGACACAGTGATCTGGGCCGAGGACATGCTGCCGCGTGCGCAGGTCGTCGCGGTGCTCTCCCACGCCAGTGTGTTCGTGTGCCCCTCCGTCTATGAGCCGCTGGGCATCGTCAACCTGGAGGCGATGGCCTGTGGCGCCCCGGTCGTCGCCACCGCCACCGGCGGCATCCCGGAGGTGGTGGTCGATGGCGAGACCGGCTGGTTGGTCCCCATCGAGCAGGTCGCCGACGGCACGGGCACTCCGGTGGAGCCGGAGCGGTTCGTCTCCGACCTCTCCGCAGCCATCCGGGCCGCCCTGGCCGACCCGGAGGATGCCGCGCGTCGCGGGGCCGCCGGGCGCGTCCGGGCGGTGGAGCACTTCAGTTGGACGACGATCGCCGAGCGCACCCTGGAGGTGTACCGCACGCTCCTGCGGAGCACCACGGGCTAGCGCCAGCCTGCCAGGTGCAACGCACCGACGTTGGTCGCGGCCACCAGGGCCCGGGCGGCGACCGCGTGCAACTCGCGCAGGATCTGCTCGCGCTGCAGGGTGGAGCTGGAGTCGACGCTGTGCAGCCGGTGGTCCAGCCCGGCCTCGGCCAGACCGGTGATCGCCCCGGCCAGTTCGATCACCCGCAGGGACCGTGCCGGCAGTCCCGCGGGCAGGCCCCAGGCCTCATCCAGCCGTCCGCGGACCGCGTCCTCCAGCCCGTGGCCACTCAACGGGCGTCCCGGTGCGCTATCCAGCTGTGCGGTGAGCGCCCCGATCTCACGGCGCAGCTGCAGCTCCACGTCGGGCAGGGACAGCTGCTGCACCACGTGCTGGGGGACCGGATCGGAGTCATAGGCGGTCCAGCGCGCCTCCCACCCCTGGTCACCGTGCGGGCCGAAGGGGCCGATCTGGGGGACCAGGGCACCACCCAGCCCGGTGACGTAGACCAGCTCCTCGGCTGCCGTCGCCGCCGAGACCAGGTCAGCTGGGCCACGCGGCATACTGGTCAGGTCACCGGAGCGGGGCAGGGCCACCAGCACCAGCCGCTCGCCCAGGTCGCGCCACAGGGTCAACTGCGGGACCAGACCGTCGATGTGGTCCAGGTCCGGCATCGCGCAGGCCGGGACGTCCCCGACCTCGATGCGGCCGGCCAGGGCGGCGGTGCCCCACAACGCGACACGCACACTTGCCGGCAGGTCTGCCATGCGGTGATGGTACGCACCCGTCGGCGAACTAACCTTGCTCGACATGAGCGACGTCCTCGAATTCGCCGGTGTCGGCGTGCGCCGCGGTGCCACCACGCTCCTGCACGACATCGACTGGTCGGTGGAGGAGGGAGAGCGCTGGGTGGTCATCGGGCCCAACGGTGCCGGCAAGACCACGCTGCTGCAGATCGCCGCCGCCCGGATCCATCCCACGACCGGAGTCGCCGGCATCCTGGGCGAGGTGCTCGGCACCGTCGACGTGTTCGACCTGCGGCCACGGATCGGCTTGGCCAGTGCCGCTCTCGCCGACCGGATCCCGCAGGACGAACGGGTCCGTGACGTGGTGGTGACCGCCTCCTGGGGGGTGACCGGCCGCTGGCGGGAGGAGTACGACGACATGGACACCACCCGCGCCGACGAGCTGCTGGTCGCCCTGGGGGTCGATCACCTGGCCGGGCGCCGGTTCGCCACGCTGAGCGAGGGGGAGCGCAAGCGGGTGCAGATCGCCCGAGCGCTGATGACCGACCCGGAGCTGATGCTGCTGGACGAGCCCGCGGCCGGGCTGGACCTACGCGGCCGGGAGGACCTGGTCGGCCGGCTGCGGCTGCTCGCCGAGGACCTCACCTCCCCGGCGATGGTGCTGGTCACCCACCATGTGGAGGAGATCCCGCCGGGGTTCACCGACATCCTGATGCTGCGGGAGGGTGCGGTCGTGGCGGCCGGGCCGATCGCCACCACGCTGACCGGGGCGAACCTCTCGGCCACCTTTGGGCTTCCACTGTTGGTGGAGAAGCACGGCGAGCGCTGGTCTGCGCGCGCCCGGTGAGTGGTGTCGAGATTGCCGCGATCATCCTGGCGGGGATGTGGGCGGGTGCCATCAATACGGTGGTCGGCTCCGGGACGCTGGTGACGTTCCCGACGTTGCTGTTCTTCGGTTATCCCGCCGTCTCGGCCAACATCTCCAACAGCCTGGGTCTGGTCGCCGGTGGGCTTACCGGGGCGTGGGGGTACCGCCGGGAGATCCGCCCGCTGCGTCGGTTGCTCATCCGGGTGGCCCCGGCTTCCTTCCTCGGGGCGGTGATCGGTGCCCTGCTGCTGTTGGTGCTGCCGGAGTCCGCGTTCGAGGCGATCGTCCCCGCGCTGATCGCCCTGGCGCTGGTGCTGGTCGTGCTAGGGCCGCGGATCAACGCCTGGGCCGCAGCCCAGCAGGTGCACACGATCACCGGCGGCCGCCTGGTGACCCTGCTGGTCGGGGTCCTGTTCGCCGGCATGTACGGCGGCTACTTCGGCGCCGCCCAGGGGGTGCTGCTCATCGGCCTGATGAGCGTGCTGTTGCCGCATGGTCTGCAGGAGATCAACGGCGCCAAGAACGTGCTGGGGCTCATCGTCAACTTCACCGCAGCCCTGGTCTTCCTCATCGTCGACCCGTCCCAGGTGAACTGGGTCATCGTGGCGTTGATCGCCAGCGGCTCCTTCGTCGGCGGGCTGATCGGGGCCCGCATCGGGCGGCTGATGGCCCCGTGGGTGCTGCGGGCGACCATCGTGGCCATCGGCCTCATCGCGATCGTGGTGCTGCTGGTATGACGACCACCCCCTGGCCGGCGGGCCTCACCTTCGTCGATCGTGCCGATGACGAGCGGGTCCGGGACTATGTCGGCCTCACCGACGTGGCCCTGCGCCGCCGGCTGGAGCCCGAGCACGGGCTGTACCTGGCCGAGTCCGAGAAGGTCATCAACCGTGCCCTGGCGGCCGGCCACCAGTTCCGCTCCCTGCTGCTCACGCCCCGGTGGGTGCGCGACCTGGCCCACCTGGTCGACCGGGCCCTGGCCGAGGGGGCCCCGGTCTTCGTGATGGACCCCGCGGTCGCGCAGCAGATGACCGGGTTTCACCTGCACCGCGGGGCGATCGCGGCGATGCATCGGCCGGCACTGCCCACCATGAGCGAGGTGCTGCACGGCGCCCGCCGGGTGGCGGTGCTGGAGGACACCGTCGACCACACGAATGTCGGCGCGTGCTTCCGGTCCGCGGCGGCCATGGGTGTGGATGCCATGCTGGTGACGCCGCGCTGCGCGGACCCGTTCTACCGCCGGGCGATCCGCGTGTCGATGGGCACGGTCTTCCAGATCCCGTGGACCCGGATCGACCCGTGGCCCGGCGGGATCGGCCTGCTGCAGCAAGCCGGTTATGTCGTGGCCGGGATGACCCTGGCCGAGGACGCCGCCAGCCTCGACGAGCTCGCGGCCCGAAATGTGTCGAGGCTGGCGCTGGTGTTCGGCACCGAGGGGGCCGGGTTGTCCGCACCGGCGGCGCAGGGGGTGGATCTGCGGGTCACCATCCCGATGATGGGCGGTGTCGACTCCCTCAACGTGGCGGCGGCCTCGGCGGTGGCGTTCTACGCCACCCGGACCTGAGGGCCGGTCCCGGCCCGCTCAGCGACCCGTCGGGCTCGCGGTCACCGGCGGCTGGTCCGACCACGGGAAGACGATCCAGTCATCGGTGTGCTTCCACACGAAGTCCGGCTCGACGATCGTGGTGGACTTGGCATAGAGCACCGCGCTGCGGGTGTCGGCTCCGTGGGAGCGCAGCAGGTCGAGCACCAGGGCCAGGGTCCTGCCGGAGTCGGCGACATCGTCCACCACCAGCAGCCGGCGCCCCTGAATGGAGTCGGTGTCCAGCATCGGCGCCAGCAGCACCGGGTCCGGCAGCGTCTGGTGCACGTCGGTGTAGAACTCCACGTTGATCGCGTCGGAGAGCTTGAGTCCCAGCGCGTACGACAGGGCACCACCGGGCAGCAGACCTCCCCGGGCCACCGCGATGATGATCTCCGGGTCGAAATCGGAGTCGGCCACCGCCTGGGCCTGTTCCCGGCTGGCTCGGCCGAACATCTCCCAGGTGAGAACTTCCTTGTCGGTCAGGTCCGTGGAGTCCGCGTGGTATGCCGTCACCCAGGTGAGGCTACCGCGCCCGGCTCAGCGGGCCACCCGGCTCAGCGGGCCAGCCCCTCGGCCACCTCCACCGCGGGCAGGTCAGCGACGCGCTCACCGGGCAGGCGCAGCTTGGAGCACCGCAACCCGGAGCCGATCACCACCTGCGGGGCGTGCCTCACCCGGGCATCGACCAGCACCCGCCAGTGCGCCGGCAGCCCCACCGGGGTGATGCCGCCGTACTCCATGCCGGTCTCGGCCACCGCGCGCTCCATCGGCAGGAAACTCGCCTTGCGCACCTGCAAGGTCTTGCGGATGGCGGAGTTGACGTCCGCCCGCGTGGTCGCCAGCACCAGCGCAGCGGCGATCCGCTCCTCCGCGGCGCGCCGTCCCAGGACCACCAGGCAGTTCGCACACTCCCGTAACAGCACATCGGTGGCCGCCACCAGCGCCTGGGTGTCCGCCACCGCCGGATCGATCTCGGCCACCTCGATCGACGCAGCCAGCGGACTGTCCCGCAGTGCGGCGCGCACGGGCTCGGCAACCAGGTCGAGACGGTCGGTGACGGGGTGCCAGGTCAACGGTGCAGTCATGACACCAGGATGGCCAGCAGGTGCTGCAGGGTGGCAGCCGGGTCTGCGGTGGTGCCCCCGTGAACCGGACCCGGTTGGATGATGGTGCTGCGTGGCGCGCTGAGCCAGCCGAACCGGGGCCCCAGCTGGTCCAGCCGGGGTGTGGAGTCCGAGTGCTCCCCGGCAGCCACTCGGCATACGGTCTGCAGCGAGGCGCGCACCGCCTCCAGGTCCAGCCCGGGGGCGAGGGCCCGGGCCCGCTCCTCGTCCAGCTGGTAGGCGCCCTGCAGGAACTCCGCCTCCTGGCTGTAGAGCACCACTCCGACGTTGAGGAACTCCTCCCGCTCCACCCGCGGAACCAACCGCAGGGTGACGTACTGGTAGTCGTAGCTCATCGTGCCCCTCCGGGGAGCCAGGCCTGCGGGTGCTGCAGCCGGGCCAGCAGGTGCTGGGCGTAGGCGGACCGCACCGCTGCTGCATCCGGCAGGTGTGGTGTGTGCTCCAGCCACTCCTCGGGAACCTGCTCGAGAACCTGGGTCACCAGCTCCGGGGTGACCCGGTCGGCCAGCTCGGCGTGCGCAGCGGGCAGGTCAGTGGCGATGCGCCCCAGCACGTGCTCCTCGGCCCGGAAGGGCTGGTGGGCGAACCGCTCGACGTTGGGCTCCCTGCTGGGCCAGGAGTGGTGAAAGTACAGCGCGGCACCGTGGTCGATGAGCCAGGTGCGCCGGTGCCAGGTCAACAGGTTCGGGTTGGACCAGGTGCGGTCGACATTGGCGGTGAAGGCATCCAGCCAGACGATCCGGGCCGCCAGCTCCGGGGTGGGTGGTTGCGAGCCGTCGTAGCCCAGGGAGCCGGGGAGCAGGTCGATGCCCAGGTTGGTGCCGGGGGAGGCGTTGAGCAGGTCCTGGACCTCCTCGTCAGCCTCATACCGTGCCATCGCGGCCGGCAGGTCGATGGTGACCAGCCGGGGGACCGGCAGCTCCAGGCAGCGGGCCAGCTCGCCGACGATCACCTCGGCCACCAGCACCTTCAATCCCTGGCCGGCACCACGGAACTTGACCACGTAGGTGCCCAGGTCATCGCCCTCCACGACGCCGGGCATGGAGCCACCCTCACGCAGCGGAGTGACATAGCGGATGGCGGTCACGTGGTCGAGCACGTGGCTCAGGGTATCCGGGCGCTGTGTCACAGTGACGGCATGCCCGCTGCGCGCCGTGAGCCCCAGGTGCTGCATGTCGACCTGGACGCGTTCTTTGCCGCGGTCGAGCAGCGCGACAAGCCCTCGCTGCGGGGCAAGCCGGTGGTGGTCGGTGGGATCGGGCCCCGTGGCGTGGTCTCCACCGCCTCCTACGAGGCCCGGCCGTTCGGCGCCCGCTCAGCCATGCCCACCGCCGAGGCGCGCCGTCGGTGCCCGCCGGGCACGGCCTTCCTGGCCGGGCGGTTCGATGCCTACCGGATGAGCTCTCGGGTGGTGATGCAGCTGCTGGCCGACCTCTCCCCGGTGGTGGAGCAGGTCTCGGTCGATGAGGCGTATGTCGACCTGGGTGCTGGCGACGGGCACGACCTGTCGCCGGCCGGGGCACGGCGCCTGGGTGCGGACCTGTTGGCCAGGATCCGCGCCGAGACCGGCGGGCTGACCGCTTCGGTGGGCATCGCGACCTCCAAGATGATGGCCAAGATCGGCAGTGAGCTGAACAAGCCCGCCGGGGTCAGCGTGATCGAGGCCGGCACCGAGCAGGAGGTGCTGGCGCCGATGTCGGTGCGGGCCATCGCCGGGGTCGGACCGGCCACCGCGGCCCGGTTGCACGCCTTCGGGGTGGAGACCGTCGCAGACCTGGCTCGGGTGAGCGAGTCGGACCTGGTGGCCATCTTCGGGCAGGCGCACGGCAGCGCCCTGGTGCACCTGGCCCGGGGCGAGGACGACCGGGTGGTGCAGCCACAGCGGGAGACCAAGAGCATCTCGGTGGAGGAGACCTTCGAGAGCGACATCGCGGACCCGGCCGCCCTGCAGCAGGAGCTGGACCTGATGGTCTCCCGGGTAGCCAGCCGGCTGGGCCGGTCCGCGGTCTTCGGTCGCACCACCACGGTCAAGGTCCGCCGGCACGACTTCGGTCTGCAGACCCGCTCCGGCACCCTGCCCTATGCCACCGGCGACCCGATGGTGATCGGTCGTCAGGCCCGCAGGCTGCTGGCCAGCCTGGACGTGAGCTCCGGGATCCGGTTGCTGGGCGTGGGCGTCTCCGGGCTCACCACCCACGCCCAGGAGGAGCTGGAGCTGGGGGAGGGGCTGTTTGCCACGCTGCCGACGACGGAGCGGGAGGTGCCGGACAGCACCGGGGTCACGCCCGATCCGGTGCCGCCACCGGCCAGCCCACCGGTGAGCCACCGGCAGGACTGGCGTGCCGGTGCCGACGTGCACCACGACAGCCACGGCCCGGGGTGGGTCTGGGGCAGTGGGCGGGGGCGGGTGACCGTGCGCTTCGAGGGCCCGCTGACGGCCCCGGGCCCGGTGCGCACGTTTGCCAGCGACGACCCGCAGTTGACGGCCGCCGATCCACCGGACTGGCGCCGCCCTTCCTGACCCGGCCCGGGGACGGGGTTTGCGGCTGCGCGTGCTAATCTTGCCCGTCGTTGCGCACTGCAGTATGCGGTGTCCTCGACACCCTCGTCCGGGTGGCGGAATGGCAGACGCGCTAGCTTGAGGTGCTAGTGCCCGTTAAGGGCGTGGGGGTTCAAGTCCCCCTCCGGACACGCTACAGGTCTCTGACCTGCGGAAACGCTGTCAATTTTGACCTAACCCGACTTGAACCCCCATATATTTCCCGGATCACGCGGCCGTGTGGGATGCCCGAAGCGCTCCAGTCCTGTGGCGGTTGGAGACGGCCCTGCTGTGCAGGTTGCTCAGTTGGTGCGGGGGAGTGGAAGTTGCAGCGGTCGTGGTTCGCCACGGCGCCGCTGACCTTGATGCCGGGGCCTGAGTGCCGCGTCCTATGCCAAGGCTTCTGTGTGGGTGGGCCGATGCTGTCAGTCGGCACGTCATTTCGGCCACTATATGGGCTACATGCAGGGAGACGTCGGTTACGCGAACGGTCGATACATCACTCTCATGCCGAGAGTCGGATGTCTCTCGCGAGCTGTGTCTCCTTGAGGTTCAGACCATGGAAGGTCTAGAATGACGTGATGTGGAGCGTTGACATCGAGCTCATCGAGGGATGGCTCGCTTCGCTGGACCAAGGGTCGCAAGAGCAGGTTGTTGCTGCGATCGAGCTGCTCGAGGACCGCGGTCCACAGCTTGGCCGACCTGTCGTGGACACGGTAAACCGCTCCAGGCACCGCAACATGAAGGAACTGCGGCCCGGGTCATCAGGCAGGTCCGAGTTACGCATCCTGTTCGCTTTCGACCCAGAGCGGCAGGCCATCCTGCTGATCGCTGGTGACAAGGCCGGCAACTGGCAGCGTTGGTACAAGAAGAACATCCCCCTCGCCGACAACCTGCTCGACGAGCATCTGCGCAGACTGGAAGGACAGTGAGTGACATGGCCAAGACCATCAGCGACTTCCTCACCGAGCACCCGGTGGATCGGGAGCAGGTCGAGCAGCACAAGCGGCGCATGCTCGCCGAGGTGCGCGCCTACCGGCTGCGCGAGCTACGTGAGGCAGCCGGGCTGACCCAGGCCCAGCTGGCCGAACGCATCGGTGTCGGCCAGCGCCAGGTCTCAAAGATCGAGAACGGGGACCTCGACAGCGCCAAGATCGCCACCATCCGCAGCTACCTCCAGGCTGTCGGTGGAGACATGGCGATCGAGTACGTCATCGGGGACGACCGGGTGCAGGTCGCCTGATCCTGCCGAGCGGACTGCACGGTACTGCGGCAAGTCGCTCTAGCTAGTGTCGCCCCCTCGCTATAGGGTGATGAGCCCCAGCGAGGAGGAACCGTTGGATGGAGTACAACCTTCGTTCATTCGCCTGATGGCTTGGTCGACGCCCCTAGGCGACGGCAGGGGTCAGGGGAGTTGTGGGGCATCTAGTTGTGCAGTTGATGGAGGCCTATGACAGTGGGTCTCGTGCTTTTTGCTTGAGCCGCTCGTAGGGGGTCTGTCCTCCGAGGGCTCCGTGGGGTCGATCGTAGTTGTAGTGGTCTTCCCATTGCTGGAGGCGTTCGGCGAAGAGGTTCGCGTCGTCGATGACCTCGCCTTCGAGAAGCCGGTAGAACTCCTCCGAGTCGATCCGGTGGGATCTCTCCACCTTGCCGTTCAGGCGTGGCGTGCGAGGGCGGATCTTGACGTGATTGATGCCCTTGTCGAGCAGGTGCCAGTGGAACGCCTGGCCGAACTCCTGCCCGTTGTCTGTCTGTACCTGCTCGACCTGGAACGGCAACTTGGAGAGCACGTGGTCGTCGAACTGGATCGCGGTCCTCTGGTCGTTGCGCGGGTACGCACGCAGCACCCGGACGCGGGTGCAGTCCCAGTCGGATGCCTTGGAACTCCGCGACCACCGATGGCGGAGAAGTACACCACATCGGCGAGGTTCTTGCTTAGGCAGCTATAGGTGGTGCACTCAAGGTTCGAGTCGGGCGGTGGATCAGCCCTCAGACTTGCGGGGGTCGGCAATGTGGGCCAGGAAGAGCGGCCACCCGGTGGTGCTGTCGGCGATGCGCACCAGGTATGGGCGATTGATGGTCAACTTGAGGGGCGGCTCGGCCGGTCCGGAGTCGGCGAAGCCGATCTCGGTGACGGCAGCGGCGATGGTGCCCTCCTCATCGATCGCGAGGACCCCTTGCTGGGCAGCCTGGTCAATGGCGAGATCGGCGTCGGTGATGCCGCCGAAGCCACCGGCCAACGCTGCGGGTGCGTGTTCGGACAGGAACTGCATCAGGTCAAGCTTTGACTCGGCGTCCACCACGGGCATCCGCAGGATGACCAAGCGGCGCTGGTCGGCGTCGAGCTGCGTCTGGAGCTGGGTGAGCAGTGCGGTGCTGGCCTCGGTCGGTGCTGTGCCCGGTGGCGGGAGGAGCACGTCCGCGTGCAAGCGGCCCCCGATGTAGGGCAGCCGCACCGCCTGCCACCCCTCCGCCTCGGCATAGATCGTGTCGCGCTCCCGGCCGGTATCCATCATGTCCACGCTGATCACCTCACCCGTGGACAGCGTGAACTGTTCCGGACTGGTGAGCGCTGCGTAGAAAGGGTCCTGCCAGCGAGCGGCCAGCACGACGGCGTCCTGCAGCACCAGGCGCAGTCGCGAGTCCGGCACGATCGCCGACTGCGGGACCAGCCCGCCGGTGTGCTCGTTGACCCAGGAGTCCAGCACTGCCTTGCCCTCTTCGCTGCCCAGGTCGGTCGTCTGGGAGGTGGCGCCGTAGTGGCTCGCCAGGGCGTCGACAAAGTCCTGCTTGACCACTAGGGAGTCGTCTAGCACGAGCCGGTCGGCGCGGTGCAGCATCGGGGTCTCGGGGAGCTCATCGTCCTGGACGACGGCTGGGTCACCGTCCAAATCCTCCAAAGCGGTCGTCAACGCGTTCATCGCGTCGCTGCGCTCGGCGTCCGTGGCGCCGATCAGCGCCTCGAGCTCAGCCAGCGTCTGACCCTCGGCCCCTTCGGCGGCCATCGACAGGGCAACCTGCAGGCTCGCGGGTGAGGTCACGGTCGTCGCCTCAGGGTCGAGGTTGATCAGCTCCAGCCCCATCAGGTCCGCAGCGGCGACCAGATCGTCTGTCGCCTCAGCGTCCTGGATGGTGACCGCGCGGCGGTCCTGCTGGCTGACCGGCAGGGTGCCCGCGGGCGGGGTCTCCTCCGGCGTTCCTGCCTCCTGACCACACGCCGCCAGCATGAGTATGACCGCCAGGCTCAGGGGCACGGACCGCCGTGACCACACTCTCGTCAGTCCCGTCATACCGTTCCGACGCCCGTTGTGCTCCAGCGGTTCCATCGGCCACCGATCCTCAGGACCGACACTGTCCGACTGGTGCGGACCCAGCGCTTCCGAATAACCAACGTCAGTGAATGCAGAGCAGCAGGTTCCCATGGCACCAGGCCGTACACATCCACCATCCTGTACTGCCGCGTGGCGTGTGTCGTCGGGCCGCGCGACCTGCCACCTGAACATGACTGTGGTTGCAGCCCTGGCTGACGGTTGCTCGATTTCTCAGAATCCAGCCCGTCCCTGTACTCGAGCGAAAACCTCCTCAGTGAACTCGACGTGGTGAGGAAGACTGGCCAGCTGTTCTGCGGACAAAGCCACTTGCCGGTCTCGAGCCTCACGCTCCAACCCCTTCCAGTAGCCCCGTGCCATATCGTCCTCGGTAAGATCGCCGAAAGGAGCGTCAGGACCGACAACCATCAGGGCGTCGGTCTCCAAGTCCTCCATGCTGGTTTGAGTCCACAAGACGCTGCTCGCCCACCCACGATCAGTGAGCAGGGGAACGCGCTCACCGTCATTCAGCTCGATGGACAGCAAGCACGTGGCATCCACCGTGTTACGTAGCGGGTCCCCCACATCAACCAGCGTCCCTAGGTTCATCGGACATCCTTCCGCCAGCAGTCCTGATCTCGCCCTCAAGCTGGGCGCACCGCCAGGCACACATTGTCCCGCCCGACCCAGCGCGATCATCCCGCAGCGCAGCTCACCCAGACCACCTGTTCTGCCGCTGTCCGCGTGCTTGGCGCGCGGGTTCAGGCGGGGCGGGAGAGTTCGCGTTCCACGGCTCGGCGGATCCAGGCTGAGACTGAACGGTCGTCAGCTTCTGCGGCGCGTTTGACTTCTTCGAGTAGGTCAGCCGGGAAGCGCACCGGTACGGGTGTGCTCAGTGGGCGCTTGCGACGCCGCGGAGGCCCCTGGGGCTCCTGGTTGTCCGGGTCCGCGTAGAACGCGTTCTCCTGCTCTGGTGTCATCTGGTCGGAAGTCTGGTCAGTACTCATCACGGTCCCTTCGGTAGCTGGCGGCGAGGCCCGAAGACGCCTCGTAACAGCCGATCGGTCGGCACATGCTCGGGTCGCCCGAGCGCGATGGGGCCAGCGGGACGATGAGAACTCGCCCGCCGACCTCGGCGAGATCAGCCAGTGGGCCGGCGGCTTGGCCGGATAGAACAGCGGTTCACTGTTCCAGGCGTCCATCACGTCGTCCATGCCCAGGTGCGGATGCTTGAACAGGTGAGCGGCTTGCCTGTCGACCTCGAAGGGTTCGGTGTCATCGAGCGCGTCGAGGTCGAACGGATCGCTCATGGAAGAAGGGGTATAACAAACGATTACGAACTGTCGTGCAGCGAGCCGGCACTGCGTTGCACCGCCGTGAGTAGCCCGAGCACGAGGCCGCGCAAGGAGTGGGCTCCGGAGGGCACCGGGGTCCCGAAACCTGGGCGGGAGAGTGCTTCAGGGGGAGGGCGCCGTCTCGCGCGAGGTGTAGTAGAGGTGTCCTGACCTGCGGTTATGTGCTGACCGGGATGGTCAAGATGTGTGTCCCATGTGGGCAAGTCCCCCTCCGGACACCAGCGGAAGACCCCGAGCCAGTGACGCTCGGGGTCTTCCTCGTGTGCGCGCCCTGGATCGTCGAGGAGGTGGCTCGGGGCCGCCGACGGCGAACTGCATCCTGGCTCGGCGGCGCGGGTCACCTGGGTGCCAGGCCTGCCGTTGGCAGCCGGTGGGTCAGCGCTGTGACCTCTACGGATAGGTATGTACTTAGGTTAGGTAATCTTCTGGTCACCTCCCTTGACCCTGTGATCTGAGCGCTCCTAGCGTCCAGGCAAGCAGCCACTGGTCGGCTCCCGGCGGAGGTCCCTTCGCTGCGACGACCTTGCTTGCGGCCACCGTGCGGATCCTGCGATCCGCTCAGCCGTTGACGCCGCGGTCCTGCGGCGTCTCTTGCGACCACGGAGGTTCAATCGTGCCTGCCCGCTTCACCACCCGAAGATCGCTCCTGGGCGGATTCCTGGCGACCGCCCTGACCGGAGCAGCGTTACTGGCCCCGCTCGGCCCGCCCGGCCAGAGCGGGGCACGTGCCGGCTCATCAGCAGTGGCCTCGGCGGAGATCGGCCCCGGGGCCGATGTCCCCACGCCGGAGGAGTACTTCGGTTTCGCCATGGGCACCGAAGGCAAGCTCGCGGCCTATCCCGACGTGCTGGAGTACTTCCAGCTCATCGCGGACGCCTCGGACCGGGTCGACTACGAGACCATCGGTGAGACCACGATGGGCAACGAGTACGCCACCGTGCTGATCAGCTCCCCGGAGAACCTCGAGCGGATGGACCGCCTGGTGGAGATCAATCAACAGCTCTCCGACCCGCGCAGCACCACCCCGGAGGAGGCCCGCGAGCTGGCCGCTGAAGGCGTGCCGTTCTACCACCTGGAGGCCACGGTCCACTCCAGCGAGGTGGGCAACGGTCAGGCGATCAACGACATCGTGCACCGGCTGGCCACCGAGGACTCGGAGTTCACCCAGAACGTGCTCAACAACTCGGTGATCGTCCTGGTGCCGTCACAGAACCCGGACGGCCAGCACCTGGTCGTGGATCACTTCAATGAGACGGCGGGCACCGACCTGGCCCGCACCTACCCGGACCTCTACCACAAGTACACCGGGCACGATGACAACCGGGACTGGACCATGTTCACCCAGGTCGAGGCGCGCTACCGACTGGAGCTGATCAAGAAGTACCGCCCCGCGATCGTGCACATCATGCACCAGCAGGGCAACAGCGGAGAGCGCATCTTCGTGCCCCCGTACGGTGGCATCAACAACGAGAACGTGCCCACCAACATGACGACCGCCGTGAACGCGATCGGCCAGCACGCCGCCCGAGCGATGTCGGCTGCGAGCCAGACGGGCGTGGGGATCGGTGACTACCCGATCTTCTGGACCCTGGAGCAGCCGGTCGGGTTCTTCCCGTTCACCGGTAGCGGCGTCTTCCTGACCGAGATCGCCAGTGTCGAGGACTACGCCTACCCACAGGTCTCCGAGGACGGCTCGAACCTGGGCCCCCAGGACCCGTTGATGAAACTGCTGGAGCCCTACGACAGCGACGTCTGGACGTTGGCCGACATCGTGGACTACGCGAGCACCGCCACGTATGCGGGCATGGACTACGTCGCCTCGCACGGCGAGCAGTTGCTCTACGACAACCTGTTCGCGGTCCCGCACGAGTACCTCACCGAGGGCGTGCCCTCGGGCACCTATGCCTTCGTGGTCGACGCCGAGCAGCGGGACCCGTATGCCACCTACGAGATGCTGCAGCGGCTGGAGTGGACCCAGGTGGAGATCGAGCAGGCCACCTCCGACTTCCGCGCCGGCGGCGAGACCTACGAGGCCGGGTCCTACGTGATCCGCATGCAGCAGCCACGCGGCAACTGGGCCCACCAGATCCTCGGGGTGGACGAGTACCCCGAGCTGCGGGACTGCGAGGAGTGTCCGATCCTGTTGCCGTATGCCGAGACCACCACCAGTCTGCCGCTGCAGCTGGGGGTGGACGTGGCTGAGGTGATGGAGCCCTTCGAGGCCGACCTGGAGCCGGTGGAGTCCGTCCAGTTGCCGGAGGTCCAGATGCCCGACGCACCGCGCGGTCGGGACGGGGCCTACGTGGTGGAGCCGTACTCCTACGGCACCATCCAGATCGTGACGGCCCTGCAGGACCAGAACATCCGCACCTACCGCGCGGCGGAGGAGTTCCGGTCCGGCCGGACGACCTACCCCGCCGGCACCTACATCATCCCGGCGACACCGCAGGCCCGGAATGTGCTGGCCCAGGCTTCAGCCACGGTCGGGATCCCGGTGGAGGCGGTCAACAAGGCACCGCGCGAGGAAGGTGTCCAGCTCAAGCCCAAGACCCGGGTCGGCCTCTACCGCGGGGCGAACAATATGCCGGGCGGTTGGGACATGTGGCTGTTCGAGCAGTACGGCGTGAACCACGACATCGTCTCGGCGCAGGACTTCGAGTACGACTCGTTGACCGAGCTGTACGACACCATCGTGCTCTCCAGCGGCATCTCCACCGAGGACATCGTGGAGGGCCTGGACCCCGAGGAGTACTCCGAGAAGTACTCCTGGGCCTACGGCGTGGGTGAGGAGGGTCTGCAGAAGCTGCGGGAGTTCGTCGAGGACGGCGGCACGTTGCTGGCTATCGGGGACTCGGTGCCGACCGCCCAGGCGCTGCTGGATCTGCCGATCGAGCAGGTCTTGCCTGAGGACCGCGGCGAGTTCCTGGCCGGCGGCAGCCTGCTGAACCAGGAGTTCGATCCCACCCACCCGGTGGCCTGGGGTATGCCGGAGTCGTGGCCGGTCTGGTTCTACGACACCGGCGCCTATGCGGTGACCGACGAGGACGCGACGACGGTCTCCCACTATCCGCAGGAGGGTGAGCTGCTGGCCAGCGGCTACCTGAGCGGTGCGGAGCACCTGGCAGGGGCCGCCAATGTGGTCTCCTTCGACGTCGGTGAGGGCACGGTGGTGACCTACGGCAGCGAGATCACCTTCCGGACCCTGCCACGGTCCACGTTCAACCTGCTGTTCAATGCGATCTACTACGGCCCCTCGGCCGAGGTGGACAGCGCGGAACTGTCCAGCATGGAGCAGCAGTTCTCCCCGGACGGGAGCCTGTTGCAGGACTGAGGCGCATCACCAGGATGGGGCGGCGACCTGCGGTCGCCGCCCCATCCTCGTCTGGTGTGCCGTCCAGCCGTTGGACCGCCCAGCCGTTGGGCTGCCCTGTCGTGGTCAGCCGCGCTGCCGGTCCGCGCCGACCAGTTCCTTCTGCGGCTCCGGGGCAACGACCTCGTCCTCGACGGTGGTCGCCAGGTCGTTCTCCTTGACGAAGAGCAGCACCCCGGCGGCTAGCAGCGCCAGCGGGACCATGTAGAGGAAGACCGGGATGAGCGCCTCGTTGTAGGACTGCACGATCACCTCACGCAGTTGGTCCGGCATCGAGTTGACCAGCTCGGGGGTCAGCGACACGGCACCGTCGGCCGGGCCCGCCCCGGCGGGGAGCTTCTCGGTCACCAGCTGCACCAGGCGGGTGGTGAACAGGCTGCCGACCACGGCCGTGCCCAGGGTGGCACCCACCTGCCGGAAGTACTGCGTGGAGGCGGTGGCGGTGCCCACCTCACGCACCGGGAACGAGTTTTGCACGATCAGGGTGAGGATCTGCATACTCATCCCCAGGCCGATGCCCATCAGCCCCATGAAGAGGCACGCCAGCCAGATCGGTGAGTCCACCCGCAGCGTCGACAGCAGCCCCAGGGCGATCGCCAGCAGGATCGACCCGGTGATCGGGAAGACCTTGTACCGCCCGGTGCGGGTGACCTGCTGACCGGAGATCGTCGAGCTGACCAGCATCGAGCCCATCATGGGCACCATCAGCAGACCGACGATGGTGGCCGACAGGCCGGTGGTCATCTGCAGGTAGGTCGGGAGATAGCTGATCGCACCGAACATGGCGATCCCCACGCACAGGCTCGCCACGGTCGTCAGGTTGAAGTTGCGGTCCCGGAACAGGTGCAGCGGGATGATGGGCGCGGCCGCACGCGACTCGACCCAGAGGAAGAGCGCACCGGCCACCACCGCGGTGACCGCCAGGGTCAGGATGGTCGGCGAGGTCCAGGCATACTCTCCACCACCCCAGGTGCCGACCAGGACCAGCGAGGCCGTGGCGGTGGCCATCAGCGCCATCCCCAGGTAGTCCATGCGGGGCCGCTCACCCTGGGAGTGCCGGATGGAGGGCAGGAAGAAGATGGTGGCCAGGGCCGCCAGCACGCCCAGCGGCAGGCTGATCCAGAACACCCACCGCCAGCCGGGGCCCTCGGTGAACCACCCACCCAACAACGGGCCGGCCACCGAGGAGAACGCGAAGACGCCGCCCATGATGCCCATGTACTTGCCGCGTTCCCGGGCCGGGATGACATCGGCGATCGCCGCCTGGGAGAGGATCATCAGGCCACCACCGCCGACGCCCTGGATGATGCGGGCGATGATCAGGGCCTGCATGTTGCCGGCCAACGCACCCATCACCGACCCGGTGACGAAGACGGTGATCGCGAACAGCAGCATCGGCTTGCGGCCGAGCACGTCGCTGACCTTGCCGTAGATCGGCATCATGATCGTCGAGGCCAGGATGAAGCCGGTGATCACCCACAGCATCTGGTCCACGCCGTGCAGGTCGCCCACGATGGTGGGCAGGGCGGTCGCCAGCACCGTCTGGTTCAGCGAGGCCAGCAGCATGGTCGTCATCAGCCCGGCGAACAGCAGGGCGATGTCCCGCTTCTCGTGGCCGGGGTGCAGGGCGGGCGGGGTCTGGGTGTCTGTCATAGCGAGGAGCGAAGGACCTTTCGGAAGGTGTCGATGCCGTGGTGCAGGGTCGCCTGGTCGTCGGCGGTCACCGACCCCGGCTGGGACTGGTAGCTGAAACGGATGACGGCCCCGGCCAGCGCGATGAGCGCCCGGGCCGCCTCCGGGGTGTCGGGCAGGGACTCTGGCTGTTCCTCGATCACCTGCAGCGCCAACCGCTCGGCGTCAGCGATGCGCATCATGAACCGTCTGCGCAACTCGGGGTACTCACCGGTCAGGTGCTTGCGCCGGACCGGGTCATCGCCGGGCACCAGGGCGGTGCGGATCACAGCCGCCAACAGCTCGACGGCGCTGCTGAGCAGGTCACTGCCGACGCGGCCGCGGAAGGCGGCGAGCATCTCCTCGGTCAGTTCCGGGGTGCGCAGCCCGACGACCGCGTCCTCCTTGGTGAGGAAGTAGTTGAAGAAGGTGCGCTGGGACACACCGGCACGTTCGACGATCTCGTCGACGGTGACGTGGGCCAGACCTCGCTCCAGGACGAGTTCTGCGGCGATCTCGTGGATCGATCGGAAGGTGTCGGTGCGCTTGCGCTCTCGAAGGGAGCCAGAAGTTTGCACTTCTGCAGTTTATGCAGTTCTGCAGAATTCATCAAATCGCGGCGACCGGTCGGGGGTACCCGGCCGGGCGGGGTCGCTGGCTCCCCGGCATACCGCAGGGCTAGCCTCTCGGCTATGACTACTGACGCCACCGCAGTCCCCGCCCCGCAGGACGAGGTCGTTGAGCTCTGCCGGGACCTGATCCGGATCGACACGAGCAACTACGGCGACGGCAGCGGCCCCGGAGAGCGGGAGGCCGCCGAGTACATCATGGAGAAGCTCACCGAGGTCGGTCTTGACCCGCAACTGACCGAGTCCGACCCGGGCCGGGCCAGCGTCGTGGTGCGCACCCCTGGTCGGGACGCCAGCCGTCCCGGTCTGGTGTTGCACGGGCACACCGACGTGGTGCCCGCCGCAGCCGAGGACTGGCAGGTGGACCCATTCGCTGCCGAGGAGCGGGACGGGTGCATCTGGGGCCGCGGTGCGGTGGACATGAAGGACATGGACGCCATGCTGTTGGCGAACCTGCGGCACCTGGCCCGCACCGGGCAGCAGCCGCCGCGGGACATTGTCTGGGCGTTCTTCGCCGATGAGGAGGCTGGTGGCCTCAAGGGGGCCGGCCATGTGGTCGATCAGCACCCGGAGTGGTTCGAGGGGTGCACCGAGGCCATCTCCGAGGTCGGAGGCTTCTCGATCACGCTGGACGGCAAGGCCACCGGCGGACCGGAGCGCGCCTACCTGCTGCAGACGGCGGAGAAGGGCATTGCCTGGCTTCGCCTGCATGCCCACGGACGGGCCGGGCACGGGTCGGTGCCCAACCAGGAGAACGCCCTGGTGCGGCTGGCCGGGGCGATCAACCGGATCAGTGCCCACTCCTGGCCCCGGACGTACATCGCCTCGGTGCGTGAACTCTTTGACGGCATCGCCAACATCACCGGCATCACCTGGGACGAGGAGGACGCCGAGTCCATCCTGAGTCGACTGGGTGGAGCCCGCGGGTTCGTCGAGGGGACACTGCGGGACACCTCCAACTTCACCATGCTGGACTCCGGGTACAAGCACAATGTGATCCCGCAGACTGCGTCGGCTTCGCTGGACTGCCGGTTCCTACCGGGGCACGAGGACCAGCTCATGGACACGATCCGGGAGCTGGCGGGGGAGTTCGTCGAGGTGGAGATCGTGCACAAGGACGTGGCCCTGGAAGCGTCCTCCAGCGGCGAGCTGGTGGAGTCCATGAAGCGGGCGCTGCTCAAGGAGGACCCGGGCGCACACGTGCTGCCGTACTGCCTGTCCGGTGGCACCGACAACAAGCACCTGTCCCGCCTGGGCATCGAAGGCTACGGTTTCGCGCCGCTGATGCTGCCGCCCGAGCTGGACTTCGTCGGCATGTTCCACGGCATCGACGAGCGGGTCCCGGTGGACGCCCTGACCTTCGGGACCCGGGTGCTGCAACGCCTCATCGACGACTGCTGAGCGCGCTCAGGCGGTGCGCTGCACCCGGATGATCTTGCGGCGCATGACCGCCTTGCGTACTCCGCCGAGGTACAGGCTGATGCGCCACAACTCCCAGTGCCCGTACTCGGCGTGGTCGGCCAGGGCCTGTCGGACCTCGGCCCGGGAGTCCTGGCGGCCGAAGGTCACCATCTGGTACTCGTACTCAACCATCGGTACTGATCCTGCGCAGGGTCGGGCCATAAATCAACACCTGCCGCGGCGCGCCGTGCCGCGCGCCGAATCCGTGAGCGCGCGGACCGGAAATTCGCTACCGTCATGCTCATGACGTCAGACCCCCGGGCCGCGCTGTCCACCTTCGTCGCTGCGCTCGAGACGCACCTGGAACTCTCCGCGGTGCGCCGCGGCGACAACGACCCTGCCGTCGTGACGGCCTACAACAAGGTGGCAGACGCGTTCGTCGCCTACGACGATGCCCTGTTGGACGCCTACGGCGAGGTGACCCCGCTGGATGTGTACTCCGACGAGGAGGACGACATCGATGAGGCTGCCATCCTGGACGACGATGACGACCTGGATGACGACGAGGACTTCGAGGAGGACCTGGACGGGGCGCGCAGCAGTGGCTACGTGGGCCTGGACGAGGATGACTATGTCGTTGACGACGATGAGAGCGACGACGATGACGACACCGACTCCGATGATGACGATGAGAGCGACGACGATGACGCGCACTGGGACAGGGGCTGACGGGTGCAGCTGGGCCTGAGTTGTGGTTGGTGGGGCGTTGGCCAGGATGCGGACCACCTGGCGCTGATCCAGCGGGCCGAGGAGCTCGGGGTGCACGTCGTCTGGGTGTCCGAGGCCTACGGTGTCGACGCCGTCACCGTGCTGTCCTGGATCGGGGCCTGCACGTCCCGCATCCGTCTGGGCGCCGGGGTGTTGCAGATCCCGGGGCGGACCCCGGCGATGACCGCGATGACGGCTGCCGGCCTGCGGTCCCTGTCCGGTGGCCGCTTCGACCTGGGGCTGGGCGTCAGCGGGCCGCAGGTCTCTGAGGGCTGGCACGGCGTGCCGTTCGGCAAGCCGCTGGAGCGCACCCGGGAGTATGTCGACATCGTCCGCCTGGCGCTGGCCCGCCAGAAGGTGGAGTACCACGGGCGGCACTTCGAGCTGCCGCTGCCGGGCGGAGCCGGCAAGGCGCTGCGCAGCTCCGCCGCCCCCTCTCAGGACCCGGTGCCCATCTACCTGGCGGCGGTCGGCCCCAAGAACCTGGAGCTGGCCGGAGAGATCGCCGACGGGTGGCTCGGCGTCTTCCTGAGCCCGGAGTTCAGCGGGGAGCAGATCGCCTCGATCCGCCGTGGCCTGGCCCGCTCCGCCGACCCCGACCGACCGTTCACCCTGGATGCCACGGTGCCCCTGGCGGTGCATGACGACGTCGCGGTGGCGGCCGACGCGGTGCGCGGCTATGCCGCCCTGTACGTGGGCGGGATGGGCTCCCGCACCCAGAACTTCTACAACGCCCTGGCCGTGCGGATGGGGTATGCCGAGGCAGCCCAGCAGGTGCAGGATCGGTACCTGGCCGGACAGCACCGAGACGCTGCGGCCGCCCTGCCGCAGCAGTTCATCGACGACACCAGCCTGCTGGGCCCGCGGGACCGGATCGCCGAGCGGCTGACCCGGTACGCCGAGGCCGGTATGACCACGGTCACCGTGGCTCCGTACGGCAACACGCTGCAGGAGCGGGTTGCTGCCCTGGAGCAGGCGGTGGCTGCCGCTGAGCAGGCCGGTCTCCTCGACTGATGACACCGGGCACCGAGGGACGACCAGCGAGGGCACCGCGCTGATGGCGATCGTGATTCTGGTCCGCCACGGCCGGACCGCCGCCAACGCCGACGGGATCCTGGCCGGTTGGACCCCCGGCGTGCATCTGGATGAGACCGGGCAGGGCCAGGCGCAGAAGGTGGCCGACCGGCTACGCCCGACACCGCTGGCTGCCGTGGTGACCAGCCCGTTGGAGCGCTGCCGCCAGACCGCGCAGGCGATCGTGGCCGGTCAGGACGGACCGGCTCCGCCCCTGCGGATCGATGAGCAGATCGGGGAGTGCCACTACGGCGCCTGGACCGGGCGGAAGCTGCGCGAGCTGACCCAGGACGCGTTGTGGCGCGATGTGCAGGAGCGGCCCGGCTCCGTCACCTTCCCGGCGCACGCGGACTTCCGCGCCGAGTCGCTCCAGGCGATGGTGCGCCGCGCCGTCGAGGCCATCGCGGGGTGGGACGCTCGGATCGAGGAGGAACACGGCCCGGGTGCCGTCTGGGCCGCGGTGAGCCACGGCGACGTGATCAAGGCCTTGGTCAGCGATGCGGTCGGCGGCTCGCTGGACACCTTCCAGCGGGTCGTGATCGACCCGGCCTCCCTGAGCATCGTGCACCACGCGCGCCGGCACCCCTTCGTGCTGCGCGTCAATGACACCAACAGTGACGTGGTCGACCTGAGGGCGCTGTCGCAGCGCCTGACTGAGGCCGGGCCCGGCGGAGCCGGCGAGGACGCAGCCGTCGGTGGCGGCGCCGGCAGCGATTAGGGTCACGGGTATGCCTTTGCACGAGTTCGATCCGCCGGAGCGGTTCATCGCTGCCTCGGTGGGGCCACCTGGCCAACGCACCTTCTTCCTGCAGGTCTCTGGCGGTGGTCGGCGGATGAGCGTCTCCCTGGAGAAGGAACAGGTCCGGATCCTGGGGGAGCGGTTGGCGGACCTGCTGGACCAGGTGGCCGGCTTCGACGGGGCGCCGGAGGCCGCGGCCGGTCTGGAGGACAACGCGCCGATGGACACTCCCATCGAGGACGACTTCCGGGTCCAGAGCCTCAGCCTGGCCTGGGAGCCGGCCCAGCGGCGGGTGGTGATCGAGGCGCACGAGTCGGACCTGGCGGAGAACGAC
This sequence comes from uncultured Ornithinimicrobium sp., assembly GCA_964450585.1. Classification (GTDB taxonomy): domain Bacteria; phylum Actinomycetota; class Actinomycetes; order Actinomycetales; family Dermatophilaceae; genus Ornithinicoccus. Next base: position 27,915 of record CAYVEH010000001.1, read on the forward strand.
GAGGGTGAGCCCATCAGCCCTGAGGAGAACGCGCTACTGGGCAGCATCAAGGTGGTGCTCAGCCCAGCGATGGCACGGGCGTTCGCCCAACGGTGTGCCCTGGCCATCGAGGGCGGCCGGCCCAACTGCCCGTTCTGTGGCCAGCCCCTGGACCCCGAAGGACACATCTGCCCGCGGGCCAACGGCTTCCGGCGGTGAGCACCGGGGACGGGCCCGGTGAGGCGACACCACGGCTCGACGATGGCGACCTGGCCGACTCCCTGCTGGTGACGGGCGGCCTGGAGGTGGAAGGGGTCCTCACCGACGCCTCGAACCTGACGGCACGGGTGTACCTGACCGGTCCGGACGGGGCCATCAGCGGGCAGCGGGCGCTGTACAAGCCGGTGCAGGGAGAGGCTCCGCTGCGGGACTTCCCGGAGGGCACCCTGGGGCGTCGGGAGGTCGCCGCCTATCAGGTCAGCGCGCTCGGCGGTTGGGGCCTGATCCCGCGCACGGTGCTGCGCGACGGGCCGTTGGGTCCGGGCTCCGTGCAGCGGTGGGTCGATTGGGAGGCGACGGGCCGCCAACCTGGCGACGGGCTGCTGGAGGTCTTCGCTGTCGACGCGGTCCCGCCGCAGTGGCTGCCGGTGGTGCACGGCGAGGATGCTGCTGGCCGCTCGGTGGTGGTCGCCCACCGTGATGATCCCGATCTGGCCTCGATGGCGGTGCTGGACCTGGTCCTGAACAACGCCGACCGCAAGGGTGCCCACCTGGTGCGCGACCGCACCGGGCACCTCTGGGGTTTCGATCACGGGCTGACCCTGCACCACCACGACAAGCTGCGCACAGTGCTGTGGGGCTGGGCCGGGCAGCCGCTGCCGCAGCAGGACCGAGAACGGCTCGCCCGGCTGCTGACCCGCCTGCACGATGATGCCGCCGCCCGCGTGCGACTACCCGGGCAACCCGGCACGGAGCTGGCCTCGTTGATCAGCGTCGAGGAGCTGCGGGCCCTGGTGCGGCGCACTGAGCAACTGGTCGCTGACCCGGTCTTTCCCGCGCTACCCACTGACCGTTACCCCCTGCCGTGGCCCCTGTGGTGAGGTCCGGCCCCGGCGATTGACTAGGCTCCCAGTCGTGAAGACCTGGAACAGCCCGCCCGTGCCCGATCTTGCCGGCCAGGGAGGCCCCCTCCGGGTCTGGGATACCGCCAGCGGTCAGCTGCAGATCGTCCACCCGGATCACGGTCGGGCCCGGCTGTATGTCTGCGGCATCACCCCCTACGACGCGACCCACATCGGGCACGCCGCCACCTATGTCACCTTCGATCTGGTGGTCCGCACCTGGCGGGACGCCGGCCTGGAGGTCACCTACGTGCAGAATGTGACCGACGTCGACGAGCCACTGCTGGAGCGCGCCGAGCGGGACGGGGTCGACTGGCAAGAACTCGCCGCCAGCCAGATCGACCTGTTCCGCCAGGACATGGCGGCGTTGCGGGTCCTGGCTCCGGATCACTACGTCGGCGCCATCGACGGCATCCCGGACGATGTCGCCGCGGTGCAGCGCCTGCTGGGCGACGGGACGGCATACCCCCTCCCGGTGGAGTCCGAGGGCGCCCCGGAGACGACGGGCCACCCGAGCCACGGCGGTGCCGAGCCGCCCCAGGACTTTTACCTGGACCTGTCCACCCAGCCGAGTTTCGGCAGCGTCTCCGGGTGGACCCGGGATGAGATGTTCGCAGTCTTCGCCGAGCGCGGCGGTGATCCGGACCGGCCCGGCAAGCGAGACCGGCTGGACCCGCTGCTCTGGCGGGCCCACCGGGACGGGGAGCCGCACTGGCCCGGCGAGACCCTGGGTGAGGGTCGGCCGGGCTGGCACATCGAGTGCACCACGATCGCGGTGCGGCACCTCGGTGAGAACTTCGAGATGCAGGGCGGCGGCACCGACCTGATCTTCCCGCACCACGAGATGAGCGCCGTGCAGGCCCAGGCACTGACCGGTCAGCCGTTCGCCCAGACCTATGTGCACCAGGCCATGGTCGGTCTGGACGGGGAGAAGATGAGCAAGTCCAAGGGCAACCTGGTGCTCGTCTCCGGGCTCCGTGCCGAGGGGGTCGATCCGATGGCGGTGCGCCTGGCCCTGCTGGCGCAGCACTACCGCACGCCGTGGGACTGGACGGACCAGGTGCTGCAGGACGCCGTGGGTCGACTGGCACGTTGGCGGGCCGGCGTCGGTCAGGCCGGCCCGCAGGCCACGGACAGCACGGAGGCCACGGATCAGACGCCGCCGGTGGTCGCCGAGATCCGCACCGCCCTGGCCCACGACCTGGACGCCCCCGCGGCGCTGCGGGCCGTCGATGAGTGGGTCCGTGTCGGGGCGCCTGGCGACCGGGCCACCATCTGCAACGCCCTCGATGCGTTGCTGGGCATCAGGCTCTAGTCCGTGCGCCGCACCCTGCTGGTCACCAACGACTTCCCGCCCCGCCTCGGCGGCATCCAGAGTTACCTGCACAACTTCGCCGCGCAGCTGCCGCCGGCCGACCTGACGGTGTTCACCTCGAGCTACCCGGCCGCCGACATGGCCAGTTTCGATGCCGCCCAGCCCTATGCGATCCACCGGAGTCGGCACACCATGATGCTGCCCACTCCCGGTGTGGTGCGCCGCGCCGCCGAGCTGGTGCGGGAGCACCAGATCGAGACGGTGTGGTTCGGGGCCGCAGCACCGTTGGGGTTGATGGCTCCGGCCCTGCGCCGAGCCGGGGCGCAGCGCATCGTCGCCTCCACGCACGGGCACGAAGTGGGGTGGTGGATGGCCCCGGGCACCCGCCAGGCGATGCGACGGATCGCCGCGTCGGCCGATGTGATGACCTACATCAGCGAGTACACCCGAACCCGCTTGGCGGGCGCGTTTCAGCACACCGGCAGCACCGCTCGCCTGCCCTCGGGGGTGGAGAGCACCCAGTTCCGACCGGACCCAGCCGCGCGCGCGGCGCTGCGCCAGCGGTACGGGTTGGCTGACCGCCCGGTGGTGCTCTGCCTGTCCCGGCTGGTGCCCCGCAAGGGAGCCGATGCCCTGATCCGGGCGATGCCCCGGGTGCGCCGGGAGGTGCCCGCCGCGGCCCTGGTGATCGCGGGAGAGGGCAGCGATGAGAAACGGCTGCGCAACCTGGCCGACCAGCACCGGGTCCGCGATGACGTGCTGTTCACCGGGCGGGTGCCGGCGGAGCAGATCGCGGCGCACTACGCCATGCCGGACCTGTTCGCCATGCCGTGCCGCACGCGCTGGGGCGGGGTGGATGTCGAGGGGTTGGGTGTGGTGTATCTGGAGGCCGCAGCCGCCGGCGTGCCGGTGCTGGCGGGCACCTCCGGCGGCGCCCCGGAGGCTGTGCTGCCGGGGGAGACCGGCCTGGTCGTCGACGGGCGAGACCCCGACCAGGTCGCCGATGCGGTCATCGCCGTCCTCAGCGACCCGCAGCGGGCCCGCCAGATGGGGGAGGCCGGGCGCACCTGGGTGCAGCAGCAGTGGTCCTGGGAGGCCCTGGGCGCCCGGTTGCGTGGGCTGCTGGACGGGTCACCGTCGGGAGGCTGACGCCCCGTGCGGGGTTAGCCGGCCTCGTGCCCGCCGCGGCGACGCAGATACCGCTCGAACTCCCGGGCGATGGCATCCCCACTGGCCTCCGGCAGGTCGGCGGTGTCCTGCGCCTCCTCCAGCGACTCGACATACTCGGCCACCTCCTCATCGGAGGAGGCCAACTCATCAACCCCGCGCTCCCAGGCTCGCGCCTCCTCGGTGAGGTCGCCGTCGTCGATGACGCACCCGAGCAGCTCCTCCAACCGCCCCACCAGAGCCAGCGTCGCCTTCGGTGAGGGTGGCCCGCCGGCATAGTGCGGCACCGCCGCCCAGACCGACAGCCCGGGCAGGTCGGACTGCCGTGCTTGGTCCATCAGCACCCCGACGATCCCGCTGGGGCCCTCGTAGGTGCTGCGCTCCACGTCGTGCACCTCCCGCAACTCGGGGTCCTCAGAGGTCACGGAGACCGGGATCGGCCTGCTGTGCGGCACATCGGCCAGCAGGGCGCCGAGGGTGACCAGCAGGGTCGCACCCTGGTCCATCGCCAGGGTGAGGATCTCCGAGACGTAGCTGCGCCACCGGATGGAGGGCTCGATGCCCAGGATGAGGATCACGTCCCGACCCAACGGGGAGTCCCGCGCCAACAGCACCCGAGTCGTGGGCCAGGTCAGCTGCCGCTGCCCGTCGACCATCCCCACCCGGGGCCGGTTGACCTGGAAGTCGTAGTAGTCCTCCGGGTCCATCACGGCGATGACGTCGGCATCCCAGGCACGCACCAGGTGCTCCAGGGCATGCGTGGCACTCTCCCCGGCGTCATTCCAGCCCTCGAAGGCAGCGATGACGATCGGATCCTTCAGATCGGCCACCTGCCGTACATCGATCATGATCAGCCTCCGCTCTGACAGCTAGCCGTCAGCCTACGAGTCAAACCCGATATTCCATCGCACCCGGCACCTTCGTCAGCATCCGGGTCGGCCGGTTGAGCGCCATCGGTGCTGGCTAGCATCGGGGCCGTGATGAGTGATGCTGCCCCGTTGCCTGCCGCCCTGCTGTGGGACATGGACGGCACGCTGATCGACACCGAGCCGTACTGGATGGCCGAGGAGGGTGAGCTGGTCGCCCGTGCCGGCGGCACCTGGACCAGCGAGGACGCCGTCGAGCTCGTCGGCAACAGCCTGCTCCGCTCGGCCGAGATCATCCTGGCCCGCACCCCGGTGACCGGCACCCCCGAGGAGATCGTGGAGACGCTGCTGAGTGGGGTCGTGGCCCGCACCCGGGCCTGTATGCCGTGGCGTCCTGGGGCGTGGGACCTGCTGCAGGAGTGTGGCCAGCTGGGCGTGCCCTGCGCCCTGGTGACCATGTCCTGGGCACCTCTGGCGGAGGTGCTGTTGGAGAGCCTACCGGAGCAGACCTTCGCCGCGGTGGTGACCGGTGACCAGGTCACCCATGGCAAACCCTCGCCGGACCCGTACCTGTTGGCGGCCGAACAACTGGGCGTCAACCCCGCCGACTGCCTGGCCCTGGAGGACTCGCCCACCGGGGTGCGCTCGGCGACCGCGGCCGGCGTGCCGACCCTGGGGGTGCCGCACGTGGTGCCGTTGCCGGCGACACCGGGGATGGTCACCGTGCCCACACTCGAGGGGCTGACCCTGCGGGAGGCGATGGCGCTGGTGCGGCAACCGCCGCCCCCGGCGCTGTAGCCGCCGACTCACTCTGCCGCGTCGTCAGCGGGGTCGGCCTGCCCGCTCCGGCGGGGATCCAGGGCGCGGCTGGCGGCGTCCTCGGGCAGTGGCGGTGGGGTGCCGCCCCAGGCGGGGCAGAGCGGTTTGTGGTGACACCAGGAGCACAACCGGCTGGTGCTGGCCCGCCAGTCACCGGTGACCGCCGCCCGCTCGATGGCCTGCCACAGGGCGCGGATCTTGCGCTCGGTCGCCCGCAGGTCCGCCTCGTCGGGGGCATACCGCAGCAACTGCCCATCGCGCAGGTAGACCAGTTGCAACAAGGTCGGCACCACCCCGCGGGTGCGCCACAGCACCAGGGCGTAGAACTTCATCTGGAAGAGGGCCTTGCCCTCCCACAGCTCCGAGGGTGAGCGACCGGTCTTGTAGTCCACCACCCGCAGCCGCCCGTCGGGGGCCACGTCGAGACGGTCGACATAGCCCCGCAGGGTCAGCCCGTCGACCTCGGCCTCCACATACAGCTCCCGCTCGGCCGGCTCCAGGCAGGTCGGGTCCTCCAGGGTGAACCAGGTCCGGACGAAACGGGCCGCCTCGGCCAGCCAGGTGGCCTCGGTCACGGTCGCTGTGTCCGCGGCCGACTCGGTGCCGGACTCGCGACCTGCCGACGCGGACCCCTCAGCCTCAGCCCCCTCGGCCGGCATCGGGCCGTCCGGTCGGACCAGCGAGGCCAGCTCCGGGGCCTCCTGCACCAGACGCGCCCACTCGGTGGGCAGCAGGTCCACGGCGGCCTCTGGGGTGCGCTCGGCCGCCGGCAGGTCAAAGACCCGCTCCAGGGCAGCATGCACCAGAGTGCCGCGGGCGGCAGCAGGGTTGGGTGGCTCCGGCAACCGATCCACCACCCGGAACCGGTAGAGCAGCGGGCACTGCATGAAGTCCGAGGCTCGGCTGGGGGAGAGGGCGGGGGCCATGGGTTTCACCCTAGGCAACACCCCTGACGCCGATGCGGCAGTGCCCACCGGCGCGGCTAGTGTGGCGGCATGACCGCGCCGTCGACCAAGTCGCCCGGGTGGCGCATCGGCTCCCTGGCTGGCGCGCCCGTCTACATCGGCCGCAGCTGGTTCGTCGTCGCCGTCATCATCGTCATCCTCTTCGGGCCGATCGTGCGGGGGGTGCGGCCCGATCTGGGCACCTGGAGCTACCTGGTCGCCGGGGCCTTCGCGCTGCTGCTGTTGGTCTCGGTGCTGGTGCACGAGGCAGCTCACGCTCTGATGGGGCAGGCGTGCGGGTACACCGTCAGCCGCGTGGTCGCCGACTTCTGGGGTGGCCACACGGCCTACGACAGTCGGGACAGCACCCCTGGTCGCAGCGCTCTGGTCGCGATCGTGGGCCCGGCCGCCAATGCCGCCCTGGCCGGCGTCGGGTGGCTCTGGCTCACCCAGACCGAGGAAGGCACGGTCGGCTACCTGTTGGCCATCGGCTTCACCTGGGCCAACGGTTTCGTGGCCGCGTTCAACCTGTTGCCGGGCCTGCCCCTGGACGGGGGCTTCCTGGTCGACTCACTGGTGTGGAAACTGACCGGCAGCCGCGGGGCCGGGATGATCGTGGCGGGATGGAGCGGCCGGTTGGTGGTCGTCGTGATCGCGTGGTGGCTGCTGGGGCGCCCGTGGTTGGCCGGTGAGCAGATCAGCACCACCAGCATCCTGTGGACGCTGGTGCTGGGCGGCTTCCTCTGGTTCGGTGCCAGCGAGGCCATCCGGGTCGGCCGTGCCCGGCAGCGGCTGGAGTCGGTCCAGGTGGCGCAGTACCTGACCCCGGTGCACGCCGTGTCGGCAGCAGGCCCGCTGACCGACCTGCCGCCACCGGCGGGGCAGTTGGTGCTCGGCACCGATCCGGACGGGCGCCCGGTCGGGGTGCTGGACCCGAACGCGTTGGGGCAGGTGCCACGTGAGGTCTGGGCCAGCACGACGGTCGAGGCGGTGCTGCAGCATCTGCCGCCGGTGTGGGTGGTGCAGGCCACCCCCACCGACGACATGACCGATGTGGTGCTGGCGCTGCAGGCCAACAACCTGCCGATGGTCGCGGTGCGGGACATCGGCGGCCACCTGCATGGGGTGGTCCGCGCCGCGGACCTGTGAGCGGCCCTAGACTCTCCGCCTGTGACTGACGCTCCCACCTCCCCGTCCTCCGGCCCCGCGGAGCCGACCGGTGCGGCGCTGCGCCGCGGACCGTTCCGTGACGGCGACCGCGTCCAGCTGACCGACCCCCGCGGCCGGCGGCACACCATCGTGCTGCAGGCTGGCAAGCAGTTCCACACCCACCGGGGGCACATCCGGCACGACGACCTCATCGGCGCCCCGGACGGCACCGTGGTCCGGCACACCGCCGGGCGTGACTACCTGGCACTGCGCCCACTCCTGGCCGACTACGTGCTGTCCATGCCCCGTGGCGCCCAGGTGGTCTACCCCAAGGATGCCGGCCAGATCGTCACCATGGCCGACATCTTCCCGGGGGCCCGGGTGGTCGAGGCCGGGGTCGGCTCCGGCGCCCTCAGCCTGTCGCTGTTGCGCGCGGTCGGCGACGGTGGGCGACTCTTCAGCTTTGAGCGGCGCGAGGACTTCGCCGAGATCGCCCGGAGCAACGCGTTGCTGTTCTTCGGGCGCGAGCACCCGGCCTGGAGCGTCACCGTCGGCGACCTCGTCGAGGAGCTGCCGCGGACGGTCGAGCCGGGCAGCATCGACCGTGTCGTGCTGGACCTGCTCGCCCCGTGGGACTGCCTGGAGGTGGTGGGCGAGGCGTTGGCTCCGGGCGGGGTGCTGATCTGCTACGTGGCGACGGCCACCCAGCTCTCCCGGGTGGCCGAGGCGGCGCGGACCCACGGCGGGTGGACCGAGCCGCACGCCTGGGAGTCGATGGTCCGGGACTGGCACCTGGAGGGGCTGGCGGTGCGGCCCGAGCACCGGATGCACGGCCACACCGGGTTCCTGCTGACCACCCGTCGGCTGGCGCCCGGCGCCCAGCCGCCGCAGCGGCGGACCCGACCGGCTCACGGCGCCTACGGCGAGGACTACGTCCCGCCGCAGGAGGAGTGGACGGCCGAGGAGCTGGGGGAGCGTGCTGTCTCCGACAAGCGGGTGCGACGCAAGGTCCGGGACCTGGCCCAGGAGGTTCAGCAGGTTGCCGCGACGGATGGTCTCGACGTCCCGGGCGACCACCCGCCGGACCCCTCGACCGGGAAGGCAGTAGATCCGGACGAGGGCGTCTAGTCTGGAGAGACCACCACCGAGGAGGAGGCACTGTGTCCGAGGAGCCCCAGGACCGCCCTGCAGTCGCCGGTCACGCCCGGGTCCGTCTGCTCGAGCAGCGGATCCTGCACCTGGAGACCCGTCTGGGCAGTGTCTCGGAGCAGAACGAGAAGCTCAGTGACACCCTCCGCCAGGCCCGCGGGCAGATTGTCCGGTTGCGTGAGGACCTGGACTCCATGGGAGAGCCGCCGCTGAGTTACGCCACGGTGCTGGAGCGCCGTGCCGACGGCATGGTCGACATCTCCTTCGCGGGCCGCAAACTGGCGGTGCGGGCCATCTCGGATGTGCCGGCCGAGGCGCTGGCCCCGGGGCGTGAGGTGCTGCTCAATGATGCCCAGGCCATCGTGGAGGTTGCCCAGTTCGAGCGCACCGGGGAGATCGTCACCGTCAAGGAGATCCTCGACGACGGGCGGGTGCTGGTCCTGGTGCGCGGGGACGAGGAGCGGGTATGCCGGGTGGCCGGCTCGCTGGAGCCGCCGTACCGGGTGGGGGACGGGCTGCTGATGGACAGCCGCTCCGGTTTCCTCTACGAACGCATTGCGATGTCCGAGGTCAGCGACCTGGTGCTGGAGGAGGTCCCGGATATCTCCTATGAGGACATCGGTGGGTTGACCCAGCAGATCGAGATGATCAAGGACTCGGTGGAACTGCCGTTCCTGCACACCGAGTTGTACGAGGAGCACGAGTTGCGCCCGCCGAAGGGCGTGCTGCTGTACGGGCCCCCCGGCTGCGGCAAGACGCTCATCGCCAAGGCCGTCGCGGCCTCACTGGCCCGGCAGTCCGCGCAGCGCACCGGGCGCCCGGACGCTGCCAGCTACTTCCTGAACATCAAGGGCCCGGAGTTGCTCAACAAGTACGTCGGGGAGACCGAGCGGCACATCCGCACGATCTTCCAGCGGGCTCGGGAGAAGTCCAGCGACGGCACCCCCGTGGTGGTCTTCTTCGACGAGATGGAGTCCCTCTTCCGCACTCGGGGCTCCGGGGTCTCCAGCGATGTGGAGACCACGATCGTGCCGCAGCTGCTGGCCGAGATCGATGGGGTGGAGCGCCTGGAGAACGTCATCGTGATCGGTGCGTCCAACCGGGAGGACATGATCGACCCGGCCATCCTGCGGCCCGGCCGGCTGGATGTGAAGATCAAGATCGAGCGGCCCGATGCCGAGGGCGCCAAGGACATCTTCAGCAAATACCTCACCGCCGGCATCCCGCTGCACCCGGACGACCTGGCCGAGCACGGCGGGGACCGGCAGGCGACCGTGGAGGCGATGATCGCTGCGGTCGTGGAGCGGATGTACTCCCAGATCGATGAGAACAAGTTCCTGGAGGTCACCTACGCCGGCGGCGACAAGGAGATCCTGTACTTCAAGGACTTCAACTCCGGGGCGATGATCCACAACATCGTGGACCGCGCCAAGAAGATGGCGATCAAGGACCTGCTGGTCTCCGGCTCGCACGGCCTACGGGTGGATCACCTGCTGCAGGCCTGTGTCGATGAGTTCAAGGAGAATGAGGACCTGCCCAACACCACCAACCCGGATGACTGGGCCCGGATCTCGGGGAAGAAGGGGGAGCGGATCGTCTATATCCGCACCCTGATCTCCGGCAAGGACGGCACCAGCCCCGGACGGAGCCTAGAGCGGGGGAACACCGGGCAGTACCTCTGAGCCTCGGTCTGCAGATGTGGGGCGAACAATGAACACAGCGTTGCGAGCACGGATGGCCAACGTGGCGACGAAGACGAGTGCCGTGTCAGCGGTTCTCGGCACGATCTGCCTGACGGCGTGTGGCACGGGGCCAACGGAACGGGCCGACACCTCATCCCAGGACACCTGGTGGGACAACGATTGGGTGTGCGCCAGGGAAACGACCCGGGAGATACTCCCAGGCGCCTTTGCCGACAGCACAACACAGCCACCAACAGACATCGAGACGGCGATCCGTGCGGCAGCACGGGACGAAGGATATGCAGAGCCCGGAGCCCCTCAGTGGGAGAACCAGGTGGTGGATTCGTTCGTGAAGGATGTTGCCGACGACCTGGCGGCACGCGGGGACCAGGGTGGCGACACGCTGCAGGTGGCCACGGGCTACGCCGCAGCGACGCTGCGGGAGGTCGACGGTTCATGGCTCGTGACGATGATCCGACTTCCCGCTGCCTGTGGTCCGTTTGATCTCGCCGAGGGCACAGCCGGGTTCGAGCAGATCCGGGATCTGGTCGTCTCCGCCGATGGCAGGAACGTCACGATCCCGGCGGATATCCAGGGCACTCCGGCGCTGATCACCGTTGACGTGCGGGCGGACGATACCGCGGGGTGGCGACGCGCCGGCTGGCTCGTTGCCCAAGAGGGCGACACCACGATGACGTTTGTGCCCGCCACCCCAGAGACGGCAACTCCTATCGAACCACCTAAACCAGGTCGACCCTTCCACGACTCGGAGACGCTGGATATGCCCACCGACATTGCCGGGGCCGACAACGACGTCCTGCTCTGTGTCCCACCGGGCGCCCAACCCCGCTACTCATGCTCTCCGGCCGCAGGCTGATCGGGTAGGCCTCACTCACGGGCCTGCTGGAGGCTCCACAGTTGCCAGGCCGCCACTCCGGCGAGCACCCCACCGCCGGCGGTGAGCACCAGCCCGGGCCCGGGAGTCCACCCGCTCATCCCGACCAACCCGTAGAGGTGGACGAACTGCCACACCGGGATCGCCACGCAGACGACAGCGGTCAACGCGGCCTGCGCCACGGCCAACCACCGGACCGGGACCAGGGCACCGGCCAGGGCCAGCATCCCCACCGTGGCGGTCCACCGCCCCGGTCCGCCCATCCCGCTGGCGTTGCCCAAGGCGGTGTACACCCAGGGCAGGAAGGCCCCGACCAGGATCATCACGCTGGCGCCCAGGAGGCGCCACTGACCTGGCATCTTGCGGCGCCGGGTGGGCGCGGAGCGGGTCGGGGCGGCCATCATCGTCAGCCTATCGTTCATCGCCGTTCTTTCGGTGGGGGCCAAGAGGTCGGTGCCCCGCCCCGGTGCTGCACCGGGGCGGGCCCCTCGGCACGGGCGCTCAGCTGGCCCGTGCCGAGGGGTGCCAGGGGTCCCGGCGTGGGTGCCGGGCGCGATCTGTTCCGGTCGCGAACCGGCTCAGGAGGGACGATCCGCATCCGGGACGGAGTCGTCGTCCAGGTCACCGGCGGCGTGGGCGGCCACCAGCGCCGTCGTGCCGGGGTAGCGCACGTCCTCGATGAGTTGCTGCACCGTCTCGGAGGGCTTGGTCGTGAACTGGGAGACCAGGATCGTGATCACCAGGTTCACCACCATGCCGATCACCCCGAAGCCGGTGGCCTCGATGCCCAGGATCCCGTCGCCATTGCCCCAGATCTCCACGGTCCAGAACATGTACGCCAACGTCACCCCGAGGCCGGCAGCCATACCGGTCGCGGCACCAGCAGCGGTGCACTTCTTCCAGAAGATCCCCAGCACCAGGGTCGGGAAGAAGCTGGCACAGGCCATGCCGAAGGCCAACGCCACCACCTCACCGGCGAACCCGGGCGGGTTGACCCCCAGGTAGCCGGCCACGACGATCACCAGGGCCATCGCGATCCGCGCCACCCGCAGCTGATGCTTCTCATCAGCCTGCGGGTTGATCCGCTTGTGGTAGACGTCGTTGGCCACCGACGCCGAGATCACCAGCAGCAGACCGGAGGCGGTCGACAGCGCAGCCGCGACACCACCGGCGGCGACCAGTCCGACAATCGGGGCCGGCAGACCACCGATCTCGGGGGAGGCCAGGACCAGGATGTCGTTGTTGATCATGACCTCGTTGGCGGTCTGGGCCGCCGCACCGGTGAAGTTGAGCAACCCGTCACCGTTCAGGTCAGTCGGCGTGCCACCGTCGGGGCTGGTGATCAGCCCGACGTCCGTCCAGGTGGTCACCCAGTTGGGCAGGCTCTCCATGGCGGTGCTGTTGAAGTCCTGCAGGATATTCACCTTCGCGAACGCCGCCACCGTGGGGGCGGTGGTGTACAGCAGCGCGATGAAGAACAGCGCCCACAGGGCCGAGTAGCGCGCCGCCCGCACCGACTTGGCGGTGTAGAAGCGCACGATGACGTGCGGCAACCCGGCGGTGCCGAACATCAGCGAGGCGGTCAGCAGGAACATGTTCAGCTGATCGGTGCCGGTCAGGGCCGCGGTGTAGGACCCGAACCCGAGGTCGGCCTGCAGCGCCTCCAGCTCGGCCATGATGTCGGCGAACCCGATCTGCGGGATCGGGATGCCGGTCATCTTGTTGGACACCGCGAACGCTGGGATCAGATAGGCGGTGATCAGCACCGAGTACTGGGCCACCTGGGTCCAGGTGATGCCCTTCATCCCGCCGAGCACGGCATACAGGAAGACGATGGCCATGCCGATGATGACGCCAACGGTGGTGTTCACGCCCAAGAACCGGCCGAAGACCACGCCGACGCCGGCCATCTGGCCCACCACGTAGGTCAGTGAGATGACGATCGCGCAGACCACCGCGATGAGCCGGGCGGTCTCGTTGTACCGGTCACCGACGAAGTCGGGGATGGTGAACTTGGCGAACTTGCGCAGGTAAGGCGCCAGCAGCAACGCGAGCAGCACATACCCTCCGGTCCAGCCCATCAGGTAGGCCGACCCGGAGTAGCCGTTGTAGGACAGGGCGATCAACCCGGCCATCGAGATGAATGAGGCAGCGCTCATCCAGTCCGCGGCGATGGCGGCACCGTTGGCCGGGGCGGGGATGCCACCGCCGGCGACATAGAAGCCGGCCGTGTCAGAGACCCGGCTGCGGTAGGCGATGTAGATGTACAGCGCGAACGACAGCCCGACGAAGATCAGGGTCCACAGCTGGATGTCGCTCATGAGCTGTGCACCTCCTCCTCGTACTCATCGACCCCGAACTTCTTGTCCAGCTGGTCCATCCGCCAGACATAGACGGCGATGAGAATGAGAAAGACGATGATGGCACCCTGCTGGGCGAACCAGAAGCCCAGCGGCATGCTCAGGAACGTGAACTCGTTGAGGGCATCGGCAAACAGGATGCCGGCGCCGTAGGACACCAGGGCCCAGATGATGAGCAGCACGGTCATCAACCGGAGGTTGGCGCGCCAGTACTCGCGACGCTGATTCATGTCCATCGGGTCACCTCGGGCCACGGCGGGGGCGGGGGAGCAAGGATCATCAAGAATCTCCTCAGCTGGGTGCGGTCCGCCGCGTCGGGTCACGGCGGTGTGACGCCAGTCACGCTAAGCGGGCGGCTCGCCTCGTGGGGTCAGAACACCGGGGCCAGGCGGTCAGTGGCCCAAGCGGTCGACGGTCGGCGGCGCGACCTGCGACGAGCGGTCCGTGTCACAGGATGAGCGGTCCGCGCCGTGTCGACACGGACGGCCAGCCGGTGAGGTGTCTCAGCCGCGGCTGCGCCAGCGGTCCTCCGGGTCCCAGTCGCCGCGGTCCAGGTCGACGCTCTCGGGGGTATGCAGCCGGATCATCGTGCGGTTCACGCCGGGGGCGACTCGGTGCTGGGTGCCCAGTGAGACCAGCACCATCACCACGAAGGCCAGCGGCATGGTCCAGGCGGCCGGTTGGGCCAGCAACGGCCCCCACCACCCCTCATCCGGGGCCCACAGCAGGGTGCCCAGCACCGCCAGGGTGGACAGCCCGCCGCCGGTCACCAGCCCGACGATGGCGCCCAGGTCGGTGAGGCGGCGCCACCAGATGCCCAGGAGCAGCAACGGGCAGAAGCTGGAGGCGGCGACCGCAAACGCCAGCCCGACGACGTCGGCGATGCCCAGCGAGGGGCTGAACAGCGCCAACGTGATCGGCACGATGAGCGCCAGGCTGGCTCCCAACCGGAAGGCCCGCACCGGGTCCCGCACCCGCCGGCCGAGCAGGTCCTGGGAGAGCACACCCGCCACCGAGATCGTCAACCCGGAGGAGGTGGACAGGAACGCGGCGAAGGCCCCGGCGGTGATCAACGCGCTCAACGCGTCCCCAGCCAGGCCCTCGATGAGCCGACCGGGCAACAGCAGGACGACCGCGTCGGTCCGGCCGGTCAGGAGCAGCTCGGGGGTGTAGATACGACCCAGCGCCCCGTAGATGCTCGGTAGCAGGTAGAAGAGCCCCAACAGGCCCAGGACGGCCACCGTGGTGCGCCGGGCACCGGTCCCGTCGGGGTTGGTGTAGAACCGCACCAGCACGTGCGGCAGACCCATCGTGCCGAAAAACAGCGCCAGGATCAGCGAGTAGGTCGAGTACAGCGGGTGCTCGCTGGCCGAGCGCAGCGGCAACTTCCAGTCCTCGCCCGCCAGCGGGGTCAGCGAGTCGGCATGCGGGATGAGCGCTCCCTGCGGGAAGGTCACCTCGGTGCCCTGCCCGAGGGCGTGTGGGCCGGGCTCCAGGGTGAGTTGTCCGTCGACCGGCGTGTTGTTCACCGTGCCGGTTGCCTCCACCGTCACCGCCTCGGTCACGTCGACCAGGACCGCGGTGGCGATGGTGACCTCGGTGGTCTCGGAGAACACCGGTGGGCCGTCCTGGTTCATCGTCGGGGTCCCGTGCGACTGCCAGATCAGCACCAGGAAGATCGCCGGCAGCGCCAACGCCGTCAGCTTCAGCCAGTACTGGAAGGCCTGCACGAAGGTGATGCTGCGCATTCCCCCGGACAGGACGCCGACCAGCACGACGCCCGCGACCAGGACCGGCCCCACCCACTGGGGCGCACCGGTGACGGTGCGCACGGTCAGCCCGGCGGCCTGGAACTGCGGGAGCAGGTAGAGCCAGCCGATCAGCACCACGAGCACACTGGCGGTGCGGCGGGCCGGGAGCGACTCCAGCCGGGCCTCGGCGAAGTCGGGCAGGGTGTAGGCCCCCGAGCGGCGCAGCGGAGCCGCCACCAGGACCAGCAGCACCAGGTAGCCGGCGGTGTAACCCACCGGGAACCACAGCATGTCCGCGCCGTAGGCCAGCACCAGGCCGGCCACGCCCAGGAAGGAGGCGGCCGACAGGTACTCACCACCGATCGCCGAGGCGTTCCACCAGGGGGTGACGGTGCGCGAGGCGACATAGAAGTCGCTGGTGGTGCGGGCCGCGCGGATGCCGACGACGCCGACCAGCACGGTGGCGACGGCGGTGACCAGGATGGCCACCATCCCGACGGTGGGGTTCATCGCCGGTTCAGCAGGTCCACGAAGTCCCGCTCGACCCGTTCGGCGTGGTGGGCGTAGAACCACGCCGCCCCGAGCAGCGCCGGGTAGACGACCACGCCCAGGATGAGCCACGGCAGGGTGATGCCCAGCACACTGACCCCGGTCAGCCACGGGACGGCACGGAACAGCAACGGCAGGGCCGCCAGCACCCCGAGCGAGACCACCAGCACCGCCAGGCTGAGCCGCAGTTGGGAGCGGATCAGTGAGGAGAGGTAGACCTCACCCAAACCGGTCTGCTGGTCGATCTCCCGGGCCAGCGGGGTGGGCCGCATCCGGGGTCGTTCCCGCCGGGGGTGGGTGACCCGCACCCGCTCGGTCATCGCCGACCCCTTGCCGGGTGCCTCATCCGCCGGCCCGCTTCACCAGCAGGTCCCGCAGCTCGCGGGTGTGTCGACGGCTGACCGCCAGCTCCTGCCCGCCGACCAGGACGGTGTAGCGGCCGCCGTCCACGCGGATCTCCTGGACGTGTGGCAGCGCCACCAGGTGGCTGCGGTGGATCCGCACGAACCCGGCCTCGGCCCAACGTTCCTCCAGCGACGCCAACGGGGCGCGCAGCAGGTGACTGCCGTCCGCGGTGTGCAACCGGGCGTAGTCCCCCTGCGCCGTCACATAGCGGATGTCGCTGCGCCGCACGAACCGGGTCACCCCGCCGAGCTCCACCGGGATCGACTCATCACGCACCTCTGCCGCGGCCGCAGGGGAGTCGATGTGCTCCAGCGCCCGGGTCAGTGCCGCCCCGAGCCGTTCGGGCCGGTAGGGCTTCATGACGTAGTCCACGGCCTGCACGTCGAACGCATCCACGGCGTGGTTCTCGTAGGCGGTGACGAAGACCACCGCGGGTGGGCGCCGGAACCGGGCCAGCACCCTGGCCAGGTCCAGTCCGGACAGGCCGGGCATCCGGATGTCAAGGAAGACGATGTCGACGTCCTCCTGGTCCAGCACCAGCAAGGCACCCGCGCCGTCGGTGGCGGTGAGGACCCGTTCCACGCGCTCGTCCCGCGACAGCAGGTGCGCGAGTTCACGCAGGGCTGGCGGTTCGTCATCGACGGCGAGGACGCACGGCATACCGGCAGGGTAGTCGCCCGGTCAAGCCGCCGATCAGCACCTGCGGTCGGCTGCGCTCAGCTCGCGTGCACCCCGGGGGAGTACTTCGGCACCCGCAGGCTGACCTTGGTGCCTGCGCCGGGGGCGGTCTCCACCACCAGGCCGTGCTCGTCGCCGAAGACGCTGCGCAACCGTTCATCGACGTTGCCCAGACCCACGTGGTCCCCACCCTCGCCGACCAGGTTGGCCAGCACCTGCTCGGGCTCCATCCCCACACCGTCGTCCTCGATGCTGATGCTGGCCTCGTTGCCGGCATCCTCGGCCACGATGGTGATGCGGCCGGTGCCGACGCGACCCTCCAGCCCGTGCCGGACCGCGTTCTCCACCAGCGGCTGCAGGCACAGGAACGGCACGGCCACCGGCAGCACCTCGGGGGAGACCCGCAGAGTGACCTCCAGGCGGCCACCGAAGCGGGCCTGCTCCAGGGTCAGGTACCGCTCGATGGAGCGCAGCTCCTCGGCCAGCGTGGTGAACTCACCGTGCCGACGGAAGGAGTACCGGGTGAAGTCGGCGAACTCCAGCAGCAGCTCGCGGGCGTGCTCCGGGTCGGTGCGCACGTAGGAGGCGATCGCGCCCAGGCTGTTGTAGATGAAGTGCGGTGAGATCTGGGCCCGCAACGCCCGGATCTCCGCCTCGGCCAACTTGGCCCGGGAGCGGTCCAGGTCGGCCAGCTCCAGCTGCCCGGAGACAAACCGGGCCACCTCCTCGACCGCGCGCACCAGCCGGGCCGAGGGGCGGCTGCCGGTGTAGGCGGTCAACGCCCCGACGACGTGATCCTCGGTGGTGAGTGCGGCGGTGACGGCGTGCCGGATCGGGCACTCCGGGTCCAGGCAGGCGACGGTCGCCGGCCCCTGGACGGTCGTGGACCCCTGCCGGACTGCGCTCTGGGCGTGGCTGACGGCATACGGGGCATGGGCGTCGGCGCCGGTGCCGTCCCAGGCCAGCATCGCCGTCCCGTCGGTCAGGGCCAACGCGGAGCTGCCCAGCAGGTCACGCAGATGACGGGCGGCCCGCTCGGCGCCGGCCTCGAGGCCGGCGCGCAGAGCCGGGGTGGCCAGGCCGCTGATGTGCAGCACCCGGTAGGTGGCCTGGTCCTCGGTGGTCCGCAGCACCAGTCGGGACCGGACGAACCAGGTCAGCAGGACCGCGCCGGCCACCACAATGAGCAGCCCGATCGCGACGACCAGTGCGGTGTCCATGACCGCTCAGCCTAGGTCCCCGGGGTGGCCCCGCCTCGCGCCGAACCCCCGGTGTCGTGTTCCGGCCCGGCTCCGCCCAGCCAGAGCACCAGGAGGCGCCACCCCAGCAGGAAGGCCGCCAGGACCACGGTCGCCACCACCAGGAACGGCAGTGCCGTCCCCTGCCCGGTGAGGGCCCGCAGCCCCATCCCGCCCAGCAGCGTGACCAGCCACACCAGCACACCGGCTGGCCAGCCGCTGAGCCGCAACCCCCACAGGGCGGCGATCAGCCAGCTCAGAGCCAGCGCGAGGGCAAAGGGCCACCAGGCCTGGGCCGACCCCCAGGACAGGAGGCCGCCCTCGTGGGTGGCCCGCCCGAGCAGGACGAAGACCGTGACCAGCAGGACATCGAGCAGGTAGGGCACAGCGCCCAGGGTGGCACAGCCGCAGGGCCCGGCGGGACACCACCGGAGCTCCGGCTGGCCGACGGCCAGCCAGCCCCGGCGTCACCCCTGACGGCTAGACTCAGCAGGTGCGTGAACAGTTGTTCACCGCCAGTCCTTTCCAGCAGTTCTCTCCCAGGAGCAGTGTGCCCACACCCGCCCCATCCCGCGCCACCGCCAGCGCCGCGCCCCAGGACCAGCCGCCCGCCAGGAAACTGCCGACCGGGCTGATCATCGTCGTGCTGGCGCTGTGCGGCACCCTGGTCTCGCTGCAGCAGACGCTGGTGCTGCCGTTGCTCCCGGACTTTCCCGGGATCCTGGACACCACCACCGACAACGCCTCGTGGTTGATCACCATCACGCTGCTCACCGGCGCGGTGGGCACCCCGATCGTCTCGCGGCTGGCGGACATGTTCGGCAAGCGGCTGATGCTGCTGGTCTGCCTCGGTTCGGTGATCGCCGGCTCGGCGCTGGGCGCGATCAGTGAGACCCTGGCGCCGGTCATCCTGGCCCGTGGGCTGACCGGGGTGGGGACCGCGCTGGTGCCGGTCGGTATCAGCATCATGCGTGACCACCTGCCCAGCGAGCGGGTCGGCTCGGGCGTGGCGTTGATGAGCGCGACGCTGGGCATCGGCGGGGCCGTCGGGATGCCGTTGGCCGGGGTGATCTACCAGAACTTCGACTGGCAGATGCTGTTCCTGGTCTCCGGTGGGTTCGCCGTCCTGATGTTCGTGCTGGTGCTGGTCGTCGTGCCGGAGTCGACCGTGCGAACCAGGGGGCGGTTCGACTACGTCGGGGCGCTGTTGCTGTCGGTGGCGCTGACCTGTTTCCTGCTGGCGGTGTCCAAGGCCGGCTCCTGGGGGTGGTTCGACCGGCTCACCATCTCGCTGGTCATCCTGTCCGGTCTGGTGCTGGCCGCCTGGCTGCCGTGGGAGCTCCGGCAAGGGCAGCCCCTGGTCGACATCCGCACCTCGATGCGCCGCACCGTGCTGCTGACCAATGTCGCCTCGATCCTCATCGGCCTGGCGATGTTCGCCAACTTCCTCACCAGCGCCCAACAGGTGCAGATGCCCCCAGAGACGGGCTACGGGTTCGGCCTGTCGGTGATCGAGACCGGCCTGGTGCTGCTGCCCCAGGGCATCCTGATGGTGCTGATGTCGCCGCTGGCCGCGTGGCTGATCCGGGTGTACGGCCCGCGTGCGATGCTCATGGCCGGCGCGATCACCATCGCGGTCGGGTTCGTGCTGCGGGCCTTCCTGCACTCCTCGGTGCTGGAGGTGATGATCGCCTCCGGGCTCAGTGCGCTGGGCACCGCTGTCGCCTTCGCCGCGATGCCGACCCTCATCATGCGGTCGGTGCCGATCACCGAGACCGCCTCGGCCAACGGTCTGAACACTCTGCTGCGCGCGATCGGCACCTCCAGCGCCAGCGCCATGGTGGCCGCGCTGTTCGCCGCCATGGCGATGGACGGTATGCCGACCGTGCCCCGGTTCGAGGCCTACCAGTTGATCTTCTGGATCGCTGCTGCGGCGGCACTGCTGGGAGCCTTCATCGCCGCCTTCATCGTGCGACCGCAACCAGCGGCGGACCGGCAGGAGGTCCCGGGGGAGGTGCTGGCGGCCGAACGGCACGAGGTCAAGCAGCCCGAGGCCGAGAACGAGGTCGTGGTCGGCGGCATCATCACCGACGAGGCCGACCGGCCGATCCGGCAGGCCGTGGTCACGGTGTTGCACCCGGACGGGCGCCACGTCGACTGGGGCCGGACCGACAACACCGGCCACTACTCGCTGGCCCTGCCGCGACCCGGTCGCTACCTGGTCGTCGTCAGCGCCGACGGGTGGGGGCCGATGTCCGGGTTGGAGGACCTCGGTGATGCCGACCTGGACCAGATCCGGATGAACCGTCGGTTGCTGCTCACCGGGCACGTCACCGACGACGGGGCACCGCTGGGTGGGGTGATGCTCTCACTGATCCGGCACTCCGGAGAGTACGTCGCAACCCGGCACGCCGACGAGGACGGTGGCTATGAGATCGGGCTGCCCCCGCCGGGCCGGTACGTGCTCACCGTGGTGGATCACGACAGCGGACGGACCCGGTCCCGCGCCGTCCAGATCGGCTCGATGTCCGCCACGCTGGATATTGACATCGTCACCGGCATCCCGCAGAGCCGGCCCCGCCGGCCCAGCGAACCGGCGTCGCGGTGAGTCCTGCGCAGCGGCGGGACACCCGCGCCGACGTGCTGCAGGCGGCGCGCCGGCTGTTCGGCGAGCGCGGTTATGCCGCCGTCACGATTCGGGAGATCGCTGCGGCGGCCGGGGTGTCCCCAGCCCTGGTGATGAAGATCGGCGGGTCCAAGGAGCAGCTGCACGCCCTGGCCACCCCACTGGAGCCGGAGCCGCTCTCCGGTGAGGTGCCGTTGGCCGGGCTGGGTGAGCTGCTGGTGCGTCGGATGGTCCGCCGTCGGGAGGACACCGAGGCCGAGCCCTGGCTGCGGGCGCTCTATCTCATCGCCGACGCACCGGACCCGGCGGCGGCCCGGGAGGAGTTCCGCACCCGGTTCCTGGGCCGGTTCCTGGTGCCCGGAGCCGGCCCGCAGGTCGCAGCCCAGGTGCGGCGGCACAGCGATGAGCTGGCGTGTCTGATGGTGGGGTTGGCTGCAGGGACGCGCACCCTGCGCCTGCTGCCGCCGGAGTCCACCGACCTGGAGGCGGTGATCAGGGAGTACGGGTCGCTGGTCCAGCAGGTGGTGGACCGGATGACCCACCACCGCGTGTCCCGGTCCGGACCGGGCACCTAAGGTCGTGTCATGACTGTGCGCCGGGTGATGGGGACCGAGACCGAGTACGGGATCACGCGACCCGGTGACCCGCGGGCGAACCCGGTCACCCTCTCCGGTCAGGTGGTGCGTGCCTATGCCACGGGCGCCGGGCCGCGCCTGGCGCTGCCCACCGGGTCCGGGTGGGACTATGCCGATGAGACCCCGTTGCGGGATGCGCGCGGTTTTGAGATGGCCCGGCAGTTGGCCGATGTCAGCCAGCTCACCGATGTTGACGACCCGACGACGGCCAACTCGGTGCTGTCCAACGGGGCCCGGCTCTACGTCGACCACGCCCACCCGGAGTACTCCAGCCCGGAGGTGGTCTCGCCGCGGGATGCCCTGCGGTGGGACCGGGCGGGGGACGAGGTCATGCTGCGGGCGCTAGCCACCCTGGCCGAGCGGGGAGAGGTGCTGCGGGTCTACAAGAACAACGTGGACGGCAAGGGCGCCTCCTACGGCACCCACGAGAACTATCTGGTCCCGCGCCAGGTGCCGTTCCTGTCGATCGCGGCAGGCCTGCTGCCGTTCTTCGTGGCCCGCCAGGTGCTGGTCGGTGCCGGTCGAGTGGGGCTGGGCCAGTTCTCCGAGGACCCCGGGTTCCAGATCAGCCAGCGCGCGGACTACATCGAGGCCGAGATCGGCCTGGAGACGACGCTGAAACGGCCCATCATCAACACCCGCGACGAGCCGCACTCGTTCGGGGAGAAGTACCGCCGGCTGCACGTCATCGTCGGGGACGCCACGTTGTGCGATGTGGGCACCCTGTTGCGGCTGGGCACCACCAGTCTGGTGCTGGGTCTCATCGAGGCCGGACGGGTGCCCGAGCTAGAGCTGGTCGACCCGGTGGCCGCGATTCGGCAGATCTCCCACGACCCGGACCTGACCCAGCGGGTGGAACTGCACGATGGGCGCCGGCTGACGGCACTGGAGATCCTGGAGATCTACCGGGAGGCGGTCGCGGCCCACCTGGGCGCGCAGGTGGACGCGGACACCCGCGAGGTGCTGCAGCACTGGGACGAGGTTGCCGCTGACCTGGCCACCGACCCGGCCCGCTGTGTGGGGCGGGTGGACTGGGTCACCAAGCGGGCGGTGTTGGAGGGCTACCGGCGCCGCGATGGTCTGGGGTGGGGGGACTCCCGACTGGCCGCCATCGACATCCAGTGGTCCGACCTGGACCCGCAGCGGGGTCTGGCGGCCCGGATGCGGGCCAGCGGCCGGCTGGTGAG
>CAYVEH010000001.1:50529-68591 GCA_964450585.1 uncultured Ornithinimicrobium sp.
TGGACCCGCAGCGGGGTCTGGCGGCCCGGATGCGGGCCAGCGGCCGGCTGGTGAGCCTGGTCAGCGCCGAGGAGGTCGCCGCCGCCGTGCAGCACCCACCAGAGCAGACCCGGGCATGGTTCCGGGGCCAGTGCGTGAGCCGGTTCGTCGGTCAGGTGCGGGCAGCCTCCTGGGACTCGGTGGTGTTCGAGCCCGCGGAGGGTCAGCGCGAGTTGCGGCGGGTCCAGCTGCCGGAGCCGCTGCGTGGCTCGCGGGCCGACATCGGCGCCCTGTTGGACTCGGCGGCT
Source organism: uncultured Ornithinimicrobium sp. (assembly GCA_964450585.1). GTDB lineage: Bacteria > Actinomycetota > Actinomycetes > Actinomycetales > Dermatophilaceae > Ornithinicoccus. The sequence goes on from CAYVEH010000001.1 coordinate 50,817, forward strand.
GACGTCGACTCGCTGCTGGCGGCGCTGGCGACCGACAGCCGCTGAACGGCCCGCCTCGCCCGGTGTCTCCGTTCTGCGGCATCCGAGGACTAGGGTCAGAGGTATTCAGTTATCGACGGTCACAGGAGGCAGCCAATGGCCGGCCAGGAGCAGCAGCGTCCCCAGCGGCGTCAGGACGAGGACACCCCGCCCCCGGAGGCCCCTGTCGCCCAGCCACAGACCAGCGAGCGCACCGACGAGGTCGATGACCTGCTCGATGAGATCGATGGCGTCCTGGAGAGCAACGCCGAGGAGTTCGTGCACGGCTTCGTGCAGAAGGGCGGCCAGTGACCGGCCAGCCCGGGCGTGGCCTACCCCCGGAGTTCCTGGCACCCCGAAGCAGCTCCTTCAGTGAGTTCCTGGCTCTTCGGGCCCCGGAGATGTTGCCGGGGGGCGCCACCGGCCAGCCCGGGGAGGGCACGGTGCAGGCCCCGCACGGCACCACGATCGTGGCGCTGACTTTCGCTGGCGGGGTCCTGCTGGCCGGGGACCGCCGCGCCACGATGGGCAGTTTCATCGCCAGCCGGGACATCGAGAAGGTCTTCACCGCTGACGACTACTCGGCGGTGGGGATCGCCGGGACCGCCGGGACCGCGATCGAGATCGTCAAGTTGTTCCAGGTGGAACTGGAGCACTACGAGAAGATCGAGGGCACGTTGCTCTCCCTGGAGGGCAAGGCCAACCGCCTGGCGGCGATGATCCGGGGCAACCTGGGCAACGCCCTGCGCGGGCTCAGTGTGCTGCCGGTCTTCGTGGGCTATGACCTGGAGCGGGATGGTGGCCGGATCTTCTCCTACGACGTGACTGGGGGCTGCTATGAGGAGCGCGGCCACCACAGCGTCGGTTCCGGGTCGTTGTTTGCCCGAGGGGCGCTGAAGAAGCTGTGGCGGCCACACCTGGAGCCGCAGCAGGCACTCGCCGTGGCGGTGGAGGCGCTGTATGACGCGGCCGATGACGACACGGCGACCGGCGGTCCGGACCTGGTGCGTGACATCTGGCCGACCTGCGCGATGGTCACCCAGGCCGGCGTCGAGATCGTGGCGCAGGGCCGGTTGGCGGAGTTGGCGCACGCGGTGGTCGCCGCGCGCCGTGGCAACCCTGGAGGTGCGCGATGACGATGCCGATGTACGTCTCGCCCGAGCAGTTGATGAAGGACCGGGCGGACTTCGCGCGCAAGGGCATTGCCCGCGGCCGTTCAGTGATCGTGGCCAGTTATGCGACCGGGATCGCGTTTGTCGCGGAGAACCCGTCGGCCACCCTGCACAAGATCTCCGAGTTGTACGACCGGATCGGGTTCGCCGGGGCCGGGAAGTACAACGAGTTCGAGAACCTGCGGGTGGCCGGCATCCGGTATGCCGACATGCGCGGCTACTCCTACGACCGCAGTGATGTCACGGCCCGTGGGTTGGCCAACGCCTACACCCAGACCCTGGGCGCCATCTTCACCCAGGAGTCCAAGCCTTATGAGGTGGAGATCGCCGTCGCCCAGGTGGGCGATCGTCAGCAGACCGATCAGATCTACCGGTTGACCTACGACGGGTCGGTGACCGAGGAGCGCGGTTTCGTGGTGATGGGCGGCACCAGCGAGCCGATCGCGACCGCCCTGCGCGAGCGTTGGGCCCCCGAGCTGCCGTTGGCCGAGGTCCTGCGCACGGCGGTGCAGCTGCTGCGCAGCCCCGAGGAGGAGGAGCGCCGTGAGCTGCCTGCCGCCGACCTGGAGGTAGCGGTGCTGGACCGTCGGCGGCAACGGCGGACCTTCCGTCGGCTGGGCGGGCCGCTGCTGGAGGCACTCCTGGATGAGCACAGCCAGACCGAGGACGTGCCGACCCAGGACGAACCCCGGGCCGGCCTGCACGACACCCTTACCCAGCCGCAACCGGCCGGCGCGGCCGACACCTCGGATGCCGACGGCATACCAGCCGATGAGGAGGGCACCGCTGGCCGGCAGCGCTCGAACCCTCAGACTCAGCGCGAGGACTAGGAGCACGAGGCCAGATGGAGCGTCGGATCTTCGGGATCGAGACGGAGTTCGGGGTGACCTGCGCCTTCACCGGCGAGCGTCGACTGGCCCCCGATGAGGTGGCCCGTTACTTGTTCCGCAAGGTCGTCAGTTGGGGTCGCTCCAGCAACGTCTTCCTGCGCAACGGGTCCCGGCTCTATCTGGATGTGGGCTCGCACCCGGAGTACGCCACCGCAGAGTGCGACGACCTGCTGGACCTGGTGGCCCATGACAAGGCCGGGGAGGCGGTGCTGCACGACCTGGCGCTGGACGCCGAGGCCCGGATGGCCCAGGAGGGCATCCAGGCGCGGGTCTACGTGCTCAAGAACAACGTCGACTCCCGCGGCAACTCCTACGGGTGCCATGAGAACTACCTCATCGGGCGACGAGGTGAGCTCAGCCGGGTCACCGACATCCTCATCCCGTTCCTGATCACCCGGCAGCTGATCAGCGGTGCCGGCCGGTTGCACGTCTCCGGGTCACAGGCGACCTACCAGATCAGTCAACGGGCCGACCACATCTGGGACGGGCTCAGCTCGGCGACCACGCGGTCCCGGCCGATCATCAACACCCGGGACGAGCCGCATGCCGATGCCGAGCGGTTCCGCAGGCTGCACGTGATCGTCGGCGACTCCACGATGAGCCAGACCACCACCCTGCTCAAGACCGGCGCGACCGACCTGGTGCTCAAGGCCATCGAGGCCGGCGTCCGCTTCCCCGACTTCACCCTGGTGAGCCCGATCAGCTCCATCCGCGAGATCAGCCGGGACCTGACCGGTCGGCACACGGTGGCCCTGGCCAACGGCCAGCGCATCAGCGCGGTGCAGATGCAGGCCGAGTACCTGGTGCGCGCCCGACAGCATGCGGAGGCGACAGGGCTGGCCCAACAGGAGCCCTACCGGCAGGTGCTGGAGCTGTGGGAGCGGACCCTGAAGGCCTTCGAGGCCCAGGACCTGGCGCTGGTGGAGACCGAGATCGACTGGGTCCTCAAGTGGCGCACGCTACAGCGGTATGCCGACCGATCGGGCCTGTCGCTGACCGACGCCCGGATGCAGCAACTTGACCTGGCGTGGCACGACATCCACCCCCAGCGCGGCCTGTTCAATATCGTGTCCCGCCGGGGCGGGGCCAGCACCGTGGTCGATGCCGAGCGGATCGCCACGGCCGGGCACACCCCGCCGCAAACGACACGGGCCAAGTTGCGGGGCGACTTCGTCGCGGCGGCCCAGGCGCACCACCGGGACTTCAGCGTGGACTGGGTGCATCTGAAACTGAACGATTCCACCCAGCGGACGGTGCTGTGCAAGGACCCCTTTGTCAGTCAGGATGCCCGCATTGATGAGCTGATTGCCTCGATGGAAGGTAGCCGCTGAAACCCGCTGGGCACCGACCTCATCCACTGAAGTGGCTGGTCACGGCCATGCCACCGGCGTGCTGGTGGGCAATCCCAGCCGATACCCAGGTTGGCCAGGTTACGCTGTGGTGTCCTACCAATCCCCACCTAGACAAGGATGGCGCGTGCGCTCTCCCATGTTTCGGCTGCTCGGCCTGGCCGTAGCACCACTCATCTTCCTGTCCGCTTGCGGCTCCGACGACTCCGGAGCCACCGATGATGCCAGCGCGAGCACCGGGACCGACGATGCCGCCGCAACCTCGATCGCCCCGAACGGCACGGCTGAGGATGTCACGCTGACCGAGACGGAGGCCGACGGCGCCACGGTGCCGGCCCTGGAGCTGGCGCAGACCCCGCTGTCGGTGGCCGAGACGTCGGTGCAGGAGATCGAGCCCGGCAAGGGCGAGGGCGCCACCGAGGAGCAGGACGTGGAACTGCGCTACCTGGCGGTCAACGGCACCACGGGGGAGGAGATCCTGTCGACCTTCCCGACGGACGAGACCGTCACCATGTCGTTGGCCAACCCGAACCTGCTGCCCGGGTTCCTGGAGACGCTGCCGGGCACCAAGCCGGGGCAGTCGTTCATCGTCGCGATGCCGCCCGAGGACGGGTTCGGTGAGGCGGGCAACGCCCAGTTGGGCATCGGCCCGACCGACACGGTGGTCTTCTATGTCGAGATCGTGGGTGCCACGACGCCACTGACCCAGGCCGAGGGCGAGCCGGTCGAGCCGGTCGAGGGGCTGCCGACGGTCGAGGCCGATGGCACCTCACCGGCCAAGATCACCATCCCGGAGGGGCAGGAGCCTCCCTCCGAGCTGGTGGTCCAGCCGCTCATCAAGGGTGAGGGCAAGAAGGTGCAGTCCGGTCAGCAGGTGCGGATGCATTACACCGGGGTCAAGTGGTCTGATGGCGAGCAGTTCGATACCTCGCTACAGGAGGGCCGGGAGGCCTTCGAGACGATGATCGGTCAGGGCCGGGTGATCGCCGGGTGGGACGAGGGCCTGGTCGGGCAGACGGTCGGCAGCCGCGTGCTGCTGGTCATCCCGCCGGAGAAGGCCTACGGCGACGCCCAGGAGGGCGGCCCTGGCTTCGAGCTCAAGGAGGAGACCCTCGTCTTCGTCGTCGACATTCTGGCCGCCAAGTAGACCGGCCCCTCCGACGGGCCGCGGGCGCAACCGGTGCGCCAGCAGCCGGCCCGAAGGCGCTGCACCACTGCCCGACCGAGCACATCGATCAGCACGACAAGGAGCGAGCATGAGTGAGAAGACCAAGCCCGAGGTCGAGTTCCCCGGCGACACCCCGCCCAGCGACCTGGTCATCGAGGACCTGGAGGTGGGTGACGGTCCGGAGGCCACTGCTGGGTCGGTCGTCTCGGCCCACTACGTCGGCGTGGCATGGTCCACCGGCGAGGAGTTCGATGCCTCGTGGAACCGTGGCACCCCGCTGGACTTCCAGGTCGGCGTCGGCCAGGTCATCCAGGGCTGGGACCAGGGTCTGCTGGGCATGAAGGTCGGCGGCCGTCGCAAGATCACCATCCCCCCGCACCTGGGCTATGGCGACCGCGGCGCAGGTGGCGTCATCAAGGGCGGCGAGACGCTGATCTTCGTGGTGGACCTGGAGGGCGTGCGGTAACACCGGCCACCCAGCCCGCCAACTGTGCCAGGATGTCCGGACGTCCACCGGTCACCACACAGACGAGCACCGCACCTGCGGGTCGAAAGGGGGATGGGCCTCGGGCCGGCAACGGCACCGGGCCCGTGAGGCCAATGGCACGCCGAGTCGCGATCATCGGGACGACAGTGGCCCTAGCCGGTCTGCTGGTACAGGTCTGGTGGGATCCGGCCTACCCACCGACCAACCGGTCCGGGCCGCTCGAGTCCCTCATCACTGCGGCGCTGCAGTTCACCCCGCTGTTGGGTCAGACGTGTGTCACCGCAGGTGCGGTGATCCTCGCGGTGGCACTGTTGGCCAGGCCAGGGGGCCGCGACCCACTCCTGCCTGGTGTCTCGACCCCGCTGTGGCTGGGGCTGGTGATGCTTGGGCTGGTCACGGCGGTGGAGTACTTCCTGCAGTACAGCCCTTCCGGGTACCAAGCGATGCAGGAGATACCAGTCCGCTGGTTTGAGACACTGTCCGTGGCGCTGCACTTCGTCACGGTGATGGCCGCCTCACTCATCGGGCTGTGGCTGACCGCGCTGATCACGACCCGTCCAGGGCGAGGCCGCAGCGACCGAGCGACCGGCATACCGAGTCGGCCCTTCTGATCCGCCTGGCACCCGCAGTTTGCTGGTGCTGCCGACTGAGTCAAGGAGTTCGTCGTGATCCGGTGGCGTGAGGGTGAAGTCGTGGCCGAGCACGCGCGGTGGGGGGACGCCGTGCAGGTTCAGGTCCGGTTGAGGAACCGCGACCACCCAGGAGCAGCCAGCAGCGCCGAGTCAGCCGGTGACGTGCCCGCCCTGGCGTATGTGTCGGTGACCGGGGTGCCGGCCGTCGGGGACCGGGTGATCCTGAACACCAACGCCCTGGACAACGAGCTGGGCACCGGGGGAGTGGCCCTGATCGTGGCGATCCCGGACCGGTTGCCACCGGATCGTGCGGACGCTGCCGACCCCCAGGGCCAGGGCCACGTCGTCAAGGCTCGCTACACGCCGCTGCAGACCATGGTCTTCGGGGTCGATGAGCAGGACAGCCCGCACCACTCGGCCCTGGCCGAGGCCGACGACCTGGGCGGGATGCCGGTTGTCGTGGCCGATCTGCACTCCAGCCTGCCGGCCATCATGGCCGGGATCCGGGACAGCGCCCCCCGGGCTCGCGTGGCCTACCTGATGACCGACGGGGGAGCGCTACCGGCCGGCTTCTCCCGCACCTGCGCCACCCTGCGCGAGCACTCCTGGCTGGCTGCGGTCATCAGCTGCGGGCAGGCCTACGGCGGCGACCTGGAGGCGGTCAACACCTACTCCGGGCTGCTGGCCGCCCGGCACGTGGTGCGGGCCGACGTGGTCATCGTCAGTCAGGGCCCGGGAAACCTGGGCACCGGCACCACCTGGGGCTTCTCCGGGGTCTCCGCCGGTGAGGCCCTGAACGCAGCAGCCGTCCTCGGCGGCACCGGGGTGGCCACACTGCGGGTCTCCGGCGCGGACCCACGCCCCCGCCACCGCGGCATCTCCCACCACAGCCGCACCGCCTACGGCCGAGTGCTGAACCGCCCCGCCGACCTGCCCGTGCCGATGCTGCACGAGCAGCCCGGGATCGAGACCGAACTGGCTGACCAGGTGGCTCGGGAGGCCGCCGAGCTGTGCGGACACGCACCGCACCTGCGTCGCCACGACGTGCCCCTGACCGGACTGCCCGAGGCCCTGCAGCAGGTCCCGGTGCGCCTGTCCACGATGGGCCGCGGCCCGTCACAGGACCCGGCCGCCTTCCTCGCCGCCGCCGCGGCCGGCCGCCACGCCGCCACCCTGCTCTAGCCGACACCGGCCCGGCACGCGGCGGCCGACACGCCGCAGACACCTGGGCCGCTGCGTCAGGTAGCGTCGCCCCATGGCCCGTCCCAGTCCAGCCGCGGTGAAGACCGAGCGGTTACTCAACCTGGTGATCGCGCTGCTCTACACCCGCCAGCCGATGAGCAAGAGCCGGATCCGACGTGCCGTCCCGCAGTATGCCGAGAGTTCCGACGAGGCCTTCGACCGCATGTTCGAGCGGGACAAGGACGAGCTTCGCGATCTGGGGATCCCGTTGCGCACGGAGGTCATCGACCCGCTGTTCTCCGATGAGACCGGGTACCGCATCGACCGGCGCGAGTACGCCCTGCCGGAGATCACGTTCGAGTCCGATGAGCTGGCCGTGATCGGCGTGGCCTCTCGTGCCTGGTCCCAGGCCAGCCTGGCCGGGCCGGCCGCCCAGGCGCTACGCAAGCTGGAAGCCTCCGGGCTCACTCGGGACACCCGGTCGGTCGCCGGGGTGGAGCCGCTCCTGCACACCGTGGAGCCGGCCTTCGACACAGCGCGGGACGCGGTGCTGGCCCGCCGGGAGATCACCTTCCGGTACCGCCGAGGGTCGGCTGGCGAGGTCACCGAGCGACACCTGCAGCCGTGGGCCCTGACCTCCTGGCACGGGCGGTGGTATCTCACCGGTCACGACCTGGACCGGCAGGCCCCGCGGGTCTTCCGCCTGGACCGCATCGAGGGCACCGTCCGCGCCCACGGCGCATCCGACGCCTACCAGGTGCCCGCCGATCACGACCCTCGGGCGATGATCACCCGGACGGCCGACCCGGAGGCCGACCTGAGCGTGCGGGTCGCCCTGCGCTCCGGGGCCGGTCAGCCACTCCGCCGCCGGGGCCAGCTGCGTGCTGAGCGGGGGCCCCGGGGCTGGGACGTCGTCGAGGTCCGGGTCGGCGCGCTGTGGCCGATGATCGAGGAAGTCGCCAGCCTCGGGCCGGATGCGATCGCCCTGGAGCCACCCGAGCTGGTCTCCGGTGTGCGACAGGCCCTCACGGCCGTCCGGGACGCACACGAGGGCCACGGTGCCGCCACCCAGGCAGACCCGACCAGCACGCCCACAGCGGGAAGGAGTGGGCCGTGATGGAGACCGCGACCGAGCGTCTGTCGCGCCTGCTGACGATGGTGCCCTGGCTGATGAACCGGCAGGGCATCGACATCGCCGAAGCGGCCCGCGAGCTGGGCGTCAGCTCTGAGCAGATCGTGGAGGACCTCCAACTGCTCTTCGTGTGCGGCACCCCGGGTCACTACCCCGATGACCTGATCGAGGCCAGCTGGGAGGGCGGCCGGGTGCACGTGGGCAACGCCGCCGAGATCGCCCGCCCGCTGCGGTTGGGGCGGGACGAGGCACTGGCCCTCATCGTGGCGCTGCGCGCCCTGGCGACCACGCCGGGTGTCGGCGCGCAGGACGCCATCGAGCGGGCCCTGCGGAAACTGGAGCAGGCTGCCGGGGCCGAGGGCTCAGCGGCAGCCCAGGTCAGCGTCAGCCTGGAGATCGGAGCGACCGAGCAGCAGCTGCTGGAACGGATCCGCACCGCGCTGGCCGGCCCTCGCCGGGTCCACCTGCGGCACTACAACGCCACCCGTGATGAGACCACCGAGCGGGACGTCGACCCGATGCGGGTGCTGTCGCTGGAGGGACGGTGGTACCTGGAGGGCTGGTGCCACCGCGCGCAGGACATGCGTCGTTTCCGGCTGGACCGGATCGAGGAGCTGGACCTGCTCGACGAGGACGGCACCCCACCCGAAGGTGCCCGACTACGGGAGACCGGCAGCACGGCATACCAGGCCTCCCCGGGGGACCTGCTGGTGGAGCTCGACCTGGCACCGTCGGCCGCCTGGGTGGCCGAGAACTTCCCGATGGAGAGCGTGGAACGGCACGAGGACGGCAGCCTGCGGGTCACCCTGTTGGCCGCCGACCCCGCCTGGGTACGCCGCCTGGCCTGGCGGTTGGGCGGTGCGCTGAGCGTGCGCCGCCCCCCAGAGCTGGCGGCCGAGATCCGGGACGGCGCAGCGCGGGCCGTGCAGGCCTACCCCGTAGACTGACTGAAGCGATCGCACGAGGGTGTGGTCGGCCGCCGCGAGAGGAGTCCCAGCATGCGACCGCAGCCCTGGCACATCGTTGTCCTGGTCATTGCCCTGGTGCTGTTGTTCGGGTGGAAGCACCTGCCCAACATGGCGCGGAGCCTGGGCCAGTCGATGCGCATCTTCAAGTCCGAGGTGGACCAGATGAAGGGCCCGAGCGCGGCCAGCCAGGACACCGTGCGCGGCGAGACCACCCCGACAGGGCAGCCGGAGGAGCAGCGCGGCAGCGGCCACGACCTGGGGGATCGTGCCCGGGACACCGCCGACAGCGTGCGCGACAAGGGCGCCAGTATGCGGGACGAGTTCCGCCAGGGTCTGCACGGTGAGGACACCGACGGGACCTCCGGCGACCAGCCCCGTTCCTGACCCGGCCCGCCCCACCCCGTGGCTCGTCGTCGTGACCCCGAGGGGCGGATGCCCCTGGCCCACCACTTCCGGGAGCTGCGCAACCGGATGCTCATCGCACTGCTGGGGGTGCTGGTGTGCGCGGTCGTGGGGTGGATCTTCTACGAGCCGCTGATCAACTGGCTCATCGAGCCGCTGCGAAATATCCGCGACTCCGAGGGTCGGGAGATCGTCAACATCAACTTCGGGGCGAGCATCACCCAACCGTTCTCGGTGCAGCTGAAGGTCGCCGTCTTCGTCGGCATCGTGCTGTCCAGCCCGATGTGGATCTGGCAGCTGTGGGGCTTCGTACTGCCCGGGCTGCGGGCCAAGGAGCGACGCATCGCCAGGGCCTACTTCTTCGCCGGGGTGCCGCTCTTCCTGGCCGGGGCAGCGCTGGCCGCCTGGGCCATCCCACGCACGGTGGCGATCCTGCTGTCGTTCACCCCCGACGACGCCGCCAACCTGCAGGACGCGATGACCTACCTCAACTTCGTCCTGTACTTCATCCTCGCCTTCGGTCTGGCCTTCCTGATGCCGGTCGCGCTGGTCGGGCTGAATCAGCTGCGGATCCTGCCGGTGCGCGTCATGATCCGCGGCTGGCGGGTCGCGCTGATGCTCATCCTGGTCTTCGCCGCCTTCGCCACCCCGGACCCCAGCGCCTGGACGATGATCGCCCTGTCCATCCCGGTCTACGTTCTCTACTGGGGAGCCATCGCGGTGGCCGCGCTCCTGGAGCGACGCCGGGCCCGGCGGGAGGCCCGGACCGGCTGGGAGGGTCTGTCCCCGGATGAGGCGAGTCCGCTGTGAGCCCGGCGACCGGACCCGGCCGCGGCGTCGGTGCCGAGTGAGTCGGTATGCCGTGCTGCACGGCCCGCGCTCCGGGCGCCGGGGCGCTGCCGTGCTGGGCGCCCAGGTGGTCACCCGGTTGCGTCAGGCCGGTCAGCAGGTGCGGGAGGTGGAGACGGCCACGGTGCAGGGCGCGCGCGAGGCCTGCCGTGCCGCGGTCGCCGAGGGTATCGACACCCTGGTCGCGGTCGGGGGCGACGGGGTCGTCCAGCTGGCCGCCGACCAGCTGGCCGGGACGTCCACCGCGTTGGGCATCGTGCCGTGCGGCACCGGCAACGACACCGCCCGCTCACTGGGCATCCCGCTGCGGCCCGGCCCGGCGGTCGCCACCCTGCTGACCGGCCGGCGCCGACGCATCGACCTGATCCACGTGGCACCGGTGGACCGGCACGTCGTCAGTTCCGTGCCCTGCGGCCTGGATGCCCTCATCGCGGCACGGGCCGCCCGGTTGCCGCGGTGGCTGGGGTCGCACGCCTACACCCTCTCGGTGCTGCCGGAGATCGCCGGGCTGTCCCCCATGGGGTACCAACTGGAGCTGGACGGCCAGGTGGTGCAGACGGAGGCGCTGATCGTCGCCGTCTGCAACCTGGCGCAGTACGGCGGCGGGATGCGCATCGCACCCCAGGCGGACCCCACCGATGGCCTGCTGGACGTGGTGATCATCGAGCCGGTCGGCCCGGCCGCGGCGGTCCGGTTGCTGGCCGGGGTCTTCACCGGGCGGCACCAGGAGCATCCGGCAGTGCGGATGGCACGGGCCGAACGGGTGCGGGTGAGCGGCCCGGAGTTGGTCGCCCACGGTGACGGTGAGGCGCTGGGGCCGCTGCCGGTGCAGTGTCAGGCAGTCGGCTCCGCCCTCGAGGTGCTGGTGCCGGCACACTGACCCACCCGGTGGCGGCCCCACCGGGTGCGGTGACCGCGTAACCTGGGGGCATGTCCACCCCCGCTGAGCGGTACGCCGCTGCCCGGAGGCGGACCCGGCAGGACAGCGGGGCCGTCGGACGATTCACCGGCTCCCTGGACTTCCCGCTGGACGACTTCCAGCTCGCCGCGATCGGCGCGGTCGATGAGGGCCGTGGCGTGCTCGTGGCCGCACCCACCGGGGCCGGCAAGACCGTGGTCGGGGAGTTCGCTGTCGCGCTGGCCCTGGAGTCCGGCCGCAAGGCGTTCTACACCACCCCGATCAAGGCGTTGAGCAACCAGAAATACCACGACCTGGTCGCCCGCCACGGCGCCGAGCAGGTGGGGTTGCTCACCGGTGACTCCTCCATCAACGGTGAGGCCCCGGTGGTGGTGATGACCACCGAGGTGCTGCGCAACATGATGTATGCCGGCTCGGGCACGCTGCAGGGGCTCGGGTTCGTGGTGATGGATGAGGTGCACTACCTGGCCGACCGGTTCCGCGGTGCGGTGTGGGAGGAAGTGATCATCCACCTCCCGGAGTCGGTGCAGGTGATCTCGCTGTCAGCGACGGTGAGCAACGCCGAGGAGTTCGGCGCGTGGCTGCGGACCGTCCGCGGCAACACCGAAGTGATCGTCTCAGAGATCCGGCCGGTGCCGCTGTGGCAGCACCTCATGGTCGGCAAGGACCTGTTGGACCTCTTCGTGCAGACCGGGGAGGGAGCCGGCACTGCCGGCGAGCCGGGGCAGCAGGCCCAGATCAACCCCGAGCTGCTGGAACGGATCAGCCGGCAGGAGCAGGACACCCGGTGGCGCCGCGACGACCCCGGGGGCCCACGGGGCCGCCGTGGCCGCCCCTCGGGGCGAGACCACCGTGGCCGTCACGGGCAGCGGAGCCAGCCGTATGCGGCTCGCGGCCGAGGTGGCGGGCGCGGCGTCGAGGCACGGGCCGGAGGGGGCCGGGGCAGCCTGCCGGGCGGGACGGCCAGCCGCGCCGAGGTCATCGACCGGTTGGACCGCGAGGGCCTGCTACCGGCGATCACGTTCATCTTCAGCCGAGCCGGCTGCGAGGCGGCGGTGACTCAGCTGCTGCGCCGGGGCACCCAGCTGGTGCCGCCCCAGGAGGGTGTCCGGATCCGCCGGTTGGTGGAGGAGCGGGTCGCTGAGGTCGACGAACAGGACCTGCCCGTGCTGGGCTATCACGACTTCGTCGCCGGTCTCACCCGTGGCTTCGCCGCCCACCACGCCGGCATGCTGCCCCTCTTCCGGGAGATCGTGGAGGAGCTGTTCACCGCCGGGGCGATCAAGGCGGTCTTTGCCACCGAGACCCTCGCGCTGGGCATCAACATGCCCGCCCGCACCGTGGTGCTGGAGAAGCTGGTGAAGTTCAACGGCGAGGAGCATGCCCCGATCACACCGGCGGAGTACACCCAGCTCACCGGTCGGGCGGGTCGCCGCGGGATCGACATCGAGGGACACGCGGTGGTGCTGCACCGGCGTGGGTTGGACCCGATCGATGTGGCCGGGCTGGCCTCGACACGCACCTACCCGCTGCGATCCTCCTTCCGCCCGACCTACAACATGGCCGTCAACCTGGTCGCCCAGTTCGGGCGCGACGTGGCCCGGGAGCTGCTGCAGTCCTCCTTCGCCCAGTTCCAGGCCGATCAGGCGGTGGTCGGTCTGGCCAGCCAGGTGCGACGCAACCAGGAGGCGCTGGAGGGCTACGCGGCCTCGATGCACTGCGAGCGCGGCGACTTCCGGGAGTACGCCCGGCTGCGCCGCGAGCTCAGCGACGCCGAGAAGGCACAGTCCCGGTCTCGGCACGCCTCCCGCCGCGCCGAGATCGCGCTCAGCCTGGAGGAGTTGACCCCCGGCGATGTCATCAACCTGCCGCAGGGTCGCCGCCAGGGCCTGGCGCTGGTGCTCACCGTCCCGCAGAAGCCGGGGCGCACCCCCGAGCCCGGGCTGCTCACCTCCGACGGCCAGTTGCGGCGCCTCACCCCGACCGACGTGCGGGAGCCGGTGGAGCCGGTGGCCCGGCTGAGCATCCCGAAGCGGTTCAACCCGCGCAATGTCCGTGCCCGCAAGGACCTGGCCGCCACGCTGCGCGCCACGGTGCCCACCGACCCACCGGCCTCCTGGCGTCCCCGCGCCGCCACAGCCGAGCCGGACCCTACCGGCACCGCCCCGTCCGGTGAGATCGCACCGGGGGTGGCCGAGGGATCCGGTCGGGGACGGCATACCGACCCGGAGGAACTGCGGAGCGAGTTGCGTGCCCACCCGTGCCACCAGTGCCCGGAGCGGGAGGCGCACGCCCGCTGGGCGGAGCGGTGGTGGCGGCTGCGTCGGGAGACCGACGACCTGCAACGGCGGGTCAGCGGGCGGACCAACACCGTGGCCCGGACCTTCGACCGCATCTGCACGCTGCTCGGCGAGCTGGGCTACCTCACCGAGGACGGCACGGCGGTCACCGAGCGGGGCACCCGGCTGCGGCGGATCTACACCGAGAAGGACCTGGTGGCCGCGCAGGCCCTGGCCCAGGGCACCTGGCGCCGCCTGGACCCGCCGGCCCTGGCCGCGGTGGTCTCCACCCTGATCCACGAGCCCCGCGGGGAGGAGACGCTGGCCCCGCGCTGGCCCAGCGCCGAGGTGGAGGAGGCCTTCCACGAGATGGAGGCCATCTGGACCGAGCTGACCGACCGGGAGACCCAGCACCGGCTGCCGGTCACCGGGGCGCTGGACCCCGGGATCGCCTGGATGGTGCACCGCTGGGCCTCCGGCCGGTCGCTGGAGGAGGTGCTGCATGACGCCGAACTCTCCGCCGGAGACTTCGTGCGACGCAGCAAGCAGGTCATCGACCTGCTGGGCCAGCTGGCCCAGGCCGGCGACGAGGACATGACAACCATCGCCCGACGCGCCTCCTCCGCCATGCTGCGGGGCGTGGTCGCCGCCGACCGGCTGGACTGACCCGCCACCTCAGGTCCCGCGGGTGCACCGCCCGGACACCGGGGGCTCGGGCTGTTCACCGGCAGCAGGAATATGTCCCGGTGCACCGACCTTGTCCCCGTGTGCCCCTGACCCGCGAACCCTCCCGGCTGACCCGGCTGCTCATGTTCGGAGCGCTGGTGGCGATCGGGCCGCTGACCATCGACATCTACCTGGCGGCCTTCCCGACCCTGGTCGCCGACCTGAAGACGACCGAGGCCGCCATCCAGCTGACGTTGACCTCCACCCTGGTCGGGCTGGCGGTCGGGCAGCTGCTGATCGGTGCCGTGGCAGACGTCATCGGGCGCCGCCGCCCCCTGCTGGTCGCGTTGACGGTGTACGTGCTGGTCTCCGTGGCCATTGCCCTCACCGGCACCCTGCCAGCCCTGTTGCTGCTGCGCTTCGCCCAGGGGTTGACCGCGGCCTCGGGGATGGTGCTGGCCCAGGCGATGGTTCGGGACCTGTACGACGGCTCCCAGATGGCCACCTTCATCTCCCGGTTGTTCCTCATCGTCGGGGTCGCCCCCGTGCTGGCCCCCACCCTAGGGGCGCAGTTCCTGCACTTCGGCACCTGGCGCACGATCTTCTGGGGGCTGGCCCTGTTCGGTCTGGCATTGATCAGCGCAGCGCTCTTCCTGGCCCCGGAGACGTTGCCGCCACACCGTCGGCGCGCCGCCGGGGTGCGCCCGGCGCTGCGTTCCTACGGGGTGCTGCTCACCGACCGGCGGTTCGTGGGTCTGGTGCTCACCGCCTGCACGGCGATGGGGGCGCTGTTCGCCTACATCAGCTCGGCCACCTTCATCTTCCAGGACCTGTACGGCATGAGCACGCAGCAATACGCCCTGGTGTTCGCCGCCGGCGCCGGCTCGTTGACCGCCGCCAGCCAGGCCAACGGCTTCCTGGTGCAGCGCATCCACCCGGTCCGGATCCTGCGGAGTGTGCTGCCGACCCTGGTGATCGTCGCCACCCTGTTGCTGGTGGCCGCACTGCTCCAGCTGGGTGTCATCGCGATCGTGATCGGGGTGATGCTGGTGCTGGCCTGCGCGGGGTTCATCATGCCCAACGCACCGGTGGTGGCGCTGCATGAGCACGGGGAGCGCGCCGGGGCGGCCGCGGCGCTACTCGGGGCGGGGAACTTCGTCTTCGGGGCGCTCATCGCGCCGATCACCGGCGCTTTCCAGGTGGCCTCCGCGGTGCCGATGGCCACCGTCATGGTGGGTTGCGGCCTGTTGGCGATGCTGGTCTTCTGGAGCCTGGCCCGACCGGCGGAGATCCTGGCCGGTATGCCGTGGGGTCGAGACGCCGGGACCGAACCGGCCGGGGACCGACCCGCAGACCCGGCGCTGGCACCTGAGCTGTTGCGCCCCTGAGACCGCAGCCGAGGTGGCAAGATGCCCCCATGGCTCTCAAGGACACCCAACTCGCCGAGGGCGAGGAGATCGTGCTCAGCACCCGCACCCACTGGAAGGCGCTGGCCGAGCCGGTCGCACTCGGGCTCTTCCTGATCGCGTTGACCTGGGCCGTGTGGTGGTTCACCCGGGACCTGTCCGCCGGCGGGTGGATCGCCCTGGTCGTGGCCGTGCTCGCTGCCGGCGTTGCTCTGATTTTTGTCATCGTGCCGGTGCTGCGCTGGCTCACCGGGCGTTACGTCATCACCACCCGTCGGGTCAGTCACCGCTCCGGCATTTTGACCAAGGTCGGCCGGGATATTCCGCTGCACCGGATCAACGACGTGGCGATCGAGAAGCACCTGATGGATCGGGTGCTGGGCTGCGGCACCCTGACGATCTCCGATGCCACGGACAAGGCCGGCATGGAGCTGCATGACGTCCCCCGGGTGGAGTCGGTGCAGGTCCAGCTGCAGAACCTGCTCTACGCCAGGGACGACCTCAGCTGAGCCCTAACGCCTCCATCAGCCGGCGCACCGGCCCGGAGATGCCGTAACTATCCACGAACTGCTGCAGCGTGCCCGGGTCGGCCAGCTCCCGCGGCAGGGTGAGCGGGCGCTCGGCCAGCGGGGCGTCCCGGGCCACCAGCACTACGCCGGGCGCCACATCCAGGTAGTCCGAGGCCGCCTCCAGATTCTTGCGTCGGGCCCCCTTGATGGCGGGGTCGCCGTCGGCCAGGGCCTGGCGCACCCCGGCCAGTGAGCCGTAGCTGTTGATGAGCGCCGCCGCGGTCTTCTCCCCGATCCCGGCCACCCCGGGCAGGCCGTCGCTGGTGTCCCCGCGCATGATCGACATGTCGGCATAGGCGGGGCCGGAGGGCACGGCATACCGCTGCTGCAGCCCGGCCTGGTCGATCACCTCGGCGTCCCGCACGCCGGCCCGGGCGGTGTAGGCGACCGTGATGTCGTGGGCGTCGTCGACCAGTTGGAACAGGTCCCGGTCCCCGGTCACCACGGTGATCGGGAGCACGCCGGTATGCCGGTGCACCAGGGTGCCGATGACGTCATCCGCCTCGTAGCCGGGGGAGCCGAGCACCGGGATGCCGAACGCCTCCAGGGCTGCCCGGATCAGGGGCACCTGGACGGCCAGGTCGGGCGGGGTGTCCTCGGTGTCGGTCGTGCCCGCCACCAGTCGGTGTGCTTTGTAGGAGGGGATCGCCGCAGTCCGGAACGCGGGACGCCAGTCGTCGTCCCAGCAGGCGACCAGGTGGGTGGGGGAGAAGCGGTTCAGCAACGTGGCCGTCATGTCCAGCAGCCCGCGCACCGCGTTGGTGGGGGTGCCGTCCGGTGCCGGTGCGGTGTCCTTGACCCCGAAGAACGCCCGGAAGTACAAGCTGGCGGTGTCCAACAGGAGAAGACGCTGGTCTGGGCTCATGGCTCACTAGGCTATGGCCTCATGGAAGATGTGGACCGCCGGATCGTCTCGCTGTTGGCTGCCGATGGTCGGATGAGCTTTGCCGACCTGGGCCGAGCGGTGGGGCTGTCCACCTCGGCGGTGCACCAGCGGGTGAAGCGACTCGAGGAGCGCGGGGTGATTACCGGCTACCGGGCCGAGATCGACTTCGAGAAGGTCGGGCTGCCGCTCACCGCACTCATCGCGCTGTCCCCGTTTGACCCGGCGGCCCCGGATGACATCCCGGAGCGTCTCCAGCACCTGCCCCAGATCGACTCCTGCTGGTCGGTCGCGGGGCGGGAGAACTATGTGATTCAGGTGCGGTTGCGCAAACCATCCGACCTGGAGCAGATGGTGGCCGACATCCGCGCCGCGGCCAACTGCGCGAGCATCACCACGGTGGTGCTGTCCACTCCCTGGGAGGGGCGGCCGGTGCACCTGCCAGCGGAAGAGTGAGCACCCGGTCGATGCTGTACTCTTGTAACTAGAGTTTTTTACTGTAGTTACATGAGTAGGGAGCATGACCGATGCGCAATCTCCTGATCCTGGCCATCGTCGGCCTGTTCGCCCAGCTCGTCGACGGGTCGCTCGGGATGGGCTACGGGGTGACCTCCTCCAGCCTGATGGTCGCCGTCGGGCTGGCTCCGGCCACCGTCAGCGCCGCCGTGCACCTCTCCGAGGTGGGCACCGCCTTGATCTCCGGCATCGCGCACACCGCCTTCGGCAATGTGGAGTGGCGCATCGTGGCCATCATGGCGGTGCCCGGGGGACTGGGCGCCTTCCTGGGGGCGCACGTCCTGGTGA
>CAYVEH010000001.1:68691-70703 GCA_964450585.1 uncultured Ornithinimicrobium sp.
ATCATGGCGGTGCCCGGGGGACTGGGCGCCTTCCTGGGGGCGCACGTCCTGGTGAGCCTGCCGGCCGAGGTCGCCCGGCCGTGGGTGGCCCTGATCCTCTCCCTGCTGGGCGGTTACGTGCTCTGGCGGTTCCTGGCCCTGTCGGGGCGACGCCCACAGTTCCGGGGCCGGCTGCGCGCGGTGTTCCTCATTCCGCTGGGCCTGGTGGCCGGCACGCTGGACGCCATCGGCGGCGGCGGTTGGGGCCCGGTGGGCACCACCTCGCTGCTGTCCACCGGCCGGATCGAGCCCCGCAAGGTCATCGGCTCGGTGTCCACCACCGAGTTCGTGGTCGCCCTCTGCGCCTCGCTGGGGTTCCTCTCCGGGCTGGGCCCGGCCGGGATCGGCCTCGCCTGGGTGGGCGCCCTGCTCATCGGCGGCATCATCGCGGCGCCGGTAGCCGCCTGGGCGGTGCGCCATCTGACCGCGACGGTGCTGGGGGTGGCAGCCGGCTCCTTCATCATCCTCACCAATGCCAAGACGATGCTGGAGACCTGGGGCGGGGTGGCCACGAACTCCCTCCCGGTGTGGATCACGCTGGGCATCCTGGCGGCTGGCACGGTGGCGTTGATCACCCGTGCGGTCCGCCAGGACCGTGCCGACCGGCGGGCCGCGCAGGGCAGCCCCGTGCCGGCCAGGTCCTGCTGACACAATCGGCGCATGCACATCAGCGCCAAGTCCGACTATGCCCTCCGGGCGCTGATCGTCATGGCCCGGTCCGCGCAGGAGTCCGAGGGGCCGCTGACGGCTGAGGCGATCGCGACGACCCAGGAGATCCCGCAGAACTTCCTGCTGGCCATCCTGGCCGACCTGCGTCGCGCCGGGATCGTGCGCAGCAAGCGTGGGCAGGGGGGTGGCTGGCAGTTGGGACGGGAGGCCACCCAGATCAACATCGCCGAGGTGATCCGTGCGGTGGACGGCCCGCTGGTGAGCGTGCACGGGCTACGCCCGGAGGTGGTGGCCTACCGGGGGTTGGCGACCATCCTGCAGCCGGTGTGGATCGCGGCGCGGAGCAGCCTGCGGGAGGTGCTGGAGTCGGTCACCCTGGCTGACCTGGCCTCCGGTGTCCTCCCGGAGGCGGTGCGTGCCCGCAGTGCGGAGGAGGATGCCTGGGAGCCCCGGTGAGGGGAACCCACCGGGTGAGCCCCACCGGGCCGTGCCACGGCCCGTGCGGTGGCCCGCTCAGCGCGCGATCGGGGCGAGCCTGGCGCGGGTCAGCCGCACCAGGTCCGCGGGCCGGAGCTCCAGGTCGAGCCCGCGCTTGCCGCCGGAGACCAACACCGTGGGCCATGTCGGTGCGGTCTGGTCCAGGACCGTGGGCAGGGCCTTGCGCTGGCCGAGCGGACTGATCCCACCGACCACATAGCCGGTGATCCGCTCCGCGACGGCCGGGTCGGCCATGGTGGCTCGCTTGGCGCCGAGCGCCGCCGCGACCGCCTTCAGGTCCAGCTGCCGGTCCACCGGCACGATGCCGACGGCCAGCCCGGTGGGCGTGTCCACCAGCAGGGTCTTGAGCACCCGTGCCGGCTCGACCCCAAGCGCCTGAGCAGCCTCCAACCCGTAGGACCCGACGGCCGGGTCGTGGGCGTAGGCCCGGGCCGTGAACGGCACCCCGGCCCGTTCCAGGGCCACGGTGGCCGGGGTCCCGCCGCCGGTGCGCGCCCGGGCCATCAGCTACCGCTCGCCGTGCCGATCAGGTGCTCAGTCGAGCTGAGCCACCGACGCCGCGTGCGAGCTCTTCGCCGCCTGCGTGGCCGCCTCGTGGGTCGCCGCAGCGTCCCCGTGCTCGCGCCACCACGCCTGTCCCTCCTGGGAGAGGGTGTAGATCGGGTCGTAGTAGGCGTACTCGGCGCTGCTGACGTCCACGTCCTCGGTCTCGATGGAGGTGCGGTAGTTCTTGCGCCAGTAGGAGATGCCCCGCTCGGTGTCGTAGGAGTCCACCTGGTGCACCCACCGCTTGCCGACGAACGGCA
>CAYVEH010000002.1:0-25554 GCA_964450585.1 uncultured Ornithinimicrobium sp.
GGGCTAGGTCATCACGGCCACGGCCAGCGTGAACGTCCCGAATCCCAGCGCGGTGGAGGACAGGATGACCGAGGCGATCCGGCCGTTGTCGGCACCGAGTCGCTCGGCCAGCATGGAGGCATTGGTCGCCGAGGGCAGCGCGGCCACCAGGACCAGCACCACCAGCCCTGCGCTGCTCAGCGGCAGGCCCAGCCCGATGGCCGCGGTGCCCAGCACCCAGACCACGGCGGGGTGGGCGATGAGCTTGAGGGCGGTCAGCCACGGGACATCACCAGACAGGAGTGTGCCGGGGTGCTGGCCGGTAGGCCGCGCGCGCATCTGCTGGCGGGCCAGCACCGCCCCGATGGTGAACAGCGCGACCGGTGTTGCCGAGTCGGCCAGCATGGCCAGCACCTGGTCCACCGGGCCGGTCAGTCGCCAGCCGGTGAGGCCCCAGAGAGCGCCCAGCACAATGGCCCAGGGCATCGGATTCTTGGCCACCCGCCGCAGCGCCGCCCCCGCCTGGCGCAGCGCCGATCCGCCGTCCGCCGCGTCCCGCTGCGAGAGCGCGATAGCGATGGACTGCATGAGCACGATGTCCACCAGCAGGGTGGTGATGACCGGGCCAGCAGCGTCGGCGCCGACCAGCGCCGTGATCAACGGCAGACCCATGAACCCGGAGTTGGACAGCACCGCGATGAGGCCGCCCAGGGACGCATCCAGCCAGCCGCGACCGGCCCGCACCGCCGGAAGCACCGCCGGCACCATCACCACCACCCCGGCCACCAGCCACAGCCCCAGCAGCGTCGGGTCCAGCAGGTCCACGACCGGGGTCTGGGCTCCCAGCCGGAACAGCAGGGCGCTCAGTGCGAAGTAGAGGACGTAGCTGTTCAGCCCGGCCACCGCCTCCAGCGGCAGGGCCCCGGTCCGGGCGGCGAGATAGCCGATGAGGACCAGGGCGAAGAACGGGATGATCACCGAGAGGATCTGCACCCGATCAGTCTGCCGACCCGCTCAGCGCCACCTCGCGCAGGGGCGAGTTACAGGCCGAGCACGGCCCGGGCGATGAGGAAGTAGATCACCAACCCGGTCGCATCACAGAAGGTGGAGATGAACGGGTTGGAGAAGACCGCCGGGTCGGCCCGCAGCGTCTGGGCGATGATCGGCATGGCTCCGCCGACGACAGCAGCCATCGTGCAGACCGCCACCAGGGTGAGCCCGATCACCGCCCCGACGTGCCCGTCATAGACCAGCCCCGCCAGCAGAAAACCGAGCAGCCCCAGCACACTGCCGAGCAACAGCCCGACCCGCATCTCCCGGAAGAGCACCCGGCCGATGTCCCGGTTGGTCACATCCCCCAGCGCCAGGGCGCGGGTGACTGTGGTGGCCGCCTGGTTGCCGGTGTTGCCGCCGGTGCCGGTGAGTAGCGGGATGAACAGAGCGAGCACGACCACCTCATCGAGGGTGGACTCAAAGATCTCCAGCACCTGCACGGTGAGGATGGCCGAGACCGCCAGCACCAGCAGCCAGACGATCCGGGTGCGGACCAGCCGGGTCACCGCGGTGGACAGGTACGGTCGGCGCAGCGCCTCGGTGCCACCCTGCCGGGCGACATCCTCGGAGTCGGCCTCCTCGACGATGTCCAACGCATCATCGACGGTGACGATCCCCACCAGCCGGTGCTCCTGGTCCACGATCGGCATACCGAGCAGCTTGCGGTCCAGGAAGCGACGGGCCGCCGACTCCGCGCCCTCGGTGACCACCGCTGACTCGGCCGGGCGCATCACGTCGGCCACCGGCACCTGCGGGTCGGTAGCCAGCAGCCGCCGCAGCCCCAACACACCCAGCAGGACCCGGCCAGGGCCGACCACGGGCAGGGTGTACACGGTCTCTGCGACCTCCACCTGGGCGCGGACCCGGGTCAGTGCCTGGCCGACCGTGGCGGTCTCGGGCACCGACACCAGCTCCGGCGACATCCGGCGACCGATGGAACCGCGCGGATAGCCCAGGACCACCCCGGTGAGGGCCCGCTCCCTGGGGTCGAGCCCGGAGAGCAGGCGCTCGGCCATCGTGGCCGGCAACTCATCGAGCAGACTCACCCGGTCATCGGGGTCCATCCCCTCGAAGAAGGCGATGACATCGCCCTCACGCAACGCCGAGATCAGGTCGGCCTGGTGGCCGGCGTCCAGGCTTTCGAACAGGGCGAGTG
Organism: uncultured Ornithinimicrobium sp.; assembly: GCA_964450585.1. Classification (GTDB taxonomy): domain Bacteria; phylum Actinomycetota; class Actinomycetes; order Actinomycetales; family Dermatophilaceae; genus Ornithinicoccus. The sequence goes on from CAYVEH010000002.1 coordinate 2,189, forward strand.
CGCGGTCCTTGGGCAACACCCGGGTCAGGACCGCACCGCGGGCCGGTGGTAGCCGCTCGACGAGCCCGACCAGGTCGCCGTCAGTGAGCTCGGCCGCGGCGGCAGCCGCCTGGGGCACCGTGTCGGGACTCAGCCCTTCATCGAGCAGATCCTCGAGGGTGATGGCAGGCATACCGGACGCCTCCTGCGGATGCGGTGCGGATGGGACATGACCACGCCCCATCCTGCCCCACCCCCAGGGTCAGCAGGGCCACACACCGGAACTGCCGCGCCGGTGCGACCCCACCAGGTGGGTGTCGACGATCCCGACCGCCTCCATCAGGGCAAACATCGTGGTGGGGCCGACGAAAACGAACCCCTCCCGGCGCAGCGCCCGGGCCAGAGCCACCGACTCGGCCGAGGTGGTCGGCACCTCGGCGGGGCTGACCGGTGCGGGCGTGCTGGCCGGTTGGAAGGACCAGATGAGATCCACCAATCCGCCCCGGTCCCGCAGCGCCAGGGTGGCTCGGGCGTTAGTGATCGTCGCCTGGATCTTGGCGCGGTTCCGCACGATCGCGGCATCACCCAGGAGACGATGCACGTCGTCGTCATCGAAACCAGCCACCACCTCGGGGTCGAAGTCACCGAAGGCCGCGCGGAAGGCCGGTCGCTTGCGCAGGATGGTGGCCCAGGACAGACCGGACTGGAAGGCTTCCAGACTCAACCGCTCGAACAGCCCCTGCTCGTCGCGCACCGGTAGGCCCCACTCGGTGTCGTAATAGTCCCGCAGGAGCGGATCGGTGGCGGCCCAGGCGGGCCGGGCCAGACCATCCGCGCCGACGATCAACCCCTCGTTGCTCATGGTGTGATTCTCTCCGACCCGGGCTCAGGCGGCGTGCTCCAACTCCAGCAGCGTGGTCTTGGCAGCTGTCCCGCCGAGGTAGCCGCCCAGACCGCCGTCGCTGCGCAGCACCCGGTGGCACGGCACGATGACCGGCAACGGGTTAGTGGCGCAGGCGCTGCCGACCGCCCGCACCGCCCTGGGATTGCCCAACGCGGCCGCGACCTCACCGTAGGACTGCGTCGCGCCGTAGGCGATGCGGGGGAGGTAGCAGTGCACCTGCTGACGGAATCCGGCCGACAGCGCGTGGTCCAACGGCAGGTCGAACCGGGTGCGCGTGCCGGCGAAGTACTCCTCCAACTGGCGCGCGGCCGGCTCGAGCCGCTGAGGTGCCAACAGCACGCGGGGTCCGAGGGCCGAGGCCAGGGAGGTCAGCACCGCATCGAAGCCCTCCCGCTGGTAGGCGACCCGGACCAGCCCGGATCCGGTGGCGGCCAGCAGCAACGGGCCGACCGGGGAGTCGATGGTGCGGTAGGCGACATCAAGCAGACCCTCCTGCTCGGCACGGACCTCCAGCAGCCGGTGCAAGCCGGCGAGGTCCACGGGCGCGACGAGTCGGTCCTCAAGGTCTGGCGTCGGGGGAGTGGTGGTCATCGGGATGCTCCTTCCGGGGTCAGGGTGCGGCGCAGGGCATGCAGGCCATCGGCCGCCGCGCGACGCACTGCCGCAGGGGTGCCGCCGATCAACTCGGCGGTCTCGGTATGCCGCAGCCCGCCCAGGTAGTGGTAGGCGACGGCGAGGCGTTGCCGCTCCGGCAGGGCAGCGACGGCGGCCCACAGGTCGTAGTCCTCCGTACCCGGCAGGCCCGTGGTCGAGTGCCGTTCGGGCATGGTGTCGGTGGGCACGGGTCGACGGGCCGCACCTCGGGTGACGTCGATCGCCTTGCGGTGAGCGACACGGACCAGCCACGCCTGCACGTTGGTGTCGGCCGGCAGCTCCGGCCAGGCGCGCAGGGCGGCCAGGAACGTCTCGGACCAGGCGTCCTCGGCGTCCGGGCCGGGGCCGAGAACCGCACGGACCACCCGTGCCACGGTGGGTCCGTGCACGGTGACCGTGTGCTCGAAGGGCTGCTGCATGCTCATCGCCGAGTAGACGCACGGCGGGGCCGGGGCGTGAGGTCTGTTGCCGGGCGCGTGCTGCTCACGGCGACTCGGGGTGTTCGGTCAACCACGTGATCAGGTCAGGATCGCGGGTGGTCAGCCGCTGCACCTCCTCGCCACCGTCGCAGCGACACATGGACACGGTGACGGCATGCTCGTCGGAGGCGACCACGCGCCAGATGCCGCCGAAGTCCGCCCAACGGTCCAGGGTCTCTCGGTCACTGCCCACCCCGCCATCGTGGCACGTGGGGGTGACCGGCGCCCTGCCGTCAGCGACCGGCGCCCTGCCGTCAGCGGCCCGCGTACTGCCGCACGCCGTCGGCGACCTCATCGAAGCGCTCGCGACTCAGGACCGCACCGATCCGCCGGATCGCCTCCGGATCCAGCCGCAGAACCCGGTCGACCCGGGCCTCGCTGGGTCGTCGTTGCCGGTCCCAGGCCCCGGTGCCGATGTCGACCCAGTACCGGCCCCACCGGGCTTCGTCGTCGGCATCCAGGTCGTGGTCCTGGCTGCTGAGTTGCAGGGCCAACAGCAGGTCCCCGTCCCGCCCGATGATCAGCACGGGGCGGTCCTTGCCCTTGCGATGGTCCTCCTCGTAGGGCACCCACGCCCAGACCACCTCACCGGGATCGGGTCGGTCGTCGGCAACCGGCTCATAGCTCAGCGTCGGGACGCCGGCGTAGTCCCCCGCATACCGGGCCGGGGGTGAGTCGGGATGTCGGGGGTGCTGCTGCCCGGCCCGCCGGGCCTGTTGCTGAGCTCGGCGGGACCGCCGCTGGGCGCGTCTGGCCTGACGGCTGCCGATCCGGGCGACTCTGAGTGCGGAGCGGAGGACTCGCTGCATCGACGGCATGACGGTCACCTTAAACGCACAGCGTCGGCACGGGTGGATGCTCATGGGACACTAGAGGCACTGTCCCGACGACCCCGAGGTACTCCCAGCGTGTCACCGATCGCCCGCACCGCGCCGGAACCGAGCGCGACGCCGCCTGAGCTGATCCGCAACTTCTGCATCATCGCGCACATCGACCACGGCAAGTCGACCCTGGCTGACCGGATGCTGCAGGAGACCGGAGTGGTGGAGCAGCGCCTGATGCGGGCCCAGTACCTGGACCGGATGGATATCGAGCGCGAGCGCGGCATCACCATCAAGTCCCAGGCGGTCCGGATGCCCTGGGTGCCCACCGGGGCGGACTCGGCCCACATCCTGAACATGATCGACACCCCCGGTCACGTTGACTTCACCTATGAGGTGAGCCGTTCGCTGGCCGCCTGCGAGGGCGCCGTGCTGCTGGTGGACGCGGCCCAGGGCATCGAGGCCCAGACCCTGGCCAACCTCTACCTGGCCATGGAGAACGACCTGACGATCATCCCGGTGCTCAACAAGATCGATCTACCGGCCGCCCAGCCGGAGAAGTATGCCGAGGAGCTGGCCGGGCTCATCGGGTGCGAGCCCGAGGACGTGCTGAAGGTCTCCGGCAAGACGGGCGAGGGGGTCACCGACCTGCTGGACACCATCGTGCGAGACCTGCCACCGCCGTCCGGGGCCGCCGAGGCCCCGGCCCGGGCGATGATCTTCGACTCCGTCTACGACACCTACCGGGGCGTCGTGACCTACGTACGGGTGGTGGACGGCCAGCTGAGCCCTCGGGAGAAGATCTCGATGATGTCCACGCGGGCCACCCACGAGTTGCTGGAGATCGGGGTGATCTCCCCGGACCCGGCCCCCTCCAAGGGTCTGGGCGTCGGCGAGGTCGGGTATCTCATCACGGGCGTCAAGGACGTGCGGCAGTCCCGTGTCGGTGACACCGTCACCAGCGCCGCCAAGCCGGCGGAGGAGCCGGTGGGCGGCTACAAGGACCCCAAGCCGATGGTCTTCTCCGGGCTGTACCCGATCGACGGATCGGACTATCCGGTGCTGCGCGACGCGCTGGACCGGCTCAAGCTCAACGACGCCGCGCTGGTTTATGAGCCGGAGACCTCCGCGGCGCTCGGGTTCGGTTTCCGGGTGGGCTTCCTGGGCATGCTGCACCTGGAGATCGTCCGCGAGCGGCTGGAGCGGGAGAACGACCTCAACCTCATCTCGACCCTGCCCAACGTGGTCTACCAGGTGGAGCTGGAGGACGGCACTCAGATCGAGGTCACCAACCCCAGTGAGTTCCCCGGCGGCAAGATCGCCACGATCACCGAGCCGGTGGTGCGGGCCACGCTGTTGGCGCCCAGCGAGTTCATCGGCGGGATCATGGAGTTGTGCCAGTCCCGGCGCGGGAGCCTGCGCGGGATGGACTACCTGTCCCCGGAGCGGGTGGAGATGCGCTACACCCTGCCGCTGGCCGAGATCGTCTTCGACTTCTTCGATGCCCTCAAGTCCCGCACCCGGGGGTATGCCTCCCTGGACTATGAGCCGGACGGCGAGCAGGAGGCCGATCTGGTCAAGGTCGACATCTTGTTGCAGGGCGACCCGGTCGACGCCTTCAGTGCCATCGTGCACCGGGACAAGGCCTACGCCTACGGGGTGATGATGGCCAGCAAGCTCAAGGAACTGATCCCCCGGCAGCAGTTCGAGGTGCCGATCCAGGCAGCCATCGGCGCCCGAGTCATCGCGCGGGAGAACATCCGGGCCATCCGCAAGGACGTCCTGGCCAAGTGCTACGGCGGTGACATCAGCCGCAAGCGCAAACTGCTGGAGAAGCAGAAGGAGGGCAAGAAGCGGATGAAGATGGTCGGCTCGGTGGAGGTGCCGCAGGAGGCGTTCATCGCTGCCCTCTCCCAGGACAGTGCTGCAGCCGAGAAGGCCAAGAAGTAGCAGCTGGTGTCCCAGACGCTGACCTATCGCTCCCGGCCCCGTTCCTTCACCCGGCGTGGCGGCCGGATGCCACCACGTCACCAGGCGGCCTACGACCGGCTGGCTGCCCGCTACGTGCTCGAGGTGCCGCGGGCCGGGGGAGAGACCACGGTCGACCCGGACTACACCCTGGACGTCGCCGAGCTGTTCGGGCGGCAGGCGCCGCTGATCCTGGAGGTCGGGTCCGGCTCCGGGGATGCCCTGATCGCCGGCGCCCGGGCGCTGCCAGGGACCAACGTCCTCGGGCTGGAGGTCTGGCGCCCGGGGATCGGGCAGTGTCTGCACCGGCTGCTGGAGGATCCGCTGCCCAACCTGCGGCTGATCGAGGTGGACGCGGCGGTGGCGCTGCCGACCATGCTGACACCGGGGTCGGTGCAGGAGGTCTGGACCTTCTTCCCCGATCCGTGGCCCAAGCGCAAGCATCTACGGCGTCGCCTGGTGCAACAGCCCTTTGCCGACGAGGTCTGGCGGGTGTTGGCCCCCGGCGGGGTCTGGCGACTGGCGACCGACATCGACGACTATGCCACCCAGATGCAACGGGTGCTGGACGCCCACGAGGGCTTTGAGTTGGTGTCCACCCAACGGGCTCCGCTGCGCCCCATCACCCGGTTCGAGCGTCGCGGCGCTGAGGTGGGCCGCACGATCAGCGACCTGGCCTACCGGCGCCGCTGAACAACTCCCAACTCCGAACCGGACTCAGACCTCCCAGCGGAAGGTGCGTGCGGCGATCCAGAACAGCAGGAGCGTCCAGGCAGCCAGCACCACGAACTGCAGCCACGGCATACCCAGGTCGAACCAGACGTCGTTCATCGCCTGGCTGACTGCCCCCAGGGGGATATAGGTCGCGATCGTGCGGGCGGCCTCCGGCATCAGCGGGCCCGGGGTCCACAGACCGGCCAGGAACAGCATCGGGAAGTAGACCAGCATGCCGAGGCCAGAGGCCGTCGACCCCTTGGGTGCCCGGCCGCCGATCAGGACACCGATGCCGAACATCGCTGCGACTGCAAGCACGAAGACGAGCAGCGCCAGGGCTGGACGCAGCGGTGCCGGTGCGTCAAAGACCAGGAACGCGACCAGCAGGGCCAGGATGCCGCCGGCGACCACCCCGGCCAGTTGCACCAGTCCCTGGGCGATCAGCACACCCTGGGGTTGCATCGGCGTGGTGGACATTCGCCGCAGCACCCCGGTCTCCCGGTAGCTGGCCAGGTAGGCCGGCACGGTGGTCAGCCCGGCGGTGGCAGCCGCGACACACAGCATCAGCGGTGCGAAGAGGTCGATGGCCCGCATCCCCAGCCACGGCTCCGGGAGGTCGGTGATCGGCTCACGCATGCCGGGGATGGCAAAGCCCATGCCGATCAACAGCACGCTGGGGAAGGCGACGACGAAGAACACGTTGCCCGGGTCCCGCAGGAAGAGTCGGGTCTCGGTGGCGATCAGGGCCGGTAGGCCGCGGGTGCCGGTGCGGCTGCGGGTCGGTGCCAGGGTGGTGGCGGTCATGGCTGATGCTCCTGTGGCTGGTGGCCCACGAGGGCGACGAAGGCGTCCTCCAGGCTGGGGGTGATGGTCTGCACCTCATTGGGGACCAGGCCCTGGGCGTGCAGGGTGATGATGACCTCGGGCAGCACGGTGGGGCCGCCGGTGACCTCGACGTCGGAGCCGATCTCGCGCACCGAGGTCACCGCGTCCACGTCGATGAGCAACGCGGCGTCCAGGGGCTGCGGCAGCCGCATCCGGAAGGTCACCCCGGTGCGGCCCTGTCGGGCCAGTTCGGCCGGAGTGCCCTGGGCGACCACGCGGCCCCGGTCGATCACGATGACCCGGTCACAGAGGCGTTCTGCCTCGTCCATGAAGTGGGTGACCAACAGGATCGTGACGCCGCTGTCACGGACCGCCTCGATCAGGTCCCACGTCTCCCGTCGCGCCTGGGGGTCCAGCCCGGTGGTGAGCTCGTCCAGGATGGCGACCTGCGGGTTGCCGACCAGCGCCAGGGCGATGGACAGGCGCTGTTTCTGCCCGCCGGAGAGGCTCTCGTAGGCGGTGTCGACCTTCTCCCGCAGGCCGAGGAGGTCCAGCAGCTCCTCGGGATCCTTGGGGTCGGCGTAGAAGGAGGCATACAGGCGCAGCGCCTCCCCGACCCGCAGCTTGGCAGGCAACCGGGACTCCTGCAGTTGCACGCCCAGCACCTCACGGATGGGGGCTGGGTCGACGTGCGGGTCCAGGCCGAGCACGGTGACGGCCCCGCCGTCGGCGGTGCGTAGCCCGGCCAGGGTCTCCACGGTGGTCGTCTTGCCGGCCCCGTTGGGCCCCAGGATCCCCAGAATCTCCCCCCGGGCGACCTCGAGGGAGACGTCGGCCACGGCAACCTTGGCGCCGTAGTGTTTGCGCAGCCCGCTGACCCGAACCACCGGCGAGCTGTCGGCGGAGTGGGCGGTGGTGGTCGGCATACCGAGGGGGTGCACGGTGCTCATGGTCAGTCCTTGCTGTCGATGTCGAGGTGCCGGACCAGCAGGTGCAGCACGAGGGCGGAGCCGGCGATGAGCAGCGCGCCCAGCAGCATGCCCCACGGGGTGCCCAGCCCCACGCCCCACGGGACCCACTGGGTGTTCTGGTCCAGGCCGATGATGCTGACCACGACGATGGGCAGCATGGTCAACGGCAGCGCCAGGGTGCCGCGCAGCGCACCCAGGCGGTAGTAGGTGATGCCGACCAGCGCACCGCTGCACTGCCCGGCGGTGAACAGCAGCACCAGGCCCAACGCATAGGGCAGCACCCCGGCGTGGAAGACCTCCAGCTCCCCGGAGTTGCCGCCGTGGTACCACCCGAGCCGGTGGTAGATCTGCTCCTCCAGGAGCAGCGCCAGGGTGGAGATGAGCCCGTTGAGCACACCCACCAGCAGCCCCACCAGGATGGCTGCCTGGCTGAACGAGGTACGGGTCATCCCGTTGGCGACATGGATCGGCAGGTAGGTGACCGACACGATGATGGCGATGCTGAACGGGAACCACAGCGCCCCGTGGTGGGTGAAGGCCACTCCGGAGAGGGTCACCTGGTCCACGTTCTGGCTGATGACGGCCACGATGATCGCCACCACCGGCAGAGCGACGGCCCAGAACCACAGGGTCAGGACGTAGACGTAGCTCGAGAGCAGGTGGTGCAGGGTGCGGCGCCACTGGGGCGCACGGGTCAGGGTGCTGCTGGCCGCCGTCATGAGGGCTCCTCGGTCAGGTGGATGAACAGGTCCTGCAACGGCACCGCGCCGACCTGCAGGCCGTCGTCCTGCGCCTGAGCCAGGGCGGCCTCGTCCAGGTCGTCGAAGACGGTCACCTGCCGGGTGGGGCCCAGGTCCCGGGTGCCGACCACCCGCTGGCCGCCGGTATGCCGATCCACCAGCTCGCGGCTGCCGGTCAGCGTGGCGCCCCGGCCCCGAAGGTCGTCGGCCTCACCGGTCAGCAGCAGGCGGCCCTCGTGCAGGATGGTGACGGTCTCCAGCAGGTGCTCGATCTCGCTGATCAGGTGGCTGGAGAGCACGATCGTGCGTGGGTGCTCGATGAAGTCCTGCAGCAGCACGTCGTAGAAGCGTTGCCGGGAAGGGGCGTCCATGCCCAGGTGGACCTCATCGAACATGGTCAGCGGGGCACGCACTGCCAGCCCGGTGAGGGCCCCGAAGGCGGAGGCCTGCCCGCGGGAGAGTGACTGCAGCTTGGCGCGCGGGTCCAGGCGGAAGGCTTCCATCAACGACTCTGCGAACGGTCGGTCAAAGTGGGGCCGTGCGTCCTGCAGGTAGTCCAGGCTGGTGCGCAGCTTCTGATCGAGCAGTAGGTCGCCGCTCTCCCGGATCAGGCAGGTGTTCTCCATCACCGGTTCGTTCTCGAACGGGTCCTGGCCGTTGACGTGCACCTGCCCGGCGGAGCGGCGACGCAGCGCCGCCAGCACCGACATCAGCGAGGTCTTGCCGGCGCCGTTGCGGCCCAGCAGGCCGTGGATCCGGTCGGCGGTCAGCTCCAGGGTGATGTCCTGCAGCGCGGGACGGTCGCCGTAGCGCAGACCGAGCTGGTGGGTCCGGACCGGGTAGCCGCTCATGAGTCCTCCTCGTAGCTGTCGGGCTTGCTGGCCGTGGCGTCGGTCCGCCGGGTCAGGTAGTCGGTCAGGTCGTCGGTGCTCAGCCCCAGCAGGTCGGCCTCGCGCAGGACCGGCTCGAGCCGGTCGGTGAAGAAGGCGGCCCGTCGCTGGTGCCGCAGCCTCTCGGCCGCGCCGGTGGCCACGAACATGCCGATGCCACGCCGTTTGTAGAGGATCTGCTCATCCACCAACTCGGCGAAAGCCTTGGCGGCGGTAGCGGGGTTGATCCGGTAGGTGGTGGCGTACTGGGTGGTGGACATCACCTGCTCCTCCTCGGCCAGGGCGCCGGAGAGGATCTCCCCGCGGATCGCCTCGGCGATCTGCTGGTAGATCGGTTCCCGACCATCGAACACAGAAACTCCTCACTGGTTCATTACTCGACTAGTTAACCATAGAGGTTCCGGTGGGGCCAAGTGCGTTTCTGTGACCGGCGGATGCGGGTTCACCGGGGCTGGCCTGACAGACTGCGGGTATGCCGTCAGCACTGCCCGTGGGTGAACCCCTGCCGGTGGACGGCCGACTGCCCGAGGCCGCGTTGGACACCCTCACCCAGCGACCGTTCGGGGTGTATGTGCACGTGCCGTTCTGCCGGGTCCGCTGCGGCTACTGCGACTTCAACACCTACACCGTCCCCGAGCTGGGTGGCCACGGCGCGACGCTGGACACCTACGCGCAGGCCGCCCTGGCGGAGATCGACCTGGCTCGTGGAGTGCTGGGCCGTGGAGGCCCGCAGAGCCCGCAGGTGCCGCCGGTCGCCACCGTCTTCGTCGGTGGCGGCACCCCAACGATGCTCCCGGCCGGTGACCTGGTCTCGGTGCTGGACGGCATACGGCGACAGTTCGGATTGGTGGCCGGGGCCGAGGTGACCACGGAGGCCAACCCCGACACCATCACCCCGGAGGTGGCCGAGCAGCTGGCGGCCGGTGGGTTCACCCGGGTGAGCCTGGGGATGCAGTCCGCCGTGCCGCACGTGCTCAGCACCCTGGAGCGGACCCACGACCCGGCCAACGTGGCCACGGCCGTGGCAGCGGTGCGCGCGGCCGGGATGCAGGTCAGCCTCGACCTGATCTACGGCACCCCTGGAGAGTCGCTGGAGGACTGGCGCAGCAGCCTGGAGTCGGTGATCGCGCTGGAGCCCGATCACGTCTCGGCCTACGCGTTGGTCGTGGAGGAGGGCACCAAACTGGCTGCTCAGGTGCGTCGCGGCCAGGTGCCGATGCCCGACGATGATGACGAGGCAGACAAGTACGAACTGGCCGAGCGGGTCCTGGGTGGTGCGGGTTACGGGTGGTACGAGATCAGCAACTGGGCGCTGGACCCCACTCGGCGGTGCCAGCACAACGTCAACTACTGGCGCACCGCCAACTGGTGGGGGATCGGCCCGGGGGCCCACAGTCACGTGGGCGGGGTGCGCTGGTGGAACGTCAAGCACCCCGCTCCGTATGCCGATCGGCTCGCCTCGGGACAGACGCCGGGGGCCGGGCGCGAGCTGCTGACCCAGACCCAACGACACGCCGAGGAGGTCCTGCTGGGCGTACGGCTGGCCGACGGGCTCGACCTGGCCCTGGTGCCCGAAGCCGGTCCGCGAACGGTGGCGGCGCTGATCGCTGAGGGGCTCCTGGACGGGCGTGCGGCCCTGGCCGGTCGGGCGGTGCTCACCTTACGTGGCCGGCTCCTGGCGGACACCGTGGTGCACCGCCTGCTGGGGCCGTGAGGGCAGCCCCAGCAGCCGGTCTCAGCTGAGTACGCCGATCTGGAACGGGTAGCGGTAGATCTGCCCCTTGGAGGAGAGGTAGGCGCCGCGCAGGTGGGTGTAGACCGCCACGACGAAGGCGATGAGCAGGATGATGATCCCGACCGGGATCAGGATGATCGTGAGGATGCAGATCCACCCGACCAGACTCATCAACCAGAACGACAGGTTGAAGTTGAAAGCCCCCGCGGCGGCCTGCCGGACCGCCGGGCTCTCGTCCTTCTTGAACAGCCACACCAGCAGCGGGCCGAGAATGGTGAGCCATCCGGCGCTGACGATGAAGGCGATCGGGGCGGACAGGTGCGCCAGGATCATCCAGGTGCGCTCATCGCCGGAGGCCGGGGTGGGCGCAGCGCCGGGGTGACCCTGCCCACTGCCCTGGTACGGCCCCGGTGGGAGCGGGTTCTGCTGCCAGTGTTGCTGACCACCGCCCGGCGGAGGCGGTGGGGGTGGGTTCTGCGGCCACTGACCCTGGTCACCGCCCGGCGGAGGTGGTGGGGGTTGCCCGGGCTGCCACTGCGGGTTCTCTGACATCTCAGTCCTCCTGGGGGACGGTGACGAAGTCGATCAACTCCTCGACGCTGGCCAGCAGCGAGGGTTCCAGATCACTGTAGGAACGCACCGTGGCCAGGATCTGTTTCCATCCTCGCGCAACATCGGCCTGCGTGCGGTGTGGCCAGCCCAGCGCGGCCAGCACTGACTGCTTCCAGGGCCGGCCACGCTCGATCACCGGCCAGGACTGCAGGCCCAGACGCGCCGGGCGCACCGACTGCCAGACATCGACGTAGGGGTGACCAAGGATCCGCACCCAGCGAGACTGGGGGAGTTGCTCGGCCGCCTGGACGATCCGGGCCTCCTTGGTTCCCGGCACCAGGTGGTCCACGAGCACGCCCATCCGCCGCTGGCGGGACGGTGCGAAGTCCTGGATGACCGCGGCCAGGTCGTCCACACCCTCCAACAGCTCGACGACAACTCCCTCCACCCGCAGGTCATCACCCCAGATCTTCTCGACAAGCTCGGCATCGTGCCGGCCCTCGACGAAGAGGCGGGAGCCGACTGCCACCCGGGCCGGCGCATGAGCCACGGCCCGGGAGCCGCTGGCGGTGCGGGAAGCGCGCGCCCGTGCCTCGGCGAGGGCCTGACGGTCCGCCCCGCTGGGCGGGGTGAGCACCACCGGCCGGCCCTCCAGCAGGAAGCCTGGTCCGAGTGGGAAACCCTTGCGGCGCCCGTGCCGGTCCTCGAGGTGGACCACGCGCATGCCGCCGGCCTTCTCCACCGCGACGATGGCCCCCACGAATCCGGTCTGCAGGTCCTCCACCACCAGCCCGTGCTCGGCCTCCACGGGGGTGGCCCGGCCCCCGCGTGGCGCGCGCCAGTCGCCGGACAGGACATCAGTGCCGTAACGGTCGTTCACCCGATGAGACTAGGAACCCGAGGCACAACTTTGCCGTAGTCGGTGTGCGACACGCCGAGAGTGCAGGAAGTTTCTGGGCTTTTTCCGGCCGACCCCTTGCGCTGACCGCGAAGACCGGCTAGAACTGTTCTACGCCCTCGGAGACGAGGTGCTGACCGCAAGGCATCGTCGCGGATTCGCGATCCAGGTTCGCCCTGGTGACCACCACCGGTGATGCGGTGGCGCGAGCCATCCGACCCCTTGTTGGTCGTTCGGCCATCACACCGGACACAGTGGGCCCTTCGCGCACTCATACTGCGCGAAGGGCCCACACCTATCTGCGACGGCTCGTCCACAAGCCGGGGTTCCTGCGGGCTCATACCAGGCAGGTACCACCTCATTTGTAGCGGCAGCGCCGCCCGCGGAGCGAACTCCGCGGGCGGCGTGTCGCCAATCTCACACGCTCGAGCACCAGCAGCGCCGCAACGGCGTAGACTGGCACTCGGCACGGGCGAGTGCCAGGGGTGTCGAGGAGGTGATCGCCGCATGAGCAACGATGATCGACGCCTGCACGTGTTGCGGGCGATTGTGCAGGACTACGTGCAGACCTCAGAGCCCGTCGGGTCCAAGTCCCTGCTGGAGCGGCACCACCTGGGGGTCTCCGCCGCGACCGTGCGCAACGACATGGCGCTGCTGGAGGAGGAGGGTCTGATTGCCGCCCCGCACACCAGTGCCGGGCGCATCCCGACCGATGCCGGTTACCGCGTCTTCGTCGACCGGCTGGCCACGCTCAAGCCGTTGACCCGGGCGGAGCGCCGGGCCATCGAGGAGTTCCTGGCCGGGGCGGTGGACCTGGACGACGTCGTCGGACGCTCGGTGCGCCTGTTGGCCTCGCTGACCAACCAGGTCGCGGTGATGCAGTACCCGTCGTTGGCCCGCTCGACCGTCCGGCATATCGAGGTGGTGCCCGTTGGTGGCTCCCGCCTCATGGTGGTGCTCATCGTCAACACCGGCCGCGTTGAGCAGCGCGTGGTCGAGGTCGACCGGGAGATGACCGGACTGGCCGGCGAGCAGACCATCCACGACCTGCGGGCGCTGCTGAACTCCGAGGCGGCCGGAGCGCCGCTGCCGGAGGTGAAGAGCCGGCTGCGTGCGGCCATGGACCGGATCAGCCCCACCGACCGGCCGGTCGCCGAGGCGGTGGTGGATTCGCTCGGGGAGGCCTTGTTGGAGCAGACTGAGGAACGCGTGGTCCTGGCTGGCACCGCGAACCTGGCCCGCGTCGTCACCGATTTCCCCAGTTCCATCGGGCCGGTCTTGGAGGCCCTGGAAGAACACGTGGTGCTGTTGAAGTTGATGTCCAACATGAGCACCGTGATCGACGATGACACGGTCGCCGTGAGCATCGGCGCGGAGAACCCCTACGAGGGCTTCCAGTCGACCTCGGTGGTGGCTACCACCTATGGCTCGGCAGGTGGCCTGGGTGTGGTGGGGCCGACGCGCATGGACTACCCGACGACGATGGCGTCGGTGCGCGCGGTGGCGCGTTATGTGTCCGAGATTCTGGACAGCTAGAGAGGTTTTGAGTGAACGACTACTACGCCGATCTCGGCGTGTCCCGCGAGGCAACCGCCCAGGAGATCAAGCGGGCCTACCACAAGCGGGCCCGCAAACTGCACCCCGACGTGAATCCGGGGCCGGAGGCAGAGAGCGAGTTCAAGAAGGTCAGTCAGGCCTACGACGTCCTCTCCGACTCCACCAAGCGGGCGGCCTACGACCGAGGTCAGGACCCGTATGCCGGCGCGAGCCAGAGCTTCGGACAGGGCTTCAGCTTCACCGACATCATGGACGCCTTCTTCGGGGGCGCCACCACGGGGGGCCGTGGCCCACGCTCCCGCACCCAGCGCGGGCAGGACGCCCTGGTGCGGCTCGACATTGACCTGCGGACCGCCGTCTTCGGCGGCCAGGAGACCGTCGTCATCGACACCGCCACCCGTTGCGCGACCTGCAGCGGCTCCGGCAGCCAGCCCGGCACCGGCACCCGCACCTGCGCCACCTGTGCCGGTCGGGGTGAGGTCCAGTCGGTGCAGCGCTCGTTCCTGGGGCAGGTGATGACCACCCGGCCGTGCCCGGACTGCCGGGGCTTCGGCGAACTCATCGAGCAGCCGTGCGTCGACTGTGCCGGTGAGGGCCGGGTGCGGGCCCGACGCGACCTGACCATCAAGGTGCCCGGCGGGGTGGACTCCGGCACCCGGATCCAGCTGGCCGCCGAGGGAGAGGTCGGCCCCGGCGGGGGTGCGCCCGGCGACCTGTATGTCGAGATCGCCGTGCGCCCGCACGAGACGTTCCGGCGGCGCGGCGATGACCTGCACTGCTCGGTGCAGGTGCCGATGACCGCCGCCGCTCTGGGCGCCACCCTGACGGTGGAGACCTTCGACGGGCCCACCGAGGTGGACCTGCGGGCTGGGAGCCAGCCGCAGGACACCATCACTCTGGAGGGGCAGGGCGTGACCCACCTTCGGGGCACCGGACGCGGCGACCTGATCGTGCACCTGGATGTGCGGGTGCCGACCAAGCTGGACGAAACCCAGCGCGACCTGCTGGCTCAGCTCGCCGAGGCACGTCAGGAGTCCCGACCCGAGGGGCGCATGGCCCCCGCGAACTCGGGCCTGTTCGGCAAACTCAGGGAAGCCTTCTCGCAGCGGTGAGCGCGCCCCTGTTCCTCGTGGGCGCGGGCGAGCTCCACGCGGCGGCCGCGGGGGACACCGTGCACCTGGACGGGCCCGAGGGTCACCACGCCACCGTGGTGACCCGGCTGCTGCCAGGGGAGCAGATCCAGCTCTCCGACGGCGCCGGTCGGCTGGTCCACGGCCAGGTCAGCTCGGTCGGGAAAGGACACCTGGCGGTGACCGTCGGGCAGGTGCAGACCTGCCCGGAGCCGCAGCCCCGGTTCACCCTGGTGCAGGCGCTGGCCAAGGGCGACCGGGACCTGCTGGCCATCGAGGTCGGCACCGAGCTCGGGGTTGACGAGATCATCCCGTGGGCGGCGACCCGTAGCGTGGTCGTCTGGCGCGGGGAGCGGGCCCGCAAGGCACACGCCAAGTGGGAGCGCACGGTCCGCACCGCCAGTAAGCAGGCCCGCCGAGCCCGCGTGCCCGCGGTGGCACCACTGGCTGACGGCACCGCCCTGCAGCAGCGGATCGCCCAGGCCGATCTGGCGCTCGTGCTGCACGAGGAGGCCACGGATCCACTGGCTGCGGTGCAGTTGCCCGAGTCCGGCGAGGTGCTCCTGGTGATCGGCCCAGAGGGCGGTATCAGCCCGCAGGAGACCGCCGCGATGGTGCAGGCCGGGGCCCGCACCGTCCGCCTGGGCAGCACCGTGCTGCGGACATCCACGGCTGGCGCCGCCGCGGTCGCCCTGCTCAGCGGCCGGTCGCGATGGGCGTAGGCAGCCCGCCGGTTCCCACGGCACCGCCCCGGCTGCTCACCCCCGAGCACCGCCCCCTGGTGATCGGCACCACCGCGCTGATCTCACTGTTCGCCATGGAGTACATCGCGGTCGGCACCGCGATGCCCACGGTCGCCCGCGCCCTGGACGGGTTGGGGCTCTACGCGTTGGCGTTCGGCGCCACCATCGCCGCCAGCGTCATCGGGATGATCCTGGGTGGGTGGTGGTCGGACCGGTCCGGTCCGCGCGCCGTGCTACTCATGGGCGCCGCGACCTTCGCCACCGGTCTGCTCGGTGCCGGGCTGAGCCCCAGCATGGAGCTGTTCGTGACCGCCCGCGGCCTGCAGGGACTGGGCACCGGGATGGCCACCGTCTCGATCTACGTGCTGATCGCCCAGGGCATCCCCGACCACCTGCGGCCCCGGATGTTCTCCGTGCTGGCCGCGGCATGGGTGCTGCCCGGGCTCGTCGGTCCGGTGCTGACCGGGCTGCTCGTGGAGCACGCCGGCTGGCGCTGGGTCTTCCTCAGTGTCGTCCCGCTCGTGCTCATCAGCCTGGCGGTGCTGCTGCCCGCCCTCGGCGACACCGAGCCCAGCGAGGACGCCCCGTACCTGGGCGTCAGCACCATCCTGTGGGCGGTGCTGGCCGCCGGTTGTGTCGGCGTGCTGAACCTGGGCGGCGAGCAGATCTCCGGCCCGGACGTGCTGATCGGGCTCCCGTTCGCGCTCGCCCTGTGTGTCGCCGCCTGGCAGCTGCTGCCCCCCGGCACGTTCACCCTCGGTCGCGGGCTGCCGTCGGTGATCTCCGCCCGCGGGGCGATCGGCGCCTCGTTCATGGCCGCCGAGGCCTACCTGCCCCTGCTGCTGCAGGACCTGCACGGCTACAGCCCGGCCGAGGCCGGTGCGGCCCTGGCCGTCGGGGCGGTGACCTGGGCCGGTGGCTCGGCCCTGCAGGGCCGACTGGCCGACACCGCGGACCGGGTGCGCGTCATGGTGATCGGCACCTCCATCACCCTGACCGGACTGGCCCTGCTGGTTGCTGCGGTGGCCGCTGACTGGCCGGGCTGGACCGTGCTGGTGATCTGGGGGCTGACCCAGACCGGGGTCGGGGTCGCCTACCCGACCACCTCGCTGCTGACGATGCGGCTGTCACCGCCGGAGGTGCTGGGCCGCAACTCCTCCTCGCTGCAAGTCAGTGAGGCGCTGGCCTCGGCGGTTGTGCTGGCCGCCGTGGGCGCGGTGTTCACCGCGCTGTATGCCGGCTCGCACCAGGCGGCGTTCCTCGCGGTCTCCGTGGCCTCGGTGCTGGCGGGCCTGGCGGCCGTGGCCACCTCGGCCCGCTCCCGTCCCGGCTGAGCTGGTCGGGGCCGGCACCGGCCGGGGTGCCTGGGCGCACCGGTCGCGGACCTCGACATGCACCCAGGATCTGACCCCGGCTACCGTGGGCCCATGGCGACAGCAACTGACTGCCTCTTCTGCAAGATCGTGGCTGGCGAGATCCCCAGCGACACCGTTTACGAGACCGAGCAGGTGCTGGCCTTCCGCGACATCTCTCCCCGGGCCGAGGTTCACGTGCTGGTCATTCCCAAGTCCCACGAGGAGACGCTGGGTCAGATGGCCGGCGACGACCCGGAGCAACTCGCCGCGCTGTTCACCGCAGCCCGGCAGGTGGCCCGCCAGGAAGGCATCGAAGACAGCGGCTACCGGGTGCTGAGCAACGTCGGGGACGACGCCGGCCAAGAGGTCTACCACGTGCACGTGCATGTGCTGGGCGGCCAGCAACTCGGCCCGGTGGCCCCCGGTCGCGGCTAGACTCCTTGGCCTGATGACAGACCCTCACCATCTCGGGGCGGCTGGTGCCGACCCCCATGACCCTGATCCGACCACGGCCGCTGCTGGCGACCCGACGGCGCCGACGCACACGGTGGTGATCCCGCCGGAGATCTCCATGGCGGCCCTACTCGGCCCGCGAGACGAGCTGCTCAAGACGATGGAGCGATCCTTCCCGCGGGTCGATGTCATGGTCCGAGGCAACGAGTTCCGGCTCGCCGGGCCGTCCGACGACATGGCACTGATTGAGCGGCTCATCGACGAGCTGGTCGTGATCGTTGCGGCCGGGCAGCCACTCAACCGCGACGCCGTCGAGCGCTCCATCGGCATGCTGCGCAGCGCCTCCGCCGAGCGACCGGCCGACGTGCTGACGATGAACATCATCAGCAACCGCGGCCGCACCATCCGGCCCAAGACGCTGCAACAGAAGCATTACGTCGACGCCATCGACCGGCATACCGTGGTCTTCGGCATCGGCCCCGCCGGCACCGGGAAAACCTACCTGGCGATGGCCAAGGCAGTCGCAGCCCTGCAGGCCAAGCAGGTCAACCGGATCATCCTGACCCGCCCGGCGGTGGAGGCCGGCGAACGGCTCGGGTTCCTGCCCGGCACCCTGAACGACAAGATCGACCCGTACCTGCGTCCGCTCTACGACGCCCTGCACGACATGGTTGACCCGGACTCCATCCCGCGCCTGATGGCCTCCGGCACCATCGAGGTCGCGCCCCTGGCGTACATGCGCGGCCGCACGCTCAACGACGCCTTCATCATCCTGGACGAGGCCCAGAACACCTCGGCCGAGCAGATGAAGATGTTCCTGACCCGCTTGGGGTTCGGCTCCAAGATGGTGGTCACCGGTGATGTCACCCAGGTCGATCTGCCCACCGGCACCCACTCTGGGTTGCGAGCGGTGCGCGACATCCTGGCCGACGTGGAGGACATCTACTTCGCTACGCTCACCTCGGCGGACGTGGTCCGGCACCGACTCGTGAGTTCGATCGTGGAGGCCTACGGCAAGCACGATGCCCGACAGCAACGCAGCCATCGCGGGCGTCCCACGGCGCGAGCGGATCGCAACCCCCCGGAGCAGCGGCGACCAGCCAGCCAGCAGTCGGCGACTGACACCGCTGGCACCCCACCTGAGGACCCGACCTCACGGCATACCGATCGTGGTTCGCGGTGAGCATCGAGGTCCTCAATGAGTCCGGGGTCGTGCCCGCCCCGGTGCCCGAGCAGGAGTTGCACGACCTGGCCCGGCACGTCCTGGACCAGCTCCACATCCACCCGCGCGCCGAGTTGGCGATCACCCTGATCGACGAGGACGCGATGACGGCGTTACACGAGAAGTGGATGGACCTGCCGGGCCCGACCGATGTGATGAGTTTCCCGATGGATGAGTTGCGCCCCGGCACGGAGTCGGAGTCCGTCGAGGGAGTGCTCGGTGATGTTGTGCTGTGCCCGACCGTGGCGCAGGCGCAGGCGGCCCGGGCAGGTCACAGTGTCGCCGACGAGATCCTGCTGCTGACCACGCACGGGATCCTGCACCTGCTCGGGTTCGATCACGCCGAGTCGGATGAGGAGCGGGAGATGTTCGAGCTGCAGCGGACGCTGCTGCTGACCTACCTGGCCCAGCGAGGTCGCACCACCACCGCGGCGCCGGAACCCGGCTCGCAGAGCTGAGGGCCGAGGTTCCTGTGATCACGCTCAGCCTGATTGCGCTGCTCTCCACCCTGGTGGCGTTCCTGCTCTCGGCCAGTGAGACCGCGCTGCAACGGATCTCCCGGCAGCGGGTGGAGCAGCTGCCTGACGACCAGCGCGGCGCCGAGGCACTGGCCCGGATCGTCGCTGACCCCGCGCCCTACCTGGCGGTGGCCGCCTTCACCAAGGTGGCCGCCGAGGCCGTCACCGCGGTGGCGGTCACCGTGGCGGTGGACACCCAGACCGACAGCCACTGGCGCACCGCCCTGATCGCCGTCGGCATCATGATCCTCATCTCCTTCGTGGTCGTCGGGGTCTCCCCGCGCACGCTGGGGCGTCAACACGTGGAGAAGGTCTCGCTGATGTCGGCACCGGTGATCCGGGTGCTGCGCATCCTGCTGGGGCCACTGGCCAAGGTGCTGGTCGTGTTCGGCAACGCGATGACCCCCGGGCGTGGTTTCGCCGAGGGGCCGTTCGCCAACGAGGCCGAGCTGCGCGACCTGTTGGACCTGGCCGGGGAGAGCGCGGTCATCGAGGCCGAGGAACGGGAGATGATCCACTCCATCTTCGAGCTGGGTGACACCGTGGCCCGCGAGGTGATGGTGCCCCGGCCGGACATGGTCGTCATCCGCCAGGACAAGGTGCTGCGGCAGGCCATGTCGCTGTTCCTGCGCTCCGGCTTCAGCCGGGTCCCGGTGATCGGTGAAGGCAGTGACGACGTGCTGGGCATCCTCTACTTCAAGGACGTGGCCCGCGCGGTCAACGCCCGCGCGGACAGCAGCCAGGAACCGGTCACCGCGCTGATGCGGTCGGTGCAGCGGATCCCGGAGTCCAAGTCCGTCGACGGGCTGCTACGGGAGATGCAGCGCGATCGGTTGCACATCGCCATCGTGATCGACGAGTACGGCGGCACCGCTGGGCTGATCACCATCGAGGACATCCTGGAGGAGATCGTCGGTGAGATCACCGACGAGTACGACCGGGATGTCGTGGAGGTGGAGACCCTCGAGGACGGCACTGTCCGGGTGCCGGCCACCATGCCGGTGGACGATCTGGCCGAGATGTTCGACGTGGAGATCGAGACCGACGATGTCGACTCGGTCGGTGGGTTGCTCGCCGCCGAGATCGGGATGGTCCCCATCGTGGGAGCGTGGGCCGAGGTCGCCGGACTCCGACTGACCGCAGAGCGGATGGCCGGTCGGCGACGACGCGTGGCGACGCTGCTGGTGCACCGGGTCGAGCCCGAGGAGCAGGAAGCCGTGGAGGACAGCGCCGCCGCGACCGGTGCGACACAGGAGCGGGAGGACACCGCATGACCGCATCCCAGGACGACCAGCCGGTGCCCGAGATCGCATCGGATCGCCGGCTAGCCGACGCCGCCTCATCAGGCTCGGTGGAGCAACCGGCCGGGCCCTCGGCATACCGCGCCGGGTTCGCCTGCCTGGTGGGCCGCCCCAACGCGGGGAAGTCCACGCTGACCAACGCGCTGGTAGGCGACAAGGTGGCCATCACCTCCAGCAAGCCGCAGACCACCCGACACACCATCCGTGGGGTGCGCACCACCGAGGACTATCAGCTGATCCTGGTGGACACCCCCGGCCTGCACCGGCCGCGCACCTTGCTGGGGCAGCGTCTCAACGACCTGGTCCGCGAGACCCTGCTGGAGGTCGACGTCATCGGCTTCTGCCTGCCTGCCGACCAGCGTCCCGGCCCTGGGGACACCTTCATCGCCAGCGATCTGAGCGAGTTGCAGCGAGCACGGCGGGTGCCGGTCGTGGCGCTGGCGACCAAGTCCGACACGGTGGACCGCGGCCGGTTGGCCGAGCACCTTATCGCGATCGACCAGCTCGGCACCTGGGATGCCATTGTGCCGTGCTCTGCCTCCACCGGAGAGCAGGTCGAGGAGGTGGCCGAGGTGTTGTCCTCCTATCTGCCCGCCTCGCCCAAGCTCTACCCCGACGACATGCTGACCGACGAGCCGACCGTGGTGATGATTGCTGAACTGGTCCGCGAGGCGGCTTTGGAAGGGGTGCGTGATGAGCTGCCGCACTCTCTGGCGGTCGTCGTCGACGAGGTGGTGCCGCGGCCGGACCGACCGGTGAGCCGGCCGCTGACCGATGTGCGGGTGCACATTTATGTCGAGCGGCCCAGCCAGAAGGCCATCATCATCGGTCGGGGCGGGGCTCGCCTGCGCGATGTCGGGGCGCGGGCCCGCACCGGCATCGAGCGGATCATCGGCCACAAGGTCTACCTCGATCTGCACGTCAAGGTGGCCAAGGACTGGCAGCGCGACCCCAAGAAACTGCAACGCCTGGGTTTCTGAGGCAGGGGGCGGCGCGTTCGCCCGATGAGCCGTTCGGTGGTTGGCTGGGCACATGAAGAAACTGATCAACGACCCCGCCGACGTCGTCGTCGATGCGCTGCGGGGGATGGCGGCTGCCCACCCTGACCGGCTCCGCGTGGATCTGGAGCACCAGGTGGTGTACCGCGCCAGTCCGGCGCGACCCGGGAAGGTCGCCCTGGTCTCCGGCGGCGGGTCCGGCCATGAGCCGATGCACGGCGGGTTCGTCGGCCCGGGGATGCTGGATGCCGCCTGCGCAGGGGAGGTGTTCACCTCACCAGTGCCTGATCAACTGATGGCGGCCACCCAGCAGGTCGACGGTGGCGCCGGGGTGCTGCACATCGTCAAGAACTACACCGGCGATGTGATGAACTTCGAGATGGCCGCGGAGTTGGCCGCCGCCGAGACCGGCACTGAGGTGCAGTCGGTGGTCGTCAACGACGACGTGGCTGTCCAGGACTCGCTGTATACCGCCGGCCGGCGCGGGGTGGGCACCACCGTCCTGCTGGAGAAGATCGTCGGCGCCGCCGCCGAGGAGGGTCGCCCCGTCGCGGAGTGCGCCGCCCTGGCCCGACGGGTCAACGAGAGCGGACGGTCCATGGGGATGGCGCTGACCTCCTGCACCGTCCCGGCGGCCGGTCAGCCGACCTTCGAGCTGGCCGAGGACGAGATGGAGGTCGGCATCGGCATCCACGGCGAACCGGGGCGACAGCGGGTGCCGTTGGCCCCGGCCCAGGAGGTCGCGGCGATGCTGGTGGACCCGATCCTTTCGGACCTGGACTTCACGGGGGATCCAGGCGTGATCGTGTTGCTCAACGGGATGGGTGGCACGCCGCTGCTCGAGCTCTACCTGATGTATGCCGAGGTGTCGGCGATCCTGGAGAAGTCCGGGGTGTCGGTGGCCAGGTGTCTGGTGGGGAACTACATCACCAGCCTGGAGATGGCCGGCTGCTCGGTGACCCTGCTGCGCGCCGATGAGGACATGCTCGGCCTGTGGGACGCACCGGTGAACACGCCCGGGCTGCGGTGGGGTGTCTGAGATGGCGACCCTGCAGTCCCTGACCGCCTGGATCGCCGACTTCGCGGCGGTGATCAATGACCAGGAGGAGTACCTCACCGACCTGGACCGGGCTATCGGCGACGGTGACCACGGGGCAAACATGAGACGTGGCACCGCTCGTGCCGCGGAGGTGGCGCAGGACGGGGAGGTCACCTCCATCGAGGCCTACCTCAAGAAGGTCGGCATGAGCCTGGTCAGCACCGTGGGCGGTGCCAGCGGCCCGCTGTACGGCACGTTCTTCCTGCGGATGGCTGGCGCCTTCGTCGACGTCGACGACGCCGGCCCGGCCGAGTTCGCCGCCGGGCTCCGGGCAGGCGTCGACGGCATCCTGGCCCGGGGTAAGGCCGACGTGGGGGACAAGACGATGTACGACGCCTGGGCACCGGCCCTGGAGGCCTTCGACGCCGCCGTCACCGGCGGTGACGACCTGGCGACAGCGCTGCAGGCCGCCGCTACGGCCGCTGCTGAGGGGCGTGACGGCACGAAGGAGCTGGTGGCTCGCAAGGGCCGGGCCAGCTACCTGGGAGAGCGCAGTCGCGGCCACCTCGACCCGGGGGCCACCAGCACCACGCTGTTGCTGGAGTCGGCCGCCCGCACCCTCGGGTAGCCGCAGTGATCGGCCTCGTCGTCGTCAGCCACAGCCGCGCGCTGGCTCGGGCCGCGGTGGAGTTTGCCACCCAGATGGTGCCGGGGCAGGCCCCGGTCATCCGGATCGCGGCCGGGTTGGACGAAGACACCCCGGGCACCGACGCCACCGCGATCGCCACCGCGATCAGCGAGGCTGACAGCGGTGAGGGCGTGCTGGTCCTGCTGGACCTGGGCAGCGCGGTGCTGTCCGCTGAGTTGGCGCTGGAGCTGCTGGATGCTGATCAGGCCGAGCGGGTGCGGCTGTCCAGCGC
>CAYVEH010000002.1:25654-28518 GCA_964450585.1 uncultured Ornithinimicrobium sp.
GGGCTGCACGCCCGACCTGCGGCCCGCTTCGTGCACGAGGTGGCCCGCCACCCGGAGGTCGCGGTGCAGGTGCGCAACCTGGACACCGGCGCCGGGCCGGTGGACGGTCGCAGCCTCACCGGGTTGGCCACCCTGGAGGCACGTCAGGGCCACCGGGTGCAGGTGGAAGCTACCGGGGAGTCCGCCGATGATCTGTTGTCGGCCCTGGAACGGCTCGCCGAGAGCGGTTTCGGGGACCTTGCCGTAGACGCGGCCGGCGCCGGGCTCCGAGGCATCGGCGAGGTGGGCAGAGCAGCCCGCCCACCGGCACCATCACCGGGTGGCCCCATGCTCGGGCTGGAAGCGGCCATCGGCCCGGCAGTGCGCCGCGAGCCCGAGACCCCGGTGGCGGACTACCAGGTGGGTGCGGTGAGGGACGAACTGGCTGCCCTCGATCACGCGGTGCACCAGGTGCGGGCAGAACTGTCCGAGCTGGTCGGCCGTGCCGCGGACCGGTTGGGCGCTCAGCAGGCGGCCGTCTTCGAAGCGCACCTGGCGATCCTGATGGACCCAGCCTTCCAGGATGGCGTGCGCGACGGCATACGGGCCGGGGCGGGTGCCCCCGAGGCCGTGCACCAGCAGACCCGGGCCCTACGGGAACAGTTCGAGGCCCTCACCGATCCGTACCAGCGGGCGCGCGGTGAGGACATGACGGCCGTGGGCGAGCGGGTGCGCCGCGCCCTCGGTGGGCCGACCGCCAGCACGCCCGAAGAGGCCGGGGTGTTGCTGTTGCCGGAGTTGGACCCCGCCACGGCTGTGCTGCTGGACCCCGAGCAGCTCCAGGGCGTGGTCACCTTCGGTGGGTCAGCCACCGGGCACGGGGTGCTGTTGGCCCGGGCCCGAGGCATCCCGGTGCTGACCGGGGTCGCAGCGGCCGCAGGTGTCACCGCAGGCACCGTCGTCGCCTTCGATGCCCGCTCGGGGCGGTTCGTGGCCGACCCTGATGCGGCGACAGTGAGCGACTTCCAGGCCTTGCTGGCGGAGCGTGCCGCGACCCGGCAGGGTGTGCTGCAACGGGCCGCGGAGCCGGCGACGACCCGGGACGGGAACCAGGTGCTGGTCACTGCCAATCTGGCCAGCCCCGCCGATGCGCGGCAGGCCGCCACGGCCGGTGCCGAGGGCGCCGGGCTGGTCCGCACCGAGGCACTCTTCGCGGACCGCGTCGAGGCGCCCACCGTTGCCGAACAGGTCAACCTGTTCCTGGAACTGTCCGATCAGCTCGGTGGCGGCACCCTCACGATCCGCACCTGGGACGTCGGTGGGGACAAACCGTTGGCCTTCCTCCCGCAGGCTCAGGAGGCCAACCCGTTCCTGGGGCAGCGGGGGTTGCGGGCCTTCACCGAGCACCGGGAACTGCTCGTGGACCAGCTGGAAGCCATTTGTCGGGTCGCTGACGAACGCTCGGTGCGGGTGATGTTCCCCATGGTGAGCACTCGGGCGGACGTGGACTGGGCTCTGGTCTGCCTGGCCGAGGCGGCCTCCCGGCTGCCCGCCGGGCAACCCCCCAACATGCAGGTCGGCGTCATGGTCGAAGTGCCGGCAGCCGCCCTGCGTGCCTCGGTGCTGGCCACGGGCCTGGACTTCGTGAGTATCGGCAGCAACGACCTGGTGCAGTACACGATGGCCGCCGAGCGCGGCAATCCGGCGGTGCAACACCTGGCCGACGTCGCCGAGCCTGCGGTGCTGCACCTCATCAGGGCCACGGCTCGCGGCGTGGGCCCGGGCGTGGACGTGTGCCTGTGCGGTGATGCTGCCAGCGACCCGGATCTCACCGGGCTGCTGCTGGGGCTGGGGGTGACCGAGTTGAGCACCACCCCGGTGGCCGTCCCGACCGTCAAGGATGCGGTGCGCCGATGGGCGCTGCCGCGCGCCCGGGAACTGGCCGACCGCGCGCTGCGCGCCGAGTCGGCGGCGCAGGTGCGCGACCTGCTGCACGAGCACCGGTGACCCTGGCGACGCGGTCACCCTGGCGTGGTCCTGACCGTGCCTGCACCTGGGCCAGAACCGTCCCGGGCCGCGGGCTCCGCACCGGAGAGGACGGCATACGGCTCCTAGCGCACTCCCCGGGGGCGGAACTGGATGCTGATCCGCGGACCGACCGGCCTGCTGGTCTTGGGCACAGCGTGCTCCCAGGTCCGCTGACACGACCCGCCCATCACCAGCAGGTCACCGTGCCCGATCATCCGGCGGATGGTCCGACCGGCTCCGCCCCCGTTGGGTCGCAGCAGCAGGGCCCGTGGTGTGCCGATGGAGACGATCGCGACCATGGTGTCCTGGGTGTTGCCACGCCCGAACCGGTCGCCGTGCCACGCGACGCTGTCCCGGCCGTCGCGATACAGGCACATCCCGGCGGTGCGGAACGGCTCACCCAGCTCCGGCCCGTAGTACCGGCTGAGATCCTCGCGGGCCCGGGTCAACACTGGGTCGGGCAGCTGCTCGTGCGCCTCGTAGAACCGGAGCAGCCGAGGCGTGGCCACCTCTTGGTCCCACATCAGCCGTCGCTCGCCGCGCCACGCGACACCGGCTGAGCCACCGAGCGCCAACCGGGTGAAGAGTTCATCGGATCCGGTGACCCAGCCCGGGCGCAGGTCGAGCCAGGCACCGTCGCTGAGCTCGGTGCGCTGCACCGCTCCGGGCAACGGACGCAAGCCGATGTCATCCACCTGATCGAGAAGGGAACCCTGGAGTGCGACGGACATGTGTTCGAGATTAGAACAGGTGTCGCAGTCGCGCAAGGGGGGGACCAGGTGCGCCCGGTCGGGGGTTTGCTCGCCACACGGTGCGCCCGGTTGGGGGTTTGCTCGCCACACGGCGCGCCCGGTCGG
>CAYVEH010000002.1:28618-54559 GCA_964450585.1 uncultured Ornithinimicrobium sp.
CGCCACACGGTGCGCCCGGTTGGGGGTTTGCTCGCCACACGGCGCGCCCGGTCGGGGGTTTGCTCGCCACACGGCGCGCCCGGTCGGATGGGGGGGATCGGGAGTGGGAGTGGGAGACTTGTCCCATGCCGCTCTACCGGGACGCCGCGATCGTCCTGCGCACCCACAAGCTGGGCGAGGCCGATCGCATCGTCACCCTGCTCAGCCGCGGCCACGGCAAGATCCGGGCGGTCGCCAAGGGGGTGCGGCGCACCAGATCCAAGTTCGGCGCCCGCCTGGAGCCGGGGATGGTGGTGGACCTGCAGTGCTATCAGGGGCGGACCCTGGACACCATCACCCAGGCCGAGTCGCTGGCCTCCTACGGTGAGCCCATCTCCCGGCACTACGAGGCCTGGACGGCAGCCAACGCCATGCTGGAGACCTGTGAGCGGCTCACGGACGAGGGGCAGCCGGCGGTGCAGCAGTTCGTGCTGCTCGCCGGGGCGCTGAGCTCCCTGGCCGGTGCCACGCATGAGCCCGGGCTGGTGCTGGACTCCTACCTGCTGCGCGCCATGGCCATCGCCGGATGGGCCGCCAGCTTCCACGACTGCGCCCGGTGTGGCGCCGCCGGGCCGCACCGGGCCTTCGACGTCGCCTCCGGTGGCGTGGTCTGCCCGGTCTGCCGTCCACCCGGCTCGGCGGCACCAGCACCCCAGACCCTGGAGCTCATGGCCGCCTTGCTGGCCGGGGACTGGGTCATCGCAGACGCCAGCGAGCCCCGGCACCGGGTCGAGGCCAGCAAACTCGCCTCCGCCCACGTGCACTGGCACCTGGAGCGCGGGGTGCGGTCGCTGCGTCTGGTGGAGCGGATCTGATGGCCCGACGACCATCCCCGCCGGCGGGGACCCGCCCGGCCCCGATGGCCCCCTTCCCACATCCCAGCGGGGCCCGGCCGCCCGCCGTTCCCACGGAGTTGGTGCCCCGGCACGTGGCGCTGGTGATGGACGGCAACGGCCGGTGGGCCAACCAACGCGGTCTGAAACGCACCCAGGGCCACGAGGCCGGGGAGGCCAGCCTGCTGGACGTCATCGCCGGGGGGATCGAGATCGGGGTGAAGTACCTGTCGGCCTATGCCTTCTCCACCGAGAACTGGCGCCGCAGCCCCGAGGAGGTCCGCTTCCTGATGGGCTTCAACCGGGATGTCATCCACCGGCGCCGCGACGAGCTGGACAGCTGGGGGGTGCGGGTCGTCTGGTCCGGGCGGGCTCCCCGGTTGTGGAAGTCAGTGATCTCGGAGCTGGAATACGCCCAGGAGCGGACCCAGCACAATGACGTGATCACGCTGAACTTCTGCGTCAACTACGGCGGTCGGGCCGAGGTCGCCGACGCGGTCCGGCAGATCGCCCAGGACGTGCAGTCCGGCCGACTGTCCCCTCGCGGCATCGACGAGCGCACCGTCGGGCGGTACCTGTACCACCCGGAGGTCCCGGACGTGGACCTCTTCCTGCGCAGCTCGGGGGAGCAACGCACCTCCAACTTCCTGCTGTGGCAGAGCGCCTACGCCGAGATGGTCTTCCAGGACACGCTGTGGCCGGACTATGACCGCCGCCACCTCTGGCAGGCGATCGAGGCCTACGCGGGTCGGGACCGGCGCTACGGCGGGGCCGTCGACCGGGCAGGCCACCAGGGCTCCTGAGTCAGCGACCGGGCGGTCAGCTGCTGGCGCACTCTGCGCAGGTGCCGAAGATCTCCAGCGTGTGCGCCACCTCGCTGAAGCCGTGCTCGGCGGCGACCTGGTCGGCCCACCGCTCCACCGCCGGGCCCTCGATCTCCACGGTGCTGCCACAGTCTCGGCAGACCAGGTGGTGATGGTGCCCCGTGCTGCACATCCGGTAGATCGCCTCGCCCTCGTCGGTGCGCAGCACATCCACCTCGCCGGCCTCGACCATTCCGGTCAGCGTGCGGTAGACGGTGGCCAGCCCGACCTTCTCGCCGGCCTCCCGGAGGCGGGTATGCAGTTCCTGGGCGGAGCTGAACTCCGGCACCTCCTGCAGGGCGGCACTCACGGCGGCCTGCTGCCGGGTCGGACGGCGGCGGGTCGGGGAAGTCATCGGGTCACCTGTTCTTGATCCGAGGGGTCGCTGTCCCCAGGGTAGGCCGTCGGCTCGGCGTGCTCGTCATAGTGTCCATGGTGCGCGGCGTGCCGGTGCGCCCCGTGCAGGTAGTCGACGTGATCACCGTGTGGGATGGCGGGGTGGCCGCAGCCGGGGCCGTGCTCGTGTGGATGCCGTTCGGCCACCCGGTGACGCCGTGCCCTGAGGGCAGCGACCAGGGCGCTGGCGGCGGCGATACCCAGGAAGAGCGCGATGGCCAGCAGCACGATGGTGCCGCCGGCGGCGGTGTCGGCGTAGAACGAGGTGACCACGCCACCGACCGAGGACAGCACCCCGAACAGCACCGCCCACAGCGTCGCCGAGCGGAAACTGCGCGCCACCTGTTGGGCGGCAGCGTTCGGCACGATCATCAGCGCGCTGATGAGCAGCAACCCCACCACGCGCATCGAGACCACGACGGTGACCGCGGTGAGCACCGACAGGGTGATGTTCAGCGCCATCACCGGCAGACCGCTGGCGCGGGCGTACTCCTCGTCCCCGGCAGCCAGGAAGAGCCGCTGCCGCAGCACCAGGGTGACGGTGATGATCACCGCCGAGAGGATGCCGAAGACCACCAGGTCGCCGGGGGAGGTGGTGGCGATCGCCCCGAACAGGAAACTGGTCAGGTTGGAGCTCTGGCTGCCGTCCACCCGGTTGATGATGACCACCCCGGCCGCGATGCCGCCGTAGAACATCACGGCCAGGGCCATGTCACCACTGGTGCGGCCACGGGCCCGGATGACCTCCACCGCCACACCGGCCAGCACTGCGGCCAGCAGCGCCGTGATGATCGGCTGCCGGTCCAGCAGCACGCCGATGGCCACTCCGGCCAGGGCCACGTGCCCCAGCCCGTCGCCGATCAGCGAGAGTCGGCGCTGCACCAGGAAGATCCCCACCAATGGGGCCACTGCGCCGACCAGGAAGGCCGCCAGCAGGGCCTGGCGCATGAAGTCGTAGGACAGGATCTCCGGCATCAGGACTCGCTCTCGTGGACCGGCCCGTCCATGGGGCCGGTGCCGGTCAGGAGCCCTGAGCGGTGCTCCGCGTCGTCGGGGTGCTGCTCATCGTGGGCGTGGTGGCCGCCGTGGGCGTCGGCGGCCCGGGAGACAGCCGCCCGGTGCTCGGCATACTGCACCGGGGTGCCGTCGAAGCTGACCTGGCCGGCGTCCAGCTCGAGGATCCGATCCACGATGCCCCGCAGGGCGGCCAGCTCGTGTGTGACCACCAGCATGGTCACGCCCAGGCCGGCCAACCGGCGCAGCACCGTGGCCAGCACGTCCTGGTTGGCGGCATCCACCCCGGCGGTGGGCTCATCCATGATCAGCACCTCGGGTTGGGCCGCCAGGGCACGAGCGATCAGCACCCGGCGCTGCTGACCGCCGGAGAGCGTGGCCACGTCCATCTCCAGACGGTCTGCCAACCCGACGGTCTCGGCGGCACGCTCCACCTGCGCCCGCTCGCTGGCCCGGGTCCGTCGCCACCAGGGTCGACTGGCCAGCTGGCCGGTCGCAATCACCTCCCGGACGGTGGAGCGCACCGAGGCGGAGAGGGTATGCCGTTGCGGCACGTAGCCGACCCGGCTGCGGTCAGTGAGTTCGACCAACGGGGTGCCCAGGATCTCGACCCGTCCGGCGACGTGGTCGGTCAGCCCGAGCAGGCCGCGCACCAGGGTGGACTTGCCGGAGCCGTTGGGCCCCAGCACGGCCAGCACCTCACCCTGGGCGATGGTCAGGGTGACCCCCTCGGTGAGGGGGCGTCCCGCATATCCGAAGGAGGCGCCGCTGAGCAGGATCGCGGGCACCGCTGCGTCGTCCACGGCGCTCGGGTGGGTCGACCGGGTGCTCATCGGGAACACCCCAGACCCTGCTGGAGGGCGGTGAGATTGGCCCGCATCACCTCGAAGTAGTCCTCGCCGGGGGAGCCGTCGGTGATCGACTCCAGCGGGTCGAGCACGAGCACCTCGGTGCCGGTCTCGGCCGCGATCACCTCGGCCAGGTCGGTGCCCAGGGAGGACTGGGCGTAGATCGCAGGCAGCCCCAGGGACTCGACCGTGCGGGTGATCCGGGCCATCTGAGCGGGGGAGGCGACGGCATCGGGGGAGATGCCGGTGATGCCTTGTTGCTGCAGTCCGTACCGGTCGGCCAGTTGGCCGAACGCCTCATGGGTGGTCACCAGGGTGTGCTGGGCGCAGTGGGCCAGGCCCTGGGTGAACTCCTCATCCAGGGCATGCAGGTCTGCCTCGAGGGCGGCTGCATTGGCCCGGTAGTCAGCGGCGTGCGCAGGATCGAGCTGCGCGAGCCGTGCGGCGATCGCGTCGGCGGCTGCGGCATACCGGGTGGGGTCCAACCAGAAGTGCGGATCCGCCCCACCGTGAGCATGGTCGTGCCCGTCGCTGTGGTCGTGCCCATGTCCGTCGGCATGACCGTGCTCATCGGTATGAGCGTGCTCGTCGGTGTGCTGGCTGGCCGTCGTCGTCACCACCGCGGCGATGTCGAGCCCCCGGTGGGGAGCCTGCTCGGCCACGGCAGCATCTAGGGCCGCCTGCATCCGCGCGGCGTAGATCACCAGTGAGGCATCCTGGACGGCCCCCACCTGACGCGGGCTCAACTCCAGGTCGTGGGCGTCTACCCCGGGGGAGGCCAACGTCTGGACCGAGACTCCCGGGACCTCGCCGACGACGCGTTGGGCGGCATACTGCAACGGATAGAATCCGGTGACGACCCGGACGCGGGCCTCGGACACGTCCGCCCCGTAGACCTGCCCGGCACCGGGGGTGCCGGCGTCGGCGGTCGCACAGCCAGTGAGCATCAGGACGCCGAGTGCGGCGGCCAGCAAGCGCGATCCAGACATGACAATGATTCTCACTCTCAATGAGAATGATTGTCAAATTCAAGGATCTCGACCCTCGGACGACGTCCCGGCGGCGGGTAGCCGCGCGGCATTCGGCCGACGACGGTCGGGGAGGGCCGGGGAGCGGCGCCGGGAGGAGCTCAGTTGGGAAAGAACTGGGTGATGGCGATGGCCAGCAGCAGCACCAGCACCGCGATCCGCATCATCCGTAGGGAGGGCGTCAGGTGTGGCCAGCTCAGGTAGAGCAGCCAGAGCAGCCCCACCAGCGCGACCCCGACCAGGATCGCGCCCACCACGCCGCCGAGGAAGGCGCCGATCAGGATGAGCGCGGCCACGACGACCATGGGCAGCCAGGTGGGCAACTTCGCCAGCTGGGTCAGGGCCGGGATGCTGGCGCGCTCGATCCGCGCACGCACGCCGGTCGAGTGGTAGTGGGGGTCTGCGGAGTGGATCGGGTTGGACACGGTCCGAGCCTAGCCGCCGGACCGCCTAAACTCTGCGGCATGGCAGCCACCTCAACCGTCGATACCGTCGTCAACCTCTGCAAGCGCCGTGGGTTCGTCTTCCCCTGCGGCGAGATCTACGGCGGCACCCGCTCGGCCTGGGACTACGGCCCCCTCGGAGTGGCTCTGAAGGACAACATCAAGCGCCAGTGGTGGCGCGCGATGGTGCAGACCCGCGACGACGTGGTGGGTCTGGACTCCTCGCTCATCCTGCCGACCCAGACCTGGGTCGCCTCCGGGCACGTCGGGGCCTTCTCCGACCCGCTGACCGAGTGCCAGTCCTGTCATAAGCGCTTCCGGGCCGACCACCTGCAGGAGGCGGTGGCCGACAAGGCGGCTAAGAAGGGCAAGGAGATCAACCCCGATGACGTCGACCTGGCCGACGTCGCCTGCCCCAACTGCGGCACCAAAGGGGCGTGGACCGAGCCGCGGGAGTTCAACATGATGCTCAAGACCTACCTGGGTGTCGTCGAGGACGAGAGCGGGCTGCACTACCTGCGCCCGGAGACCGCCCAGGGCATCTTCATCAACTTCGCCAACGTTATGGGCGCGGCCCGCAAGAAGCCGCCCTTCGGCATCGCCCAGACCGGCAAGAGCTTCCGCAACGAGATCACCCCGGGCAACTTCATCTTCCGCACCCGGGAGTTCGAGCAGATGGAGATGGAGTTCTTCGTCGAGCCATCCAGCGCCAAGGAGTGGCACCAGTACTGGATCGAGGAGCGCACCAACTGGTATGTCGACCTGGGGATCCAGGCGGAGAACCTGCGCCACTACGAGCACCCGCAGGAGAAGCTGTCGCACTACGCGGAGCGCACCGTCGACATCGAGTACCGGTTCAACTTCGCCGGCTCGGAGTGGGGTGAGCTGGAGGGGATCGCCAACCGCACCGACTTCGACCTGAAGACCCACAGCGAGCACTCCGGAGCGGACCTGACCTACTTCGACCAGGCCTCGGGGGAGCGCTACACCCCCTATGTCATCGAGCCGGCGGCCGGCCTGGGTCGCTCGCTGATGACCTTCCTGGTGGACGCCTACCACGAGGACGAGGCCCCCAACACCAAGGGCGGGGTGGACAAGCGGACCGTACTGCGACTGGACCCGCGGTTGTCCCCGGTCAAGGCCGCAGTGCTGCCGCTGTCCCGCAACGCCGACCTCACCCCCAAGGCCCGCGACCTGGCCGCCCGGCTGCGGCAGCACTGGATGGTGGACTTCGATGACGCCGGAGCCATCGGGCGCCGCTACCGCCGTCAGGACGAGATCGGCACCCCGTTCTGCCTGACCGTCGACTTCGACACGCTGGAGGACCAGGCAGTCACGGTCCGCGAGCGGGACTCGATGAGCCAGGAGCGGATCAGCCTGGACCAGGTCGAGGGCTACCTGGCCCAGCGGCTCATCGGCTGCTGACCAACGGTGATCGAGCACTTCACGCCCCGCGAGGTCGAGGCGATGCGGCCGGCGGGCCGCTTCGTGGCCGAGACCCTGGCCACGCTGCGCGAGGAAACCACCGTGGGCACCAACCTGCTGGAGATCGATGCGCGGGCCACCGAGCTGATCGCGCGGGCCGGTGCGACCAGCTGCTACGTCGACTACCACCCCAGCTTCGGGGCCATGCCCTTCGGCAAGGTCATCTGCACCTCGGTCAACGACGGCGCGCTGCACGGCCTGCCGCACGACTATGTCCTGGCCGACGGCGACCTGCTCAGCCTGGACTTCGCGGTCTCGATCAACGGGTGGGTGGCCGACTCGGCGGTCTCCTTCGTCGTGGGCCGGGCCCGTCCTGAGGACCTGCGACTGATCGAGACCACGGAGCAGGCCCTGACGGCGGGCATCGCGGCCCTGCAGCCCGGCGGCCGGCTGGGTGACGTGTCGGCCGCCATCGGGTCGGTATGCCGGCAGGCCGGCTTCGGGGTCAACCTCCAGTTCGGTGGCCACGGGGTAGGCCGCACCATGCACGGCGACCCACACGTTCCCAACGACGGCAAGGCTGGCCGGGGCCTGCGGCTGCAGCCCGGCCTGGTGATCGCGATCGAGCCCTGGCTGATGGCCGGCACCGACGAGATCTACACCGATGCCGACGGATGGACCTTGCGCAGCAAGGACGGCTCTCGGTCGGCGCACAGCGAGCACACCGTGGCGTTGACTGCGGACGGGCCGCTGGTGCTCACCCAATGGCAGGCTCCCCATCAGTGAGGGACGGCGCGCCCAGAGCACGGATTTCAGCCAACCCCCAACGGTTTGACTGTCACACTCGGTTCACCAGGTAGGGCCCGGCACGGGGTCCGCACATGGCGACACCGAGGAGGCGGGCGATGGCGCAGGCCGACCCCGACTTTACGGCGTACGTGCGTGGTCGGCAGGCCCACCTGCTGCGGATCGCAGTACTGCTGTGCGGAGACGCGCACCAGGCCGAGGACCTCCTCCAGGAAGCCCTGGTGAAGTTGGCGCGACACTGGCGCCGTGTGGGGAGGGACCGGCCCGACGCCTATGTGCGCCGGATCCTTTACAACGACAACATCACGCGGTGGCGGCGGACGCGCCTCGAGGTGATCACCGACGAGGTGCCGGATCAGCCGACCTTGCAGTTCGGTCCCGCCTGGGAGGCTCGTGCAGATGTGCGCGACGCCCTGCAGCAGTTGACGCCGAAGCAGCGGGCGGTCTTGGTGCTGCGGTTCCTCGAAGACCGTACTCAGGAGCAGACGGCCGACGTCCTGGGGGTCAGCGTCGGCACCGTGAAGAGCCAGACCCATACGGCGCTGGTCCGGATGCGTGAGCTGCTGGGGCCGGTGTGGGACGTGGCCGAGTCGCGCGAGACACAGCGGCTGGATCGAGGAGCAGAGCGATGAGCACCGAGCGTGAGAGCAGTCGCGAACAGTACGCCGCAGCGGGCCGGATCCTGCGCGAGGCTGCCGATGTGGACAGCCTGCGAGACTTCGCCGAGTCCTCCTGGCAGGAAGCGATGGAGCAGCGTGGGCAATCTCGTCGCCGTGGACTGGTGACCGTCCTGGTGGCCGCGGTGGCTGCGGTTCTTGCGGTCGCCCTCCTCCCAGGCAGCGACCTCGAGCGGCACGTGCCTGCCGGCCCCACCGATGAGGGGACCACTGCCATGACCAGCGCTGAGATCTTCCGCTTCGTCCCGCAGGGCGATGTCACGCTTGGCGACCGGGACCCCGCCGAGAGCGTTCCGGCGACCGAGTTGGTAGGCACGACATGGTCGCTGCAGGAGGTGACCTCCAGCACGGCTCCGCTCGCTGACGTGATCGGCTCCTCCACCCCCACGGTGCTCACCTTCCCACCGGGGCAGGAAGGCACCATGGTGCTGGAGATCGGCGATTGCGGTCGGGTGATCGTCGAGACAGCCGTCAAGAGGTTTGGAGGTCATCAGGTCGAGGCGGTGGAGGTGCAGGACCAGGGTTGCCCGGCCGGGGTGCAGCAAGCCGGGGACTACTGGGCGCAGGCGCTGACTGGGCACCGGGTCAGGCTGACCACCGCCTGGGAGGCGGCGGACGATGACCTGTTCTTCTCCGTAATGGTGCCGCAGTCCGAGGAGTCCGGGGCAGAGCAAGCACCGGAGCAGACGAGCGAGTCGACGCCGCTGGGTGGTGGTCTGAGCCTGGCCCTTCCCCAAGGATGGCAGTCGATCTATCAGGGGGCCCGGACCGAAGGGACGGTCACCACCTGCCTGGTGCCCGAGGGCGGTGCGACGGACCCGACGCAGGCGTGCACCGGGGTGACGGTGACCAGTGGCCTGACCGAGCAGACTCGTCCGGGCCTGGCGGAGTTGCTCACCGGGGACGTCAGCGCGGTGGCCTGTCACCCGGACCAGGCTCCATCCGGCGCGAATGGCGAGCAACTGGGCGACGGTGTGACCGTGGGTGCACCGGAGACCGGGACCGTACAGGCAGGTCCGTTCCGGGCCGAGTGGCACCGTTGGGAGGGCGAATGCACGGTCGACGGCGCGATTCAGCGCTTCCGGCTCGAGGCCTGGTGGATCCGGACACCGGACGGTGGCGGCGCCCTGGCCACGTCTGTCAGCGCCCAGGAAGGAATCCTGGAGCGCAGGCTGGACCTGGGCAGCGTGCTGGATGGCATCGACACCGATCCTGAAGGTCTCCAGCCCGTCATGCTGGATGCCCGGGTCCAGAAGGCCTCCACCGATCGCCTGCTCCTCACGAGTGACACCGCGGACCAGGTGCGCACGGAGGAGGGAGTGGCCGATCCATCCCCCACCGAGTACACCCTCACCGAGCGCACCCGGTGTCTCCTGCACGACGTCGCTGCCGAGCCCGGGGTGGGCCTGCACCTGGCTCCCTGTGTGGATGTGACCGACTGGTTCACCGGCGAGATAACGGCGGGAGGCGCTCCCACGGTGAGGATCGTCACCGATCAGGAGCAACGGTTGTTGCAGGTGTACCCCGTGGACCTGCCCTGAGCGGGCTTGGACGTGGGCGGGTGCTTGGATGGGCGGAACGACCACTGACTGAAAGGGCCATCGTGTACTTCATCGTCGTCAAGTTCCCTGTCAAGCCCGAGTATGCCGAGCAGTGGCCCGAGCTGGTCCGGGCCTACACCGAGGCGACCCAGGCCGAGCCTGGCAATCTGTGGTTCGAGTGGTCACGAAGTCTGACTGATCCCACCGAGTACGTCCTGGTGGAGGGCTTCACTGATGATGGCGCCGCGCCACACGTGCAGTCCGAGCACTTCGCCCGGATGCGTGCGGAGTTCCCGCAGTACCTGCGCGCCACGCCCAAGATCGTGTCTCGCCAGGTTGCGGGGGAGGGCTGGGACGAGATGGGAGAGCTGCAGGTCAGCTGACCCGCCACTGCCCGGCGCCCGACGGGGTTGCTGCCCTGGAATGGATCTGACCACCGCGCTGTTACGTCGATTGAGCATTCAATCAGCCAGCCGGCGCCTGGTCGGCCCGTGGGAAGGCAGTACCGATGCAGTTCGGCATCTTCAGCGTCAGCGACATCACCACTGACCCGACGACCGGCAGGACCCCGACCGAGGCCCAGCGCATCCAGGACATGGTCAAGATCGCGCTGAAGGCCGAGGAGGTCGGGCTG
Source organism: uncultured Ornithinimicrobium sp. (assembly GCA_964450585.1). Lineage (GTDB taxonomy): Bacteria > Actinomycetota > Actinomycetes > Actinomycetales > Dermatophilaceae > Ornithinicoccus. The sequence goes on from CAYVEH010000002.1 coordinate 39,167, forward strand.
GACGTGTTCGCCACCGGCGAGCACCACAACCCTCCGTTCATCGCCTCCTCGCCCACGACCTTCCTGGGCTACCTGGCTGCACAGACCAGCACCCTGCAGCTGTCCACCTCGACCACGCTGATCACCACCAACGACCCGGTGAAGATCGCCGAGGACTACGCCATGCTGCAGCACCTGTCCGGTGGACGGGTGGACCTGATGATGGGCCGGGGTAACACCGGCCCGGTCTACCCCTGGTTCGGTCAGGACATCCGCAACGGCATTCCGCTGGCGGTGGAGAACTACCACCTGCTGCGGCGGCTCTGGCGCGAGGACGTGGTCAACTGGGAGGGCAAGTACCGCACCCCGTTGCAGGGCTTCACCTCCACCCCTCGGCCGCTGGACGGTGTCCCGCCGTTCGTGTGGCACGGCTCCATCCGGTCCCCGGAGATCGCCGAGCAGGCCGCCTACTACGGCGACGGTTTCTTCCACAACAACATCTTCTGGACGATGGACCACACCGCCCGGATGGTGGACCTGTACCGGCGTCGGTACGAGCACTACGGCCACGGCCGTGCCGACCAGGCCATCGTCGGGCTGGGCGGCCAGGTGTTCATGGCCCCGAAGAGCCAGGACGCGGTCAAGCAGTTCCGCCCGTACTTCGACGTGGCCCCGGTCTATGGGCACGGCCCCAGCCTGGAGGAGTTCACCCGGGCCACGCCGCTGACCGTGGGCAGCCCGCAGCAGGTCATCGAGCGGACCCTAGGCTTTGCCGACGCGGTCGGTGACTACCAGCGTCAGCTCTTCCTGATGGACCACGCCGGCCTGCCCACCGACGTGGTCCTGGAGCAGATCGAGATCCTCGGAACGGAGGTGGTGCCGGTGCTGCGCAAGGAGTTTGAGGCACGCCGTCCGGCGGACGTCCCCACCGACCCGCCCACCCACGCCAGCCTGGTGGCGGCCGGTGAGCAGCACCCCAACGCCGCCATGGGCCCGCGGGGCCGGGTCACGGTCGGGAGCAACTGATGGCACGCACCCTGGTGGTCATCTCGGCCGGCCTGAGCGTGCCGTCCTCGACCCGGATGCTGGCCGACCGGATCAGTGGCGCGGTGCAGCGGGAGGTCACCGCTCGCGGTGAGGGCCTGGAGGTGGAGGTCATCGAGCTGCGGGGACTGGCCCGGGAGATCGCCGATCACCTGGTCTCCGGGATGCCACCCAGCAACCTGCGCCATGCCCTGACCGCGGTCTCCTCCGCTGATGCGGTCGTGGCGGTCACCCCGGTGTTCACCGCGTCCTACTCGGGTCTGTTCAAGTCGTTCATCGATCTGTTGGACAACGATGCGCTCACCGGCACACCGGTGCTCATCGCCGCCACCGCCGGCACCCCGCGGCACTCGCTGGTGCTGGACTATGCGCTGCGACCCCTGTTCAGCTACCTGCGGGCGGTGGTCGTGCCCACCGGCGTCTTTGCGGCCACCGAGGACTTCGGCGGCGCGCCGGGCACGGCTGAGGACGGTCTGGAGCGTCGGGTGGCCCGAGCGGCCGCTGAGTTGGGTGCGCTGCTGGTGGCCACCTCCGGGGCGGTCCCCGGGTTCACCGCCCCCGCCGTCGACGAGGTCGGCAAAGTCGACCGACTGGGTGAGCAGGACGTCACGCCCTTCGAGCAGCTCCTGGGCGACCAGCTGCGCTGACCACCGCCTGGAGGAGTGCGCCGACCCGGACCGTCTCCGGTGAAGCGGCTTGTGTCCTGCATCGGCTGGGCTCTGACCCTGTCGATGCAGGACATAGTGGCTCTCACCTACGGTGGGCTGGTGGACGTCGACACCAGGGTGGGTTGCTACGCGTGGATCGAGCAGGACGGCCAGGTGCTCCTCGCCCACTGGAGCGGCTTCAGCGCTCCGAATGGCCGGCACCTGCGGCCCTGCTGGACGCTCCCGGGCGGCGGCCTCGAGCCGTACGAGAACTGCGAGCAGGCGGTGGTCCGGGAGGTCGCTGAGGAGACCGGGTATGCCGTGCAGTTGGGGGAGTTGCTCGGCAGCGCCACCGAGGTTGTGCCCTCCACGGACCGGATGTCACCGGCAGACCGCCCGCTGCTGTTGGTCCAGTTGATCTACTCTGCAACCCCGAGCTCCGGTGAGCTCACCGATGAGGAGAACGGCTCAACCGATGAGGCACGGTGGGTGCCCCTCGAGGCGCTGTCGACCCTGCCCTGTGCCGGCCTCATCGACCACGCACTCAGATTCCTCGGGCGTCCCGCGCGAGACGGCCCCGTGGTCGACGAGACGCCCGTCGACGAGGCCGCGGTGACACGGATCGTCGAGGCAGCGGAGACAGCCCCGGCCCGCGGCGCGGTCACGGTCATCGCCATCGACGGGCCCAGCGGCGCCGGCAAGACCAGCCTGGCCGAGGCGGTCGCCCAGGACCTGGGCTGCCCCCTGGTGCACATGGATGAGCTCTACCCCGGCTGGGACGGCCTGGCCGAGGCCGTCGACCTGGTGACCGACCAGGTGCTGGAGCCGCTCTCCCACGGTGAGCCCGCGGCATACCGGGTCTGGGACTGGCAGCACCAGGGCTGGGGGTCGACGGCCCGGGTGGAACCCACCGACCTGCTGGTGCTGGAAGGGTGCGGCAGCTCGGTCGGTCGAGCCGGGGAGTTTGCCGGCCTGCGCGTCTGGGTGGACGCCGACGAGCAGGTGCGCCGGCAACGGGGGATCGAACGCGACGGCGACACCTTCGCACCGCACTGGGACCGGTGGACCGCCCAGGAGCGAGCCCTGTTCGGCCCGGACGGCACCGCCGCACGCGCCGACCTGACGGTGCACACCTGAGCCGGGCGCCCGACGGGCCGGGCTGGTCGGGGTCGGCTCCCACAGTGCTCGGTCCGGGACCGCTGACTACCGTGGGAAGCATCCACAGACCCCGAGCACAAGGAGAGATCATGGCGGCAACACTGAACGGCAAGACGGTGGCCTTCCTGCTCACCAACGGGTTCGAGGACAGTGAACTCACCTCGCCCTGGGAGGCGGTGACCCAGGCCGGTGCCCAGGCGGTGTTGGTGTCCCCGGAGTCCGGCACGCTGACCGGCAAGAACGGTCACGAGGCGACCGTGGACCAGGCCGCGGCGGAGGCGGACCCGGCCCAGTTCGACGCCCTGGTGCTGCCCGGGGGAGTCGCCAACGGGGACAAGCTGCGGATGAGTGAGTCCGCGGTGGCCTTCACTAAGGCCTTCTTCAACGCCGGCAAGCCGGTGGGCGTGATCTGCCACGGCGGGTGGATCCTCACCGACGCCGAGGTCGCCCGCGGCCGCACCCTGACTTCCTACCCCAGCCTGAAGACGGACCTGCGCAACGCCGGTGCCACCTGGGTTGATGAGGAGGTCGTGGTGGACCAGGGGCTGGTGAGCAGTCGCACCCCGGCCGACCTGCCGGCCTTCAACGCCAAACTGGTGGAGGAGATCGGCGAAGGCGCCCACGAGGGGCAGACCGCCTAATTTTGGGGCCCGCCGGCCCATCGGTGGGACAATGGGCCGCGAGATGACTGTCACCACACACCCGCCCCGGTCCCAGGAGGCCCCCGACCAGCCCGCCCGGGTGCTGCCCGCGTTGCAGATCGGCAGGCACACCATCGACTCACCGGTGGTGCTGGCGCCGATGGCGGGGATCACCAACCGGGCCTTCCGGCGACTCTGCCGGGAGGCCGGTGCGGTCGGCCAGCCGGCCACCGGGGCCACCTCGCTGTACGTCAGCGAGATGATCACCTCACGCGCCCTGGTGGAGCGCACCCCGGTCTCGATGAAACTCATCGAGCACGACCCGGAGGAGCAGCCGCGCTCCATCCAGCTCTACGGGGTGGATCCGGCCACCGTCGGGCGTGCGGTGGACCTGCTGGTCTCGGAGGACCGGGCCGACCACATCGACCTGAACTTCGGGTGCCCGGTGCCCAAGGTCACCCGCAAGGGTGGCGGGGCCGCCCTGCCGTGGAAGACCGACCTGTTCCGCGGCGTGGTCTGCGCAGCCGTCCGGGCGGCCCGCCCCTACGAGGTGCCGGTGACGGTCAAGATGCGGGTCGGGATCGACGACGACCACATCACCTACCTGGAGGCCGGGCGCATCGCCGAGGACGAGGGCGCCGCGGCCGTGGCCCTGCACGCGCGCACCGCCAGCCAGGCCTACTCCGGACAGGCGGACTGGTCCCGGATCGCCCAGCTCAAGCAGGCGGTGACCTCCATCCCGGTGCTGGGCAATGGCGACATCTGGGCCGCCGAGGATGCTCTGCGGATGGTGGCCGAGACCGGCTGCGACGGCGTCGTGGTCGGCCGCGGCTGCCTGGGCCGGCCCTGGTTGTTCGCCGATCTGGCGGCCGCCTTCGCCGGCTCGCAGCTGCGCATCACCCCGACCCTGGGGGAGGTGGCCGCGACCCTGCGCCGGCATGCGGAGTACCTGGTCGACTTCCACCAGGACGAGAGCAAGGGGTGCCGGGACATCCGCAAGCACATCGCCTGGTACTTCAAGGGCTTCCCGGTCGGTGGCGCCTTCCGGCACCAGTTGGCGCTGGTGACCTCCCTGGCGGCGCTGGACGACCTGATCGCCGGGTTGGATGGCAGTATGCCGTGGCCCGGCGATGCCGCCGAGGGCCAACGGGGCCGAGCCGGCTCCTCCCGGGTGGTCGCGCTGCCCGAGGGCTGGCTGGACTCTCGGGAGCTCAGCCGGGGCCAGCGTTCCCGGGTCGCCGGCGCCGAGGGCCTGGTCACCGACGGCGGCTGACCGGCCGGACTGACCGACTGGCTGACCACGCGGACTGACCGACTGGCTGACCACGCGGGCGAGATCTTCACACTTTCTGCACACGTCGGACGCCCGTGCTGCAGGAGACTGCTTCTACTGTCGAGGGTATGAGTCAGAGCGCTGCGGGTCAGCCCACCGTGCTGGTCGTCGAGGACGACCGCACCATCAACCAGGCCCTCTCCGATCGGCTGGTCGCGGAGGGGTTCTCTGTGGTCCGTGCCTATGACGGTCCGGAGGCGGTGGCAGCCAGCGCCCAGCACCGCCCGGACGTCGTGCTGCTCGATGTCATGCTTCCCGGTTACGACGGGCTCGAGGTCTGCCGCCGGATCCAGGCCGAGCGTCCGGTGCCGGTGATGATGCTGACCGCGCGCGTCGAGGAGACCGACGTGCTGGTCGGCCTGGGGGTCGGCGCGGACGACTACCTGACCAAGCCGTTCCGGATGGGGGAGGTGGTCGCCCGGGTGCGGGCGTTGCTCCGCCGGGTGGAGCGCGCCGCCCAGTTGGCTGACAGCCCGCAGGCCCTCGTCACCGTCGGGGACCTCCACCTGGACCACGGCAGTCGGCGAGTGCGCGTCGACCACCGGGAGATCCATCTGACGCCGCTGGAGTTCGACCTGCTCGCCGCCCTGGCCGCGCACCCCGGCGTCGTCCAGTCCCGCGAGGAGCTGATGTCGGGAGTGTGGGGGTGGGCCGACGCCCGCGGCACCCGCACCCTGGACAGCCACATCAAGTCGCTCCGCGCCAAGATCGGTGCCGAGCGGGTGCGCACCGTGCACGGTGTCGGCTACGCGTTGGAGGGCTGAGCCATGGCGGACCTGTGTCAGGACCGCCCGTTGGACCCGGTGGGGTCCATCAAGGTCAAGATCGGTCTGCTGGTAGCCCTCAGCATCCTCGCCGCCACCGTGGTGCTGCAGATCGGCACCCGAGCCGGCGTGCCGGCCTGGCTGACGCTGCCGGTGACCCTGGCCGCCGCCCTCGGGGTCACCCAGTGGCTTGCTCGCGGTATGACTGCCCCGCTGCGGGAGATGACGGCCGCCACGGCTCAGATGGCCCGTGGCGACTATCGAGCCAGGGTCAGCGCGACCTCAGCCGACGAAGTGGGCCAGTTGGGCCGGGCGTTCAACACCATGGCCACGGATCTGGCATCGGCCGACCAGCAACGACGGCAACTGATAGCCACCGTCTCCCACGAGTTGCGCACCCCCCTGGCCGGGCAGCGGGCGCTGCTGGAGAACCTGGTCGATGGCATCGTCACCCCCGATGATGCGGCCTTGGCCGCTGCCCTCAACCAGTCCGAGCGGTTGAGTGCCCTGGTGGAGGACCTGCTCGATGTCAGCCGGGTCGGTGGTGCCGGCGTGGCGCTGCAGCTGGAGCAGATCGAGGTGGCGGAGCTGCTCCAGGAGGCTGTCCGGGAGTCGGAGGTGTCCGGGCGTCCGGTGAGCTATCGGGTCACCCTCGACCCTGTGGACCTGCGGGTGCAGGCGGACCCGGCACGTCTTCGCCAGGTGGTGGCCAACCTGTTGGACAACGCCTCCCGGCACAGCCCGCACCAGGGCGTGGTCGGCCTGCAGGCCGGACTCCTGCCGGCCCAGGACCGTTGGTTCCTGGAGGTGACGGACCAGGGGCCCGGCATCTCTGTCGAGCAGGCCGAGACGCTCTTCCGCCGTTTCGGGTCGGCCGATGGCAGCGGGGGTGGCACCGGGCTGGGCCTGGCCATCGCCAGCTGGGCGTGCCAGCTGCACGGAGGTTCGATCAGCGCCCTGCCCCCCACCGAGGAGCAGCCCGGGGCCCGGCTGCGGGTCGAACTACCGCTGGAGCCGGCGAACTCGCCGAGCAACGCTCCGGCAAAGCCACGGCCGGCGCAGCGGTCCGCGGGCGAGACGGGTGCAGCCACCGACGAGGGACCGACCCGGACTCCTGCAGCCCCACTGTCCGAGCACCGGTGGATGAGCGTCGGTGACCATCCGACCGGGCCGGCGCCTGCTGGGATCGCCTCCAGCACCTCGGTGATCGAGTCAATGTTCGGTAGCTACTGGCCGGAGCGGAGCGGCCTGCGGACTGCGCCGTCGGCGCTCTTCGCCTCCCTGGCCATCGGCCTGCTAGCCGCCCTCATTCTGCCCGAGCAACCACTGGGCCTGGGCACCTTCCTGGTGCTGGTCAGTGCCGGGGGCCTGGTGCTGTGGGTGTCGATCCACCGCCGGCGTCGGTGGACCCTGCTCAGCGCCGTCCTGTGCCTCGGGCTGGGCCTGCTCCTGCTGCTCCGTGCCGCCGAGTGGCTCTCGGTCCTGGCGGTGCTGACCGCAGCGGTGCTGGTGACGACCGCCCTCACCGATGCGCACCGTCCGTCGGCGATGATCGCTGGGGCCGCCTCCTGGGTGCTGAGCGGGTTGCGGGGGCTGCCGTTGCTCGGCCGCACCCTGACGGCGACCAGCCGCCACCATGTGGTGTGGCCGGTGCTGCGGACCGCGGCGGTCTCCCTCGTGCTGCTGGTGCTCTTCGTGGGTCTGTTCGCCTCCGGCGACGCGCTGTTCGGTAGCTGGGTCTCCGGGATCCTGCCGGACATCCAGATCGCCGACTCGCTGGTCCTGCGGGCATTCACCTGGTTCATGGTCGGTGGTACCGTCCTGGCCGCCTGCTACCTGGGGTTGAACCCTCCCCGGGTGGAGACCGTCGGGCTGGGGCAGGCCCGGGCCGTCCAGCGCACCTGGGAGTGGTTGGTGCCGGTGGCCGTTGTGATCGCCACCTTCCTGGGCTTCCTGTCCGCCCAGGCGGCCGCCCTGTTCGGCGGGCACGGCTACCTGCGTCGCACCACCGGCCTAACCTATGCCGAGTACGTCCACCAGGGTTTCGCCCAACTGGTCGTGGCGACCCTGCTGACACTGCTGACCATCGCGATCACGGTGCGCAAGGCGCCCAGCGCGACCCGGGCCCAGCAGCAGCTGGTGCGTCTCACCTTGGGGGTGCTGTGCGTGCTGACCCTGGTCGTGGTGGGCTCGGCGCTGAACCGGATGGCGCTCTACCAGCAGGCCTACGGCTACACCGTGCTGCGGGTGCTGGTCGATGCGTTCGAGCTGTGGCTCGGGTTGATCGTCGTCATGGTGATGGCGGGCGGCCTGCGGTGGTCGTGGCGCTGGCTCCCACGGGCCGCCCTGGCCACCGGGGCGGCGTTCTTGCTGGTGATCGGGCTCGCGAACCCCGAGGCGTGGGTGGCCCAGCGCAATATCGAGCGGTTCGAGCAGACCGGTCGCCTCGACCTGGACTATCTGTCCTCCCTCGGTCCGGATGCCACCGCCACGATCATTGACGGTTTGCCGCAGGACCTGGCCCGCTGTGCCCGTCCCGGCGTGCCGGCGATCGACGATGATCTGCTGGGGTGGAACCTCGGTCGGGCGCGGGCGGCGCAGGCCCAGCGGGATGCGATGGCGGTCGAGCTACCGGAGGACTGCCCGGCCACCATCGGTGAGTGAGCCCAGGTCAGGGGCCGGTGGCGATAGGGCGCTCCGGGTCGGTGATCCAGTCACTCCAGGAGCCGATGTAGATGGCCGGGTCGTACACGCCGATGTCGGAGGCCTCCATAGCCAGTGCCATGTGGCAGGCCTGCACGCCAGACCCGCAGTAGATGGCCGTCCGCTGGTCAGGGCGCAGACCGCGGGCGGTGAACCGCAACTCCAGGTCGTCAGCGGTCAGGAAGCGGCCGGAGTCATCGACATTCTGCAGGGCCGGGATGCTGAGTGCGCCGGGGATGTGGCCGGCCACCGGGTCGATGGTCTCGTGCTGCCCCCGGAACCGGTCGGCCGGACGGGCGTCGACGACCTGGTGACGATCCAGGTAGTGCTCGACCCCGTCGGCATCCAGCAGGCGACGACCGCCCGGGGTGAGCACGATGTCGCCGCGCTCTACGGTCGCCTCGCCAGTGTCGGTCGGCTGACCGGCCGCCACCCAGGCCGCATACCCACCATCCAGGACCCGGACATCATCCTTGCCGTAATAGTTCAACAACCACCACGCTCGGGCCGCGCCCAGGGAGCTGGCACCGTCATAGACCACGACCGGTCGGGTGTCGGTGACGCCCGCGGTCCGAAAGGCCTCCTGGGCGTCGGCCAGGACCGGCATCGGGTGCCGACCACCCCGACCGTCATCGGCCGGCTCAGCAGCCAGGCCCGGCTTCATCGCCACGAAGGCAGCCCCCGGCAGGTGGCCAGCCAGGTACTCAGCGCGGTGCTCCTCGGCCGAGCTGCCCAGGCTCCATCGGATATCGAGCAGCACCGGCCGCTCGTCCGGGTCCTCGGCGGACAGCAGGGTGGCCAGCTCGGCGGGGTCAATCAGCAGATCGGACACACCAGGAAGCCTACGGCCTGCTGGTCAACTGGCGAACCGGGCCGCCGACCGGGCTCGGGCCTTGGCGGCCTCCTCCTCACGGTTCTTCGGTGGGGCCGAGGTCACCAAGGAGTCCAGCAGCTCCTGACTGGCTGCGGCGATGACCCGAACGGCCTGGTCATAGGCGGCCTGGTTGGCCTGGGAGGGCTTGGTGGCCCCGCCGATCTTGCGGACGTACTGCAGGGCGGCGGCATGCACCTCCTCACTGGTCGCGGGAGGCTCGAAGTTGTTCAACGGTCGGATGTTGCGGCACATCACCCCACGATAGTTTGGGTGCTCATGAACTGTCCTGTCCATGGTGAGCTGGCGGCCCTCGCCCCGACGGCACCGGCACAGACCCCGCTCTCGGTGCATCTGCGGCACTGGCTCAACTGGGTGAATGGATCGACGGTCCTCGGGTTGAGCCTGGCCCGGGCCGGCCGGGCCGAGCTGCGGCGCGGACCGCGACGGCTCTATCTGGCCGAGCACTACCGGTGGCGGTTCCCGACCGGCGGTGCCTTCACCGTCGGGGACGTGGTCATCACCCGTCACGACATCGACGACCTGTGCGCGCACCGGCCGCACCTGCTGGCTCACGAGGAGGTGCACAGTTGGCAGTGGATGGCCTGCCTGGGCCTACCCTTCCTGCCGCTCTACGCCGGCTCCGTCGCCTGGTCCTGGCTGCGCACCGGGGACCGGGCCTCCTTCTCGTTCTTCGAGCGGCAGGCAGGTCTGGCCGAGGGCGGGTATGCCGAGGTACCACCACGGCCGCTGCTGCCGGTGCTGGTGACCGGTGCCCGCCGAGTCGTCACGATGCTCATTGGGCGCCGCTCCGCGGAGACCGGCGCACAGGTCGGGACCACTCACCCCTGATCAGCAGGACGGCAGCGTCCAGTCCTGCTCGGTGCCATACCGATGGCCATGGCCGGTGTCGGGCGACAGTGAGGCCGCCAGGTCCAGCACGGTCGTGCCGTAGCTCAACCCGGGCACCCAGAGGGTCGGCCAGTCAACCGGCTCGGTGAGGGCGGTGTCGCTCGACAGGTAGCCGACCGGGTCGTCTGCGTTGAGCAGACTGCGCTCGCGGGGGTGACCGGTCACCGAGCCACCGGGGGAGCCGGACCACAGCACGCCGCAGAGCTGCTGTGGATCAACCTGCCGGACCGCCTCCTGCCCGGCCAACGCACCCAGGGACTCTCCGTGCACGTAGACCTCCGGCCGTTCCGCCTCCGGCAGTGCGGCCACCTGCTCCAGGACACCGTGCACCAGTGCCTGCGCCGAGCGGATCGCCGGGTCCTGATCGAGCAGGAAACTCCACCAGCTGGGCAGGTCACCGTACTGGGCCGAGACCACCGCCACATCACCGTCGAACTGGTCCTCAAACGCCTGCACCGCCACCCGGTTCACCCAGCCGCTGCCGGTCGGTAGCTCGATGATGATGGCCGAGCGCTCCAGGCCGTCGTCGGCCACCATCCGCTGCACCGCCAACTCGGCCCCCGCCTGCGGCGTCGCTGCCTCGGTGGCCCGGACGAAGGACCGGCTGGCCCCGACCGGGGAGTCCTGCAGCATCACATGCTCCGGGCTGAGGCCCTGACGCAGCGGCTGCAACACATCGATCCCGCCCGCGGCGGCGCTGGTGACCACCACTCCGGCCAGCAACGCAGCAGCCAGGGGTCGCGGCGTGCGACGCCAGGTAACCCGGGCCAGGCGGCGGGACACCCGGACCGTCCCCACGCCCAGCCCGATCACCGCCAGGGCCCAGCAACCCGCGGCCAGCCAGTAGGCCGGACCGGGCCCCGCCATCGCCAGGTCGACGGCCCGGGCTGACGTGGCCAGTTGGGCCAGGCCCGCCGCGAGGAGCGCCGCCGTGCCGGTGCCAGCCAGAACCATCCACCGCGTCGGCGCCGACACCTTCCGGTCCCGGGCGCGGGGATGCCGACCGGCGACCGAGCCCACCAGGTGCAGCACTGCCAGGGCCACGAGGACCAGGACGCCGCTCAACACGCCCTGGGTGAACGGCGCGCGGGGCAGCAACGAGGGGATCATCGACAGGAGCAGGGCAGCCCCGACGGTCAGCGTGGACAGCACCGGAGGCGGGGTGCGCGTGGTCGTGGTGAACATGCTGATGACGCTAGAAATCGGTCGTGCCCTAGCAGATCCCCCGACGGAGCCAATCTGCAGCGACCGGCACGGCGCACCCCGGAGCTGCGCTCACCCGGCAGAACGGGGCGGAACTCACCCTGAGGTATGACACCGCTGGGCCCGGCCATGGTTACGGTCAACGTATGAGTTCACTGGGACGGGCCGTCCGCGGGCTCGGCCGGGGCCTGGGGTGGGTCACCGTCCGTCCGGTCACCTGGGTGGTGGTACGCCCTGCGCGGTGGGTGACTACGCGCGGCCTCGACTTTGTCACGCGGCACAGCACGGTCCTCACCTGGTTGGCCACAGCCTTGCTGATGGCGATCGCCTGGCCGACGGTCGGACTGACCCATGAGGTGCCCGGAGGGCTGTGGCCCGTCATGGCCGCCCTGGGCGTGCTGCCGCTGCTGTGCCTGCGTGTGGCGCCCTTCCTCGGCTGGTTGTTATGGGTGATCCCGGGGGCTGTCATCCCGTTGGTCTTCTCGCCGCTGCCCCCAGATGTCGGGGAGGGCTTCCCCTGGCAGATCAGCTCCTTCCTGGTGCTCCTGGCAATCCTCATCGCGGTAGGAGTGATCGAGTCCCCGGCCCGGGTGGGCCTGGTCTTCATCGGCACGGCCTTCCTCTTCTTGGCCCACATGCCCGGGACCATGAGCCCCGGGTGGGTGTTCGGGGCAGCGGCCTTCGTAGGTCTCGGGTTGCTCCTGCGCGGACTCTTCCGTTCCCGGCGGGAGGCCGCCGAGCAGGCGCAGCGTGCTGACGAGCAGACACGGCGCGCGGAGATCGAGCAGGCCCGGGCCGTGCTGGCCGAGGAACGCACCCGGATCGCCCGGGACCTGCACGACGTGGTCGCTCACCGGATGTCGATGGTGGTGGTGCAGGCCCAGTCCGCCCAGTACCGGCTCGGCGGTCTGCCGCCGGAGGTCGCCGCCGAGTTCGAGTCGGTGGCCGGTCAGGCGCGCGAGGCGCTCAACGAGGTCCGCGCCATGCTGGGGGTGCTGCGCAGCGAGGACCATGCCCCCGACCAGGCGCCCCAACCGGGTGCCGACGACGTGCTTCGCCTGCTCCGCTCCACGAGCGAGGCTGGCGTCGACCTGAGCTGGACCGTGACAGGGGAGACCGAGCCGGGCCCGGCCACCGCGATGGTGCTCTACCGCGTGCTGCAGGAGTCCCTGGCCAACGCCTCACGACATGCCCCCGGGGCTGGCGTGCGAGTCGCGGTGGAGTATGCCGAGCAGGTGCAGGTCCGCATCACCAGTGCCCTGGGTGACCAGCGGGCTGCGGGAGAGACCTCCGGCAGCGGTGGGCACGGCATACCGGGGATGTCGGCACGCGCGGCCTCGGTGGGCGGCAGGCTGGAGGCCGGACCGGCCGGCGACGGCACCTGGGTGGTGCAGGCCAGTCTGCCGGCGCGGGCCACCGTAGGCTTGTCCTCATGGTGAGCGTCCTCATCGCCGATGACCAGGCCATGGTGCGTCAGGGGTTCGGCGCGCTGCTGGCGGCCCAACCGGACCTGCAGGTGGTCGGCGATGCCGCCGATGGTGCCGCGGCGGTGCGCGAGGTGGTGCGCCTGCGCCCGGATGTGGTGCTCATGGACGTGCGGATGCCGCAGCTGAACGGGTTGGAGGCGGTCGCGGAGATCGTCGGCCGGCGCCTGGAGCCGGCACCGCGGGTGCTGATGCTGACCACCTTCGATATCGACGACTATGTCTATGAGGCGCTGCGCCTGGGGGCCAGCGGGTTCCTGCTCAAGGATGCCCCGGCCGAAGAGCTCATCCGAGCGGTGCGCCTGGTGGCGGCCGGGGAGGCGCTGTTGGCGCCGTCGGTGACCCGGCGGCTGATCGAGGAGGTGACCCGCCGACGCTCCCAGGTGCGCCCCACCGCCGAACTGGCCACGCTCACCCCACGAGAGCGAGAGGTCCTCGAGCTGGTGGCGGCCGGGTTGTCCAACGGTGAAATCGGCCAGCGTCTCTTCGTGGCCGAGCAGACCGTCAAGACGCACGTCGGCAAGGTGCTGGCCAAGCTGGGGCTGCGCGACCGGGCGCAGGCGGTGGTCTACGCCTACGAAGCCGGCGTCGTCCGCCCCGGGGCATAGGCTCCAGGTCGTGACAGGTCAGGGCTACACGGCACACGACCGCCAGCGGTGGGTCGCCGAGGACCCTGCTCACAAACGGCTGGACCGGGACGACTTCGCCCGGGACCGGGGCCGGGTCATTCACTCCGCGGGTCTGCGCCGGCTCTCCGCGACGACCCAGGTGGTCTCACCCGATACCGATGACTTCGTCCGCAACCGGCTGACCCACTCCCTGGAGGTGGCTCAGATCGGACGCGAGTTCGGGGCCGCGCTGGGCTGCTCGGCCGACGTCGTCGACACCGCCTGCCTGGCCCACGACATCGGCCACCCGCCCTTCGGGCACAACGGGGAGGCCGCGCTGGATGAGCTGGCCGTGGACATCGGCGGCTTCGAGGGCAACGCCCAGACGCTGCGGGTGCTCACCCGGCTGGAGGCCAAGCGTGTCCACGCGGACGGCCGCCCGGCCGGCCTCAACCTGACCCGGGCCAGCCTGGATGCTGCCACGAAGTACCCGTGGGCTCGTGGCCAGGCCCCCGTGACGACGGGCAAGTTCGGGGTCTACCCCGACGACGCGGAGGTCTTCGCCTGGATCCGGGCCGGGGCACCATCCGAGCCGGGGCGGCAGTGCCTGGAGGCACAGGTGATGGACTGGGCTGACGACGTGGCCTATTGCGTGCACGACGTGGAGGACGGCATCGCCTCCGGACGACTGGACCCGGCTGCCCTGTGGGCGAGTCCGGAACAAGCGGCCGTGGTCGCGGTGGCCCAGGAGACCTATGCCCCGGACCTGACCCAAGACACCCTCGGGGCGGCACTGCACCGGCTGCTGGACTCCGGGTGGGTGCCGCGCCGCCACCACGGCAGCCGCGCCGACCTGGCTGCGCTGAAGGACATGACCAGCCGGCTCATCGGCCGGTTCGTCAGCACCGTTGAACACAGCACTCGCCAGCAGCACGGCGACGGAGTACTCACCCGGTATGCCGCCGACCTGGTGGTGCCGGACCCGGTCCGGGCCGAGACGGCGGTGTTGAAGGCCGCCGCGGCACACTTCGTGATGCGCAGCACCGAGCGACGGGACCTGATGGAGCGCCAACGCGGGGTGGTCGGTGACCTGTTCCAGCACTTCCTCGACCACCCGGAGGCGATGGACCCCCTGCACCGCCAGGCACGTGAGCAGGCGCGCCGCCACGGCCAGGACGCGCTCCAGGTGCGGGCCGTGGTGGACCAGGTGGCGTCGCTGTCCGACGTCCGGGCGCTCACCCTGCACGCCTCCTTGTCCCGTTGAGGCAACTCAGCGTGCGTTCAAGATCTGCCCAGTGTTCCCTTAGGATGTGGCCCGGAAACCGGTGCCCGAGGGGGCAATTCGTCACCGCACCGGTCTGATTGGGAGGAAACATGAAGCGTGTACTGACCGGAGCCGTGGCCGCCGCCCTGCTCGTGCCGGCCCTGACCGCTTGCGGTGGGAGCGATGACGCCAAGGAGTTCTGCGAGAAGGAGGTCGCCGCCGACCTGGACATGAACGACCCCGCGGCCGCCAAGAAGGCTCTGCAGGACGTGACCGATGACGCTCCTGAAGAGATCAAGGACGACATGCAGATGATCGTGGACGCGATGGATGCCCTGGAGTCGGGCAACATCGAGGACGTCGACACCGACGGCCTGACCGAGGCGTCGGAGAACCTGCAGACCTGGTACGAGGAGAACTGCGAGAGCTGACGCCTGAATCCACACGTCAGCCCGTCAGGGCCCCCGGTGCAGCACCGGGGGCCTTGAACTGTCCCGGGCACACGGACCCGGGCGACGGCATACGTCGGGTCAGTCGTCGGGGTCGGGCACCGGCTCGGCACCCGCGGCCTCGTCCCGGTCCGCCCACTCCAGCAGCGGAGTCAGGTCATAGACCGCGTCGTCGATGCCGGAGTGCAGGTCACCCAGCTCGGCATACCGCTGAGGCATGGTCACGATCGTGAAGTCCGCGGGGTCTACCTCGGGCACTTCGTCCCAGCTGAGCGGGGCACTGACCCGCGCGTCCGGGCGGCCCCGCAGGCTGTACGCGGCGGCGATGGTGTG
>CAYVEH010000003.1:0-48275 GCA_964450585.1 uncultured Ornithinimicrobium sp.
CCGAGGCCGAGTCCGGCAGCCGGGTGGCGCACCTGGTCAATGACCGGATGCAGGGTTACATCGAGTTCGAGGACGGCTACGCGATCGTCAAGATGACCCCACCGCAGGAGATGATCGGGTTCACCCTCGCCGAGACTGACATCCGCAAGCGCTACGGCGTGACCGTGGTCGGGGTGAAGGCTCCCGGTGAGGACTTCACACACGCGGTGCCGGAAACCAAGGTCGGGCGCCATCACATCATGATCGTCTCCGGGCCCAGCAAATTGATCGAGCAACTGGCCGCCCGTCCCTGACCCGGGGATGGGTCACAGCGAGGTGGGGACCCCCGCGGAGTTACTCAGCGGCAGCACCATGGCCACTTCCTCTGCGTCCTCGGCGTCGTCCACGCCGTGGATCTCCATCGGGCGGCGGCTGTCAGTGGGCCGGAAACCGAAGCTGCTGGCGAAGGCGACGGCCGGTCCGTTGTCAGTGCCGACCCAGTAGACGAGGTGCTTGAGATCATCGGCGCGGGCCTGCGCGGCGGCGGCCTCCAGGAGTTTGCGGGCCACCCCGGTGCCGCGCCGAGCCGGGTCGACCCACAGGCCGAACAACTCACCGACCCCCTCCTGCTCGATCTGGTGGCTGCCGACGCTCACCACGCCGAGGACGGCGTCGTCCTCCTCGGCCAGCAGCCGCCGGGAGCGGTTCATCCGGGCGCGCCACCGGCTCTCCGGGTAACCCTCCTCCTCCTCGGCGGCGGCGACGAACGCCTCCGGAGATTCCTTCAGTGCACGCAGTCGAACATCGCGGTACTCAGCCCAGTTCTCTTCGTCTAGCAGACGCACACTGATCTCACTCATGGGCCTAACTCTGGCACAACCCGCTGTCGGGACTCCACGGGGGCCACGATGAACAGTGGGTGTCCGACTCGCTCAGTCCCCCTCGGACAGCTCCTCGGCTCGTCGGGCCGCGGCCTCGATCGCGGTCAGAAACGCGGCCCGGACCCGGTGATCCTCCAGGGCCCGCAACGCCGCAACGCTGGTGCCGCCGGGGCTGGAGACCTGCTCGCGCAGGATGCTCGGGTGCTCCCCGGTCTCCCGGATCATGGTGGCCGCACCAAAGAGGGTCTGCACCACCAGCTCCGAGGCCGTGGACCGCGGCAGCCCGAGCAGGACGCCCGCCTCAATCATCGCCTCGGTCACGTAGAAGATGTAGGCCGGACCGCTGCCGCTGATCGCGGTCGCCGCGTTCTGGTGCTTCTCATCCAGGATCAGCACCCGCCCGAAGGTGCCCAGTAACCGTTCCGCCTCGGCGACGTGCTCGGGCGTGCAGTGCCGGCCGGCGCTGAGCACCGACATCCCCTGATCCACCTGTGCTGGGGTGTTCGGCATCACCCGCACCACCCCGGTGTTGGCCGGCAGCCGCTTCTCCAGGTACTCCGTGCTGATGCCCGCCGCCACCGAGATGACCAGGGTGTCGGCGCCGATGGAGTCGTGGATCTCCGCGAGCAGACCGGGCATGTCCTGGGGCTTGACCGCCAGGACCAGGATGTCGGCGCCACGGGCCGCCTGCGCCGCGGTGTCCGCGGCCACGGCATACTCCTGCACCACCTCGCGGGTGCTGGCGACCATCGGCTCGCTGACCACCACGTCGGTGACCGGGTGCCCGGAGCGCAGCAGTGCGGAGAGCAGCGAGCCGCCCATCACCCCGGCCCCCAGGATCGCGATATGTCCCATGGCTCAGTTCTTCGTCGCCAGCGAGCGCAGGAAGAAGAACAGGTTGGAGGGCCGCTCGGCCATGCGCCGCATCAGGTACCCGTACCACTCGTCGCCATAGGGCACATAGACCCGCACCCGCTCACCCTGGGCGGCCAACCGGAGCTGCTCGTCCGGGCGGATGCCGAGCAGCATCTGGTACTCGTAACTGCCCGGGTCCCGGCGGTGGGTGGCCGCGAGCATGCCGGCGATCTCCACCAGGCGCGGGTCGTGGGTGGCGATCATCGGGTAGCCCTCACCGGCCATCAGAGTCTTCAGGCAACGCACATAACTCTTGTCGACCTCTGCCTTGTCCTGGTAGGCCACCGACTCCGGCTCCTTGTAGGTGCCCTTGCACAGCCGGACCCGGCTACCGGCGTGCGCCAGGTCCTGGCAATCCTGCTCGGTGCGGTACAGGTAGGACTGCAGCACCGCCCCCACCCAGGGCCAGTCCTGGCGCAACTCGGTGAGTATGCCGAGGGTCGAGTCCGTGGTGGTGTGGTCCTCCATGTCGAGGGTCACCGTGGTGCCGGTATTGGCCGCGACCTGGCAGATGGCGCGGGCGTTGTCCAGGGCGATCTTCTCCCCGTCAGCGCCCAGCGCCTGGCCCAGCGCACTGAGCTTCAGGCTCACCTCGACCTGACCGCCCTCGGTGAGCCCGTCGGCGGCCAGCGCCTGCAGCAGCGCGATGTAGGCGTCGCGGGTGGCACTCGCCTGGGCCGGGTCCAGGGTGTCCTCCCCGAGGAAGTCGATGGTGGCCCGCCGATCGGAGTCGCTGAGCGCCCGAGCCACGGTCACGGCCTGCTCGGTGCTCTGGCCTGCCACAAAACGCTTGACGATCGACCGGCTGATGGGGGCCTTCTCGATGACCTCACGCAGCGCGGCGTTGCGGCTCATCAGCAGCAGTCCCTGCTTCATCCACAGGCTCGGGTCAAGGTCTGCGGCGTCCATATGCTTCTCCTTCGTGGGTTCTTCGCCGCACCAGGCTAGCGGCGCGCCGGTCCGGGCAGGTGGTCATGCGGTGGGCTGCCGCAGGTGGGTGCGGGCGAAGTCCAGCGCCTCGGCCAGGTCGTTCTCCCGCTGCTCCACGGTGCGCCGTCGGGTGCTGACCTCCAGGGTGACCGCGCCGGGGTAGCCCTGCCGCAGCAGCTCGTGCAACAGCCGGTCCGCGGGTTGGGTGCCGCGCCCGGGCACCAGGTGCTCATCCTTGAAGGTGCCGGTGCCGTCGCCCAGGTGAATGTGACTGACCCGGTCACCCAGCTGGTGCAGCAGCTCGACGCAGTCGACCGATCCGGTCGCGGCGTGGGAGACGTCGAGCGTGACGTGGGCATAGTCCTGTTCGACCGGGTCCCAGTGCGGGCTGTAGACCTGCATCTCGGAGGCTCCGGCTCGCCACGGGAACATGTTCTCCACCGCGAGCTGGACCGCGGTGTCGGCCTGCCGGGCGGCGATGCCCTCGACGAAACCTCCGGCATAGTCCCGTTGCCAGCGAAACGGCGGATGCACCACGACGACGCCCGCACCGACCTCCTCGGCCAGCCGCACCGAGCGGTCCACCTTGGCCCACGGTTCCCACCCCCAGAGCCGCTGGGCGAGCAGCAGGGTGGGGGCGTGAATGGCACCGATCGGCAGGTTGTGCAGCTCGGAGAGCGCTGTCAGCGCGCCGGGCTCCTGGGTCAGCGGGTCGGTCCAGACCATGATCTCCACACCGTCGTAGCCGAGGCGCTCGGCCAGGTCGAAGGCGTAGGCGCAGTTCTCCGGATACACCGAGGAGGTGGAGAGCAGCACCGGAGTCTGGGCTGTTGGGGCCATCAGAGGCTGTCCATCCGGCGCAGGATGAACCCCTCACGCAGCGCCCACGGGCAGATGTCGAGGTGCTCGACGTCGAACAGTTCCATCGCCGCCTCCAGCACCATCGCCCCGGCCAGCATCTGCGGGGCCCGGGCCTCGGAGATCCCCGGCAGGGCGGCACGCTCGGCCGGGGACATGGTCGCCAGCTTGGGCACCCAGGAGGTGAGGTCCGCGCGAGCCAGGGAGCGGGGCACGTGCGGGCCCTCGGATGAGGGCGCAGCACCGCACAGCCGGCCCAGGGAGCGGATGGTCTTGCTGGTGCCGACCACCCGGTGCGGGCTGCCGACCTTGACCAGCGGGCGGTGCACCTCGGCGATCTCGGAACGGATGCGTTTACGCAACGCCTTCAGGTCCTGCTCGGTGGGGTTGTCCCCCAGGTGCTGCAGCTCGCGGGTAAGCCGCCCGGCCCCCAACGGCAGCGTCGCCACGGCGTCAGCCTCCTCGTCCAGCCCGGCCGCCAGCTCCAGCGACCCACCGCCGATGTCGATGAGGAACAGCCGCCCGGAGGACCAGCCGAACCAGCGGCGGGCCGCCAGGAAGGTGAGCCGCGCCTCGTTCTCGCCGCTGAGCACCTGCAGCCGGACCCCGGAGTGGCGCTGCACCTGCGCGAGGACCTCCTCGGTGTTGCTGGCATCGCGGGTGGCGCTGGTGGCAAAGCCCAGCAACTCGGAGACTCCCCGGGTCTCGGCCACCTCGGTGCAGTCCTGCACGAAGCGGGCCAGTCGCTGGGCACCCTCAGGTGAGATCGCTCCGTCGTCGGTGAGTTGCTCGGCCAGACGCAGCACCACCTTGTGGGAGTAGTCCGGCATGGGATGTGCCCCCGGGTGCGCGTCAATCACCAAGAGGTGGACGGTGTTGGAGCCGACATCGATCACACCGAGGCGCATTCTCTCAGGCTAGACCCTCACGGCAGCTGGACCATCCGCAGGCGGGCCGGTACTGGGGGTACGGCTCCTAGAGTGTGCGGGATGAGGAGTCAGCCGTCGGCACACCAGGGCGAAACCCCCTTGGACGTCTCGCGCGTCTGGGTCGAGTTCACCGACCCGGCCGAGCCAGCCCAGCGGGTGCGCGCCGACCTGACGTGGCTCACCTCCTCGTGGCGCTGCCTGTTCGGCACCGGCGGCTGCCCGGGCATCTATGCCGATCGGCCCGCAGACGGCTGCTGCACGCTGGGGGCGCACTTCACCGACGAGGATGATGTGAGCCGGGTGGCGGCCGTCGCCGCGCGGCTCAGCCCCGCGGACTGGCAGTTCCACGCCGAGGGCACCCGGCCGGTGGATGGTCGACCGGGCTGGCAGGACGTCGAGGACGGCGGCGCCTCGGTCACCACCCGCCAGGTGGCCGGTGCCTGTGTCTTCCTGAATCGCCCGGGGCACCCGGCCGGCGCTGGGTGCGCCCTGCATCAACAGGCGGTCCGCGAGGGCTCAGAGCCGCACCGGGCCAAACCGGATGTGTGCTGGCAACTGCCGATCCGCCGGTCGTATCGCACGGTGGAGCTGCCGGACCAGACCAGCTACCTGGAGATCGAGATCACCGAGTACGACCGCCGGGGCTGGGGTCCGGGCGGGCACGACCTGGACTGGTACTGCTCCGGGCACCCGGCGGCGCACACCGGCACCGAACCGGTCTACCTGGGGATGGCTGCCGAGCTCACCGAGCTCCTGGGCGCCGCGGCGTATGCCGAGTTGGCGGCCTATGCGGCCGCGCACCTGGAGCAGGTGCGCCACCTGCGCGCGAGCCCGGGTGCGCGGGCGCTGCTGCCGCTGTACGTGCACCCTGCGACCCTGGCTGCCGACCAGTGAGTCTGCGGGCGCTGGGGCTCACTGCCGCGGAGGAGGAGGCCTACCAGCTGCTGATCACCGCCGGGAGCACGGAGCTGCCGGAGCTGACCCGGCTGTCGCGACAGTCACGACAGCAACTGGCCACGACGATCTCGCGGTTGCAGGACAAGGGTCTGGTCACCCAGGTGGGTGAGAGCCCGCAGCGGTTGGTCGCCACACCCCCGGACGTGGCCCTGGCGCCGCTGCTGCTGCAGGGGCAGGAGTCGCTGTCCGCGGCCGGGCGTCTGGTGACCGAGTTGTCCGAGCAGCACCGGGCCCAGGCTCGGCGACGGGATGCCACCCAGTTGGTGGAGGTGGTCACCGGCGCCGCCGGCATCCGTCAAGCCCTGCGCACCATGCAGTTGTCCACCCGTGAGGAGATGCTCTGGTTCTGCCGGGCCGGGCATGTGGCGATGCCCTCCAGCGACAACGACGAGGAGTTCGCGATGCTGGCTCGCGGGGTGCGTTACCAGGTGCTCTACGAGCAGGAGCTGCTCGAGGAACCGGGGATGCTGCAGTCCCTGCAGGAGGGCGTGCTGGCCGGGGAGGAGGCCCGTGCGGTGGCCCGACTGCCGATCCGGATGGCCATCGCGGACCGCTCGATCGCGCTGTGCCCGCTGGTCGCCTCCGGTGATGGCCGGTCGGAGCCGACGGCCGCGCTGGTGCGAGACAGCAACCTGCTGACAGCACTCATCGCGCTGTTCGAGCGTTACTGGTCGGCGGCCTCGCCACTGGTGGTGGCCGCGGCCACCGCACCGTCCGCGCCCGAGCTGCCCGGCCAGGACGGTGCGGGGCTGACCGACGGGGCGGTCCACGCGGTCGGCCCGGAGGAGCTGGAGCTGCTCTCCCTCCTCGTCGCGGGGGTGACCGACAAGGCGGTCGCCACCCGGTTGCGGGTCAGCACCCGCACCGTGCAGCGCCGGGTCAGCGAGCTGATGGAGCTCACCGGCGCCCAGAGCCGGATGCAGCTGGCCTGGCAGGTGGCCCAGCGCGGCTGGCTCTCCGGCACCGTCCACGCTCAGCGGGACCGCAACGCGTAGGCCCGCAGCACCGTCTGCCTGATGCTGTTGCCGTCGCGGTCGCTGGCCTGCACCCGCAGCGAGACATGCTCGCCCCCTCGGGGGTGCCACAGCAGCGCGGTGAACTCCGCCTCGCCGCGGGAGCCGCCGGAGGGCAGTGCCACCACCCGGTGCCAGCTCTGGCCGTCGTCGTAGGAAGCCCACACCGTGGCCCACCGGACCCGGGCCGGGTCGGCCAACTCCTCGGGGTGGGACACCGTGAGGGTGATCCCCCGCAGGGAACCGGCCGGCACCGTGTTGTCCAGGGCTACCGGCACGTCATAGTCGATGCTCAGCAGCGGCTGCACAGCACCATCGGCGCCGGGGCGGGTGGAGTCGAAGGCCCAGGAGGTGTGCGTGCGGGTGGCCGTGTCCCAGTTCGGGTTGTCCTGACGGTCCACGGTCAGGTCGAGCTGGACGCGGCCGTCGCCGACGGGGTAGTCCCCCCAGGCGGCCTGGCCCTCGGCGAGGACCTGCCCGTCCTGCGACAGGGTCATCGAGGTGTCGGCAGGGCTGCTGCGCTGGGTCAGGGTGCCCTCCCCCATCACCAGGTCCGGGATGTGCACGCTCAACGTGTCTCCGGTGCGGACGGGAGCGCTGGCGTCGACCACAGCAGGCCGCACCACGGCCCGGTGCCAGTCGTACCGCACCTGCTCCCCGGGCTGGTAGCTGCGGATGGGGTGCGAGGCTCCGCCGGTGATCGGGTTCATCGAGTCCCAGCTGAAGTGATCCAGCACGTGCTGGCGCCACAGGGTGTCGCCGCCGGAGATGATCTCGGTGCGCTGCTGCGGGGTGTGCAGCTCCTGCTGGGTCTCCACGATGGTGGAGCGCTGCCAGGGCCGCCAGGCGAAACGCTGCTCCTTGGCCCACTCCTCGCCACCGGTCTCGTGGTACCGAGCGGTGACCGTGGCGCTGTTCTGCCGACTGACGGTGTGCACCACCTCCTCCGGGATCGCCCCGGAGGAGACCTGCATGACGTCATAGGTGACCGGTCGGTCCGGGTCCCCCTCGAACCGCATCCGCACCGGCGGCCGTTGGCTGAGCCGCTCCATCAGCTGCTGGCCCCGGGTCGGGGTGAGTACCACGACCGGGATGTCCAGGCGGTCCCCACGGCCGGTGTACTTGGTCCACCACTGCTTCTGCGGGGCGACCATCAGACCGGCCGCGCCGGCCGCCGTGGCGGCGTCCACATCCAACTGGTTCTTCTCGGCCAGGCTCACCACCGCGATCTTGCCGGCGACGTCCAGCCCCTGGTAGTCCTCCCGGGTGCCGGCTCCGGCGTCCACCAGCTCCAGCGGGCGGGTCGACTCCAGCTGCGGTGAGTAGCGCTCATACCGCGGGTAGACCACCAGCTGGTTGCGGCCGAGGGTGCGACCGGTCAGCACCGGGGTGCCCAGTTGCCATCGGGAGCTGAACTCAAAGGTGCCCTCCTGCGGCTCCTCGGTAGGCGTCACCCATACCGACTGCGTGTCGTCGAACTTCATGGTGCTGTTGGCCAGGCTGCGCCCGGCAAACTCACGGTGGGTGATGAAACCAAGGTTGCCGCGCGTCGTGGTCACCTCTGGTGTCTGGATCTGCACCTGTGTCGCGTCACGGGCGTCCAGCACCACCTCCAAGTCATCGGTGACCTCCAGCTCCGGGTCGGTGTGCACCACCGAGGCGTTCAGGTCATCGACCTCGGGGGTCATCATGGCGTGCAGGAAGTAGGAGCCCTCCCCCACCGTGAAGGTCGTGCTCTGCCCTGCCTTGATGAAGCTGAGGGAGTCGAACCGGGGGTCCTCCCCGAGCAGCACCAGCGGGCTGACCGCGATGGACTCGCCGTCGAACCCGACCCCAGTGAAGGTGACCTCGTGCGTGGGAGCCACCTTGACGACGGCCAGCGTGGTGTGCACGGCGGTGTCCCCGGTCCGGGCCCGGAGGAACCCGGTGTACTGCCCACGGTCGAGCACCGTGGGGTCGACGGTGACCGAGACGGTGGCGCGCTGCCCGGCCGGGATCGTCACGGTCTCCGACGAGAGCGTGAGACCCCCCTGGACCGGGGTGGTTCCGGCACGGTCGGTCACCGCCAGCTCCAGGTCCAGCGTCACCTCCTGGTCACCGGTGTTGCGATAGCTGACCTGGTGGGTCTGCGCCTCGGTGTCCTCGTCGTGGAAAGTGCCCAGGTGGACGCTGCCGGTCGCGGTCACCTCCTGGGTGACGGCCCGGGCCACATCGACCCGCCCGCCGCCCTGCTCGTAGGGGGTCAGCTCCGGGTGCGTGGCCGCGGTGCTGATGAGGGCGTCCTTGAGCTGGTCACCGTCCCAGTCGGGGTGCTGGGCGGCCAACAGTGCCGCGGCTCCGGCCACATGTGGCGCCGCCATCGAGGTGCCGTCGGCCGCGGTGTACCACTCATCGACCACCTGGCCCATGCTGGTGCCGGCGGCCCGCGCGGCCACGATGCCGACGCCGGGGGCGGTCAGGTCGGGTTTGACCGCGAGGTCGCCCGGCCGCGGCCCACGGCTGGAGAACTCCGCCAGGGACTCATCCCGGTCGACGGCGCCCACGGTGAGGGCGGCGTCGGCGGTGCCGGGGCTGCCCAGGGTGGCCACGCCGGGGCCGTCATTGCCGGCGGAGACGACGAAGAGGGTGTCGGTCTGCTCGGACAGGGTGTTCAACGCCTGGTCCAGCGGGCCGGTGCCGTCGCCGCCGCTGGAGCCCAGGCTCATGTTGACGACGTCGGCCTCGTGCGCCACCGCCCACTCCATGCCGTCGATGACGCCGGACAGGGCACCGTTGCCGTCATCGCCCAGCACCTTGCCGGACAGGATCGTGGCCCCGGGAGCGACGCCGGTGCGCAGTCCGTCGGAGCCGGCGCCGGTGCCCGCGGCGGTGGCCGCCACATGGGTGCCGTGGCCGACGTGGTCGCTCACGTTGCCGCTGCCGGAGAAGTCCTCGGCCAGGGCGACCTGGCCCGCCAGGTCCGGGTGCTCGGCATCCACCCCGGTGTCCAGGACCGCGATCCGCACCCCGGTGCCGTCGATCCCGGCCTCCCAGGCGGTGGGGGCCCCGATCTGTCGGGTGCTCTCATGCAGGTCCGGTCGCACCGGCGCGTCCAGCCAGAGCCGGTCCACCGCTGCGATGTAGTCCGCGTCCGCGCCGGAGGTGGCGAAGGCGCTGGCCTCCTCGGGCCGCACACCGGTCAGCGCGGCCCAGAAGTCACCGGCCCGGTCCTTGTCCACGCCGACCGCCTGGGCGCTGATGCTCTCCAGCTCTGCACCGATCTCGGCGCCGGTGACCGAGGACAGGGCCGAGTGGGCCGCACTGCCGGCGGTGTCGGCATACGAGGCGATGACCGGCAGGGTGTCTACGGACGCATCGTCGTAACCGGCCTGCAGGAGCAGGTCGATGTTGAACAGGTCGCGGTCCAGCACGCCCTGGGCGACATACGGCAGGACATCCAGCGGCAGGAGGTAGAGCTCCTCGTCGATCTCCAGCTGGTGGACGGAGACCTCCTCCCGACCCGGGCCCGGCTCCAGGGAGACCGTGCGCCGCCCCTCACCGACCTCGGTGAGGCGGACCGTGTCGCCGGTGAGCAAGGTGATCTGGGTGGATGGGCCAACGGGTTCGGGCAGGCCGGTCTGGTCGGCTGACGTCGCCACCTGCGGGGCGGGGGCAGCCACCTGAGCGGCCGCCCCCAGCCCGGAGGTGACCATGCCCAGGCTCAACAGCGAGCCCAGGAGCGCTGACCCAAGGACCTGCAGGGAAGAACGGTGCATCTGGGGATTACCTTTCTGGGTCGGGAGCCCCTCTGCTGCTCCCGCTGCCCCCACTCTGCGCAGCCCCAGCCCGGGCTGTCAGGTGTTTTCGGTGCCGCGGTTACGACATGTCGCAACCCCGACAGCGGTCCCACCGGCCCGCGGTGTCGGCCCAGGCGCCTACAGTCCCTGGGGTGACCTCGACGAGCAGGAGCAGGACCCGATCCCCCGGATACCGGTGCACCGAGTGCGGCTGGGCCGCGGTGAAGTGGGTGGGTCGGTGCGGAGAGTGCCAGGCCTGGGGCACCGTGATCGAGGCCGGTGGGCAGAGCGCCGTGCGCACCACCGCCTCCTCCCCGGGCCGCCCCGCAGTCCCGATCGCCGAGGTGGACGCCACTCTGGCGCGTGCCGGCAGCACCGGCGTGGGCGAGTTCGACCGGGTGCTCGGCGGTGGCCTGGTGCCCGGCGGGGTGGTGCTGATGGCCGGGGAACCGGGCATCGGAAAGTCGACCCTGGCGCTGGACGTGGCGGCCCGGGCCGCCCGGGAGGGGCGACGGGTGCTCTACGTCTCCGGTGAGGAGTCCGCGGCCCAGGTTCGCGTGCGCGGGCAGCGGATCGGTGCGCTGGCCGACACTCTCTATCTGGCGGCCGAGACCGACCTGGCCGCAGTGCTGGGCCATCTGGAGCGGACCGAGCCGACCCTGGTGGTGGTCGACTCGGTGCAGACCATCGCCAGCGCCGAGGTGGACGGCGCCCCGGGCAACGTGGGCCAGGTCCGGGAGGTCGCCTCGGCCCTGATCCAGGCGGCCAAGGCGGCCAACATCGCGGCCCTGCTGATCGGTCATGTCACCAAGGACGGGGCGATCGCCGGCCCCCGGGTGCTGGAGCACCTGGTCGACGTGGTGGTGCAGTTCGAGGGCGAGCGCCACTCCCGGCTGCGGCTGGTCCGGGCGGTCAAGAACCGGTTCGGGCCCACCGACGAGGTGGGCTGTTTCGACCTCGGTGACTCCGGCATCGTGGGCCTGCCCGACCCCAGTGGCCTCTTCCTGACCAGCCGCGACCGTCCGGTGCCGGGCACCTGCGTGACGGTGACGCTGGAGGGGCGTCGCCCGTTGGTCACCGAGGTCCAGGCGCTGGTGACCCAGAGCGCGGGCGGGTCGCCCCGCCGCACCACCAGTGGGCTGGACTCCTCCCGGTTGGCGATGGTGCTGGCCGTGCTGAGCCGCCGGGCCGGGGTCAGCGTGGGCGCCCATGATTGTTATGCCTCCACGGTGGGCGGGGTCCGACTGGCCGAGCCGTCGGCTGATCTGGCCCTGGCCCTCGCCGTGGCCGGCGCCTACCGGGATGCCCCCTTGCCGCAGGGGTTGGTGGCCGTGGGTGAGGTCGGCCTGGCCGGTGATATCCGCCCGGTCACCGGGCTGCCCCGGCGGTTGACCGAGGCGGCCCGGATCGGGTTCCGTCGGGCGGTGGTGCCGGCGGGTTCACTGACCGAGGGGCCACCGCCGGCGGGGGTCCAGGTGCGGGAGGTGACCTCGCTGCAGGAGGCGGTTGAGGTGGCCCTGGGATGGCAGGCGTGAGCACCGAGCGGGCCCGTTCATCTCGGATCGATAAAGGTTGCGGCAAACCGGTCTGCTGCGGCGTTCGGCTCGCATAGACTCCGGCACGTCAGACCTGGGGCACGGACGGAGCACAGTGGTGGAGCGCAGCGACGAGGACGCCCTGCGTGGCACGCTGGCCGCCGTCGCTCCTGGCACCGAGTTGCGCGATGGTCTGGAGCGGGTCCTGCGGGGCAACACCGGCGCCCTGGTGGTCCTCGGGTACGACAAGTCGGTGGAGGCCATCTGCTCGGGTGGTTTCGAGTTGGATATCGAGTTCTCCAGCACCCGGCTGCGGGAGCTGGCCAAGATGGACGGTGCGATCGTGCTGGACCGCGATGGCACCCGGATCGTGCGGGCGGCTACCCAGTTGGTGCCCGACCCGACGATCGAGACCAAGGAGAGCGGCACCCGGCACCGCACCGCTGAGCGCGTCGCCAAGCAAACCGGTCATCCGGTGGTCTCGGTGAGCCAGTCGATGGCCATCGTGGCGATCTACGTGGGCGGGTTGCGGCACGTGCTGGAGGCCTCGACGGCGATCCTGTCGCGGGCCAACCAGGCCCTGCAGACGCTGGAGCGGTACAAGTCCCGACTCGATGAGGTCACCAGCAACCTGTCCGCCCTGGAGATCGAGGACCTGGTGACGATCCGCGACGTCACCGCGGTCCTGCAACGCCTGGAGATGGTCCGGCGCATCAGCGCCGAGATCACCCAGTACGCCCTGGAGCTGGGCACCGACGGCCGCCTGATGAACCTGCAGTTGGACGAACTGACGGGGGGGTTGGGCAATGATCGAGAGCTGGTCATCCGGGACTATGCCGAGCACGTCACCGACCCGGCCGCCGTACAGGAGGTGCTGGAGTGCCTGTCCGCCATCAGCGGCAGCGATCTGCTCGACCTGACGTCCTCGGCCCGCTGCCTGGGATTCACCGTGGTCGGTGACGGCCTGGATGCCAGCGTGAGCCCCCGCGGCTACCGGCTACTCTCCCGGATTCCTCGGCTGCCATCGGTGGTGATCGACCGGCTCATCGAGCACTTCGGTAACCTGCAGGCGCTGTTGTCCGCCAGCCTGGAGGACCTGATGACGGTCGAGGGGGTTGGCGATGGTCGGGCCCGGGCAGTGCGTGAGGGACTCTCCCGGTTGGCCGAGTCAAGCATTCTCGAACGTTACGTGTGAGCACCACAGTCGAGCCGGGCACCCGGGCGGTCCAGACCATCCTGCAGGACTGGTATGCCGAGCACGCCCGTGATCTGCCCTGGCGCCAGCCCGGGGCGGATGCCTGGGGGGTCCTGGTCTCTGAGGTCATGCTCCAGCAGACGCCCGTCGCGCGGGTCGAGCCGGTGTGGCGGCAGTGGATGGCCCGCTGGCCCGAGCCGGCGGACCTGGCGGCCGAGACACCCGGCGAGGCAGTGCGCGCCTGGGGGCGGCTGGGTTATCCGCGCCGTGCGCTGCGGTTACACGCCTGCGCTGTCGCGCTCGCTGAGGAGCACGACGGGCAGGTGCCGGACGACCCTGCGGTGCTGCGACAGTTGCCGGGCATCGGCCAGTACACCGCTGCGGCGGTGGCCGCCTTCGCGTTCGGGGTCCGTAGCACCGTCGTCGACACCAACGTGCGCCGGGTACAGGCCCGCGTCTTCAGCGGTCGGGCGCTGCCGGCACCGGCACTGACGGCCGCCGAGATGCGTCTGGCCGAGCATCTGCTACCCGAGGACGGGGACACCGCGGCCCGCTGGAGTGTGGCGACGATGGAGCTGGGAGCGCTGCTGTGCACCGCCCGGTCGCCGAGCTGTGCTGTCTGCCCGCTGCGGGACCGCTGCGCGTGGGTCGCGGCGGGGAGCCCACCGGACACCGGGCCCCCACGCCGGGGACAGGCCTGGACCGGCACCGACCGGCAGTGCCGCGGGCGCATCCTGCAGGCCCTGCGGCAGGCCTCCGGGCCCGTCTCGGTGGCCAGCCTGGCCAGGCAGTGGCCCGAGGCAGCACAGTTCGACCGGTCGCTGGCGGGGTTGCTGGAGGACGGGCTGCTCGAGCGGGCCGACGCTGACCGGGTGCAATTGCCTGGGGGGTGACCCCGCGGGGTGCCCCTACCGCGGGAGCGCGCCGGCTGCCGGTGGGTCCCGGGTCAGGCCGGGCGGGCCTTCGGTGGGATGGCCCGGAAACCGACGCCCCGGACCGCCTCGATCACCACCGGCGCCTGCTCCCGGGCGAGTTTCGCGCGGAGTCGCTTGACCACGGCGTGCACCTGGCTGGCGTCCCCGAGGTGGTCGGTGCCCCAGACCTCACGCACCAGTTCGTCAAAACGCCACACCCGCCCCGGTTCCCTGATGAGCCGGCGCAGCAGGGCGAACTCCAACCGGGTCAGCGTCACCTCGACGGTGCCGAAGCCCACGGCCCGACGGTCCTCGTGCAGATGCAACCGCGCGCTGGGGTCCGGTTCACTTCCCGTCTCCTGCCCCTCGGGTGTTCCCCGACCTGAGCCGGTCGGGGCAGGCTCCTGCCCACCCGCCGCTTCCGTTGGAGCGTCGGGGCCCGGGTCGAGCAGCTCCTGGGCGTGGTCCAGCGACGGGACCACCAGCACGGGTGCTGCCGGATCCAACTGGGCGAGCAGCGCGCTGCGCTCCTGCGAGGTGGGGGCGACCAGGACGACCAACGAAGCGGGGGGTGAAGCGTCGTGTTCGCGTACCGGCTCCGTTGTCATTACCTGGGTCATGCCTGCTCCTTGCCCCGCGCCCCTCGCGGCCATCTCCCAACCTTCCCCTTACCTGACAGTAGGGCAACCGTCTTGGACAAGGCTTTAACCAAAAGTAATGGCGGTGTGATCACCCGGGGTTTGCCAGTGAGGGCTGGTGCGTGCTAGACACGCCGGTGGCCGCCGCGATCAGGACGGCCCCGGACGAGGCGCAGCACGTACCCGGCTCCGACGACGGCTGCACTGGAGTTCTCATGCACTGGCTGATTCTGCTCTCCTCCGGCATGCTCGAGGCTGTCTGGGCGGTCGCGTTGGCCCGCACCGAAGGGTTCACCCGCTGGGTGCCCAGCCTGGTCTTCGGTGTGGCCGTCTGCCTGTCCATGGGTGGTCTGGCCTACGGCCTGCGCGAGATCCCGGTCGGCACCGGGTATGCGGTCTGGGTTGCGGTGGGTGCGGTCACCACAGCCGTCTACGGGATGGTGGCGCTTGGTGAGCCGGTCTCCGTGGCGCGTGTCCTGTGCCTGGCGTTGATCATCTCCGGGGTCGTCGGACTGAAACTGCTGTCCTAGGTGCTCGGCATCCGGGCACGCGGAACGGCCCCGCCCGGAGCGCTGCTCCGGACGGGGCCGTCCTGACACGTCCTCTCAGGGTGTCATCTCAGCGGGTCATCAGCACCCGAGCTCCGGCAGGTTGAAGTTCACCGTGCGGACCGTGCCCCGAGCGGGCCTGGTCTCGTCGAACTTCGGACGCCACCCGTCCTTGGCAGCGATGATCTGCACGCCGCCACGGGTGTTCTGGGTGTTCACCCAGCTGGCGTATGCGCCGTCCGCGTCAGTGGCCAGCACCCAGCCGGGGTGGTCACCACGCTTGGGCGTGATGGCCACCGTCGCACCCTCGATCGCGATGGTGTCGCTGTCGCAGGTGGTTCCGGAGACCGTACCCATCAGCTTGCCCCAGGGGCGGGGCGGCGAGACGTTCATCGTCACCGGAATGGTGTCGATGGACTGCGGGGTGTTGGTGCTCACCTTGATGCCGGCGGTGTAGACGCCCGGCTGGGCGACGCTGCCGTCGGTGGTGACATCGACCGTGACCGACTCACCGGCCGGGACCTCGATCTCGGTGGCACTCAGCGAGAGCCAGGTGACGTCCGCACCGGCCGAGCCGCAGTCGTCGAAGCCCGGTAGGTACTCCGTGTCAGCCGTGGCATTGAAGCTGCCTGAAGAGCCACCGAACTTCCCGAACCCGCACGCCGCCGCACCACGGTAGACCGCGGTGTTGGAGTTGGGCAGGTCGGTCCACTCGTCCGTGGTCGGGTCGTAGGCGAAGGTAGCGTTGGTGATCGCACCACCCTGCACACCACCGTTCACGATGAGCTGACCGTTGGCAGCCGCGTACTGGCTCGCCCAGGTGTCAACCGGAGCATCGGCGATCGGGCTCCAGGTGTCGGAGTCCGGGCTGTACACGTAGCTGGCCGCGGTACCACCGGTACCACCGTTACCACCGGTGCAGAAGACCTCGCCGTCAATGCCGGCACAGGAGGCGAAGGCCACCGCTGCCGGGTAGTCGGCCAGAGTCTCCCAGGTGTCGCTCGCCGGGTCGTAGGCCGTCACGGTGCTCGACATGGGCAGGCAATCGGCCGTGGTGCAGCCACCCACCGAGTAGAGCTTGCCGTCGGCAACCGCCTGGCCCGCTGCGGAGACCGCAGACGGGTTCTCAGCCACCTCGGTCCATGCGTCGGCGCCCTCGTCGTAGACCAGCGTCTCACCGGTGACACCGGCGTCGACCCAACCTCCCGACACCACGATCTGGCCGTTGACGGCACCTGCCGTAACCGCATTCCGCGGCGACGGCAGCGATGCCACCTCGGTCCAGGCCATCTCGGCCTCGTCGTAACGCTGCACGGTGTCATAGGACGCCGAGCCAGAGCCACCCGAGATCAGGTACCAGGTGCCGTCCAGGTTGACCGCTCGCCCATCCATGTTGGTGGAGCCCAACTGGGGCAGGTCGGTCCACGGGTCAGCAGCCACGCCGCGGGGTGCGGACTCCCCGGCCGTGCGGAAGCTCAGCGAGCCCTGCTGCTCAAACGAAACCTCGGCTTCGATCTTCTGCAGTGGAGCACCCTGGGCTTCGCGCATGTCACTCATCAAGTCCTTCGTGCCGTCAGCACGCAGGATCTCGAAGTCACCGCCGACCTCGGACAACTCCACCTCAGCAGCACCCGAGCCGGTGTTGGTGATGGTGAGCGTGTCGGTCACGCTGCGACCCAGCTCCAGGTAGGTGGTGATGGCTCCGGGGTCGATCTCCACGAAGCCGGAGCCGAGGCTGAAGTCGGCACGGACGACGCCGTCAGCTGGGACATCCACGCCCTGCGTCTGGCTTTCGTAACCGCGGGCGGTCGCCTCGAAGTCGTGGCTACCGGTCAGCGTGGAGAAGATCCAGTAGAACCCGTCATCCAGGTTCTCGTCGTCCTCGGTGGCCACCGTGGTGCCGGATTCCTCCGGAGCATCCACACTGGTCACCGTCGCACCGACGATGCCCTCGCCACTGTCCGTTCCAGAGACCGTACCCACGACGTAGCCGCCGTCGATGCTGGGGTCACAGGTGCGATTACCGACGAAGACGTCGTCGACCTGCCACCAGTAGTCCCACTCTGCCGAGTAGTGGAAACGGACCTGGACCTCACTCTGACCGGCGGCAGCCGGCACCGAGATGACATTCTCACCGCGGGTGTCCTCAGAGTAGGTGGCCAGGGTCTCCCAGGTCTCGCCGCCATCGATACTGACGTCCACGTTGCCGAACTCCCCGGATCCGAGGAAGGCGTTGTAGTCGTGCTTGTATCCGATCACGGGCTCGGCCAGGTCGCTCATATCGACCACCGGGCTCACCAGGGCGGTGTCCTGCACCCCACCGGATCCGTACTCGTCGCTGTCGACGATGGCGAAGCCGCCGGAACCACCGGTGAGGTTGTCCCGACCACCGGGGTTATCGAAGGCCCACACCTGACCGCTGTCAGCCTCGTCGGTGACGGTCCAGCCCTCCGGGAGCTCGCCACCCTCGAAGTCCTCGACCACGCCCTCAGAGTTGAAGGCGTAACCGGGGGCGGTGCACGTCTCGGCGTCGACCTCGATCGCAGCGTCAACGGTCAGCGCACCGTCGACCGTGACCTCGACGTTCTCGGTCTCGTAGCCGGGGTACTGGGCCTGGAACTCCAGGGTGTATGTCGCTCCCGAGGGCAGGTCCAGGGAGTACTCGCCGGTCGCCGGATCCGTGTAGCTGGAGACGTCCGTCCCGACCACACCGACCTTGGTGTACAGCGGCCATCCGTGCCCGGACCCGTCGGTCACGGTGCCGGAGATGGTCTCGCTGGGCGAGGCCTCCAGGGCAAAGTCCACAGTGACCTCCCCGCCAGCGTCCACGGTGGCCTCTGCGGTCTCCGTTCCGTAGCCGAACAGGCTCGCGGTCACGGTGTAGTCGCCGGCGGTCAGCAGGGCCGAGTAGGTGCCCTCGGCGTCCGTCACCAGGGACCGCTCGATCGGGCCGACAACCTCGACGGTGGCGCCCGCCAGGGCCTCACCGGTCTCGGCGTCGGTGACGGCGCCGTTGAGGGTGCCGGTGTCACCGATCGGGGCGGCCTCGATCAGCGCCATGGCATCCAGGCGGCCCTCACCGAAGACGTTGTTGTCGTCGGCAGTGCCGCCACACATCAGGTTCTCGGTGTCGATCGCCGTGCCGTCCAGGAGGGCGCGGGTCCCCTCGATGTCACCGACGAGCCCCGGGGCCGCCGACCACAGCAGTGCCACAGCGCCCGCGGCGTGCGGAGTCGCCATGGATGTCCCGCTGTAGTTGGCATAGCCACTGCCGGGCACCGAGGAGCGCACATTGCTCCCTGGCGCCGAGATGTTCGGTTTGATCTCGCCGTCCTGGCCGGCGCCCTTGCCGGAGGTGTTGGAGATCTCGTGGTCGATGTTGTAGTTGCCGACCGAGTAGGTGATGATCCGGCTCCCCGGGGAACCGGAGGTCTCGCAGGCGGGACCGCTGTTGCCGTTGGCCCACATGCTGAAGATGCCCGCGGCATCCCAGGCCTCGATCACGTCCTCCATGAAGGGGTCGTTGCTCGGCAACGAACTTCCCCAGGAGTTGTTGATGATGTGCGGCCGCTTGGACGGGTCAGGGTCAGACCCGTCCAGCTTGGTCGGCGCCAGCATCCACTCACCAGAGTCGATCAGCGCCTGGTCGCTGGGGCAGCAGCCGTTGGCGGCGATCCACGTCGCGCCGGGGGCCACGCCCACCTGGTTCTCGCCACCATCGTCACCGAGCATGGTGCCCATCGTGTGAGTGCCGTGACCGTTACTGTCGGAAGGCTCGTCCGGGGACGTGCCGGCCGCGTCAAACCAGTTGTAGTCGTGGGTAAATGTGCCGTCCCCGTTGTTGCCCCGGTACTGGTTGACCAGGGCCGGGTGGTCGTACTGCACGCCGGTATCGATGTTGGCGACCACGATGTCCTCGCCGTGCACGCCGTAGGTGTCCCACACCTCGTTGGCGCGGATGTCATCGACACCCCACTCCACCGCTGCGGGGGACATCGTCTGCTCGCCCTCCACCAGCTCGGGAGGATCGTAGGTCGTCGTCGGGTAGATGCCCTCGACCTCACCCTGAGCGGCCAGAGAGGTGACCAGGTCTTCGTCACCACCCTGGATGCGGATCGCGTTGGTCGCCCAGAACGCGTGATAGTCAACGCCCTTGGAGTCCAACTGGGCTCGGATGTCCTCCTGAGACTCTCGCGCCGTATCCGTCAGCGCCGAATACACCGCCTTACCGCGCTGGTCCCAGTCCTCGATCTTCTTGAACTGGGACATGTCCGGGCGGGCTTCGAAGCGCACCCAGAAGTCCGTTGCGCCCTTCTCTTCGATCTGGGCGCTGACCTCCTCATTGACCTTGTTGGCGCCGACCTCGCCCTGCGAAAACTCGGGCTCGGCACTCGCGCCGGTCATACCTAACCCCGATGCAAGCAACGATGTGCCAGCTACTGCTGCCAGCCATCGCCGCGCACGGTGTCCGTGTACGGCCACGTCTCCTCCTCCATACGGTGGGTGACACCGGGGATTGCCCCCGGTATCAACCGAACCTAGGAAAAGCCTGAGAGTCGGACAACAACATCACATGGGCAACACGTGGACAACGTAAACAACTGTCGGACAACGGAACTCGAGTCAGCACGCAAGTATTGCCGCCTCGCGTCTGGGGCGGCTGGCGAGGTGCTCGGTCAGTTGCCGACAGCCTCCTGTGCCAGGTCCGCTGCCTCGTGTGCGGTCAGCCGGAAGCCCAGGCCACGGACGGCTTGCAGCGCCACGGGTGCGCCCAGCCGGGCGACCTTGGTGCGCAGCCGCCCGATCGCAGCGTGCATGTGAGCACCGCTGCCCAGGTATGCCGTCTGCCACCCGACCTGCGAGAGCTGCTCGAAAGTCACGACCTCGCCCAACCGGGCCAGAAAGTGCTCCATCAGCGCGAACTCCAGGCGAGTGAGTTGGACCTCGCGCTCGCCCATCGCCAGGGACAGCCGATCCTCCCGCAGCCGCATCCCGCCGGGTCGGTGCACCCCGTCACGCACGGGCAGATGCCAGCGGGCGCCTGGCTGGCCGGGGCGACGTGTCTGAGCCCCAGGGCGGCGAGCCTCGGCGGCGCGCGGCTGTCCGGGCGCACCGGGCAACCCAGCCAGCACCTCACCAGCCTGGGCGAGGTCCTTCGCCAGCAGGATCGGGGTCGTCTCGGGAAGGTCCGCGGTCAGCGCCACCCGCTGCTCGGCGGAGTCGGCGACGATGACGATGAGCGAGTCTCCGGTGGCGTGCGGGGCCACGGCATGGTTGACCTGCTCCACGTGCCGCACCTCCCCGTGCCCACTGATCCGCCCTGTCGGATATGTCACCTTTATCCAGCAAGGGCAGGCAGCGGGCAAGCGGATTGACCCAGAATTGACCCTCCTCTGATCGAAGATTTGGCTGGTCTATCCGTCTGCCGGACCCAGCGAGCCAATCGTCAAGGGAAGGTCTCCTGGGCGAGGACCCTCGCAGAGGACGGCGTGGCGTCCAGGCGGTGACCCTCTCAGAGGATGTCGTCGGTGGTGCCGCGGCTGCGCTTGTTGAGCAGGTCGCGCCGCATGCGCAGTGCCTTGATCAGTGGGAGCGCCAACGGGGAGAGGCGCAGATCGTAGGCCGGGAACCAGACACGGTGGGTGCTGAACTTGAGTTTCATCTTGAAGACCCCGAAGGAGTGCTTGGACTCGTCCAGCACGCGCGGGATGCCCCAGAAGTCAAACGAGTTGTACCCATGCGCCTTGGCGTCCAGCATGGCGTGCCAGTAGAAGGCGTCCGGCGCCTTGGCGTCCTTGCGTTTCTCCCCCGACGTGGGCGGCCGATCGTCACGGATGCTGCCGCCATACAGGTAGGCCGTCGTCTCCCCCAGCGCCAGGAAGAAGCCCCCCGCCAGTGCCTTGCCCTCGTGCCGCGACAGGACGGTGTAGGCCTCGCCCCCGAACTGGCGGCCCGCATCCCGCAACGCCTCGTAGTACGCCCGCGGGAAGGCCCCCAACTGGGCCCGCTCGTTCGTCGCGTGGAAGATCTCCCAGAACGCGTCGAAGTCGTCGTCCCGCCCGGCCTGCACACCCATCCGCTCGGCCGTGCGGACGTTGCGCCGCGCCATCTTGTGCAACCCGGCGAACATCTCCTCCTCGCTGCGGGTCAGGTCCGCCAGGATGGTGTGCTCCGGCTGCTCGGACTGCGCCCGTCGGAACGGGCCGATGGCCTCAGGGATCGTGGCCTGGTCGGCCTCGTAGTCGACGGTGACCAGGTCCTGCGGTCGGCCCACCTCCACCGGGCTGGGTGGCTCAACCTTCAGGTAGGCGTCCGTCGGACGGGCCAGGGCACGCAGGGGTGCGGCCAGCTCCGGCAGCAGGTCCAGCGACTCCAGCGCGGGCCCGCGCGGGGCGTAGAGCACGCTCACCCCGGGGACCAACGGCTTCCGCAGGAGCTGTAACGCCCCCACGGTGCTGCCCCGATCATTGGTGATGAGATACCGCCGGGGCGTCTGCCCGAGCACCCGACGCGCCTCACCGTACGCCCAGCCCTGCAGCGGGCTGCTCAGCGGAAGCGTCGCCACGGTGTCGTTGTATACGCGCGGGTCGTTGGTCTCATGCAGATGGAGAGGCACGACCCAAACCTAGGTCATCGGAGGAGGTGGCCGAGGCAGCCGGGGCCGGGTAGCGCCGAGACACACCGAGGGCCACCCGCGTCGCGAATGGCCCTCGGTGTGTCTCGTCTCCCTGACTCAGGCGCTCGACTCTCCGGCCGTGCCCTCTCCGGAGGGACCGACCCCGGAGGTCTCCACCGGGAGGGTGTCCGGCGTGCGGGACTTCTCCTCACCGGTGAAGGTGAACTCTCCGTTGATGTCCTCAGTGGTCGAGTCGACCAGGACGATCTGCCCCGGCACCAACTCGCCGTAGAGGATCTTCTCGGAGAGCGCGTCCTCGATCTCGCGCTGGATCGCCCGACGCAGCGGTCGGGCCCCCAGGACCGGGTCGTACCCCTTGGCAGCCAGCAGGCGCTTGGCGGTCGGCGTCAGCTCGATGCCCATGTCCTTGTCCTTGAGGCGCTCGTCCACCTTGGCGATCATCAGGTCGACGATCTGGACGATCTCCTCCTGGGACAGCTGCGGGAAGACGATGGTGTCGTCGACCCGGTTGAGGAACTCGGGGCGGAAGTGCTGCTTCAGCTCGTCCTCCACCCGGTTCTTCATCCGCTGGTAGTCGCTGCTGCCGTCGTTACCACCGGAGAACCCGAGCGAGACACCCTTGGCGATGTCCCGGGTGCCCAGGTTGGTGGTCATGATGATGACGGTGTTCTTGAAGTCCACGACCCGCCCCTGGGCATCGGTCAGGCGACCGTCTTCCAGGATCTGCAGCAGGCTGTTGAAGATGTCTGGGTGAGCCTTCTCCACCTCATCGAAGAGGACGACGGAGAACGGCTTGCGGCGCACCTTCTCGGTGAGCTGGCCACCCTCTTCGTAACCCACGTATCCGGGCGGCGATCCGAACATGCGCGAGACGGTGTGCTTCTCGGAGTACTCGGACATGTCGAGGGTGATCAACGCGTCCTCGTCGCCGAACAGGAACTCCGCCAGTGTCTTGGCCAACTCGGTCTTGCCGACGCCGGTCGGGCCGGCGAAGATGAACGAACCGCCGGGGCGGCGGGGGTCCTTCAACCCGGCACGCGTGCGCCGGATCGCCTGGGACAGCGCCGAGATCGCGTCGTCCATGCCGACGATCCGCTTGTGCAGTTCGGCCTCCATGTTGAGCAGCCGACTGGACTCCTCCTCGGTCAGCTTGATCACTGGGATGCCGGTGGCGGCGGCCAGGACCTCGGCGATCAGCTCGTCGTCGACCTCGGCCACGACGTCCATGTCGCCGGACTTCCACTCCTTCTCCCGCTCCGCGCGGGCCTGGGTGAGCTTGTGCTCCTCGTCCCGCAGCCGCGCAGCCTTCTCGAAGTCCTGGGCGTCGATCGCCGACTCCTTCTCGCGCTTGGCGTGCGAGATCTTGTCGTCGTACTCGCGCAGGTCCGGCGGCGCCGTCATCCGGCGGATGCGCAACCGGGCACCCGCCTCATCGATCAGGTCGATCGCCTTGTCCGGCAGGTAGCGGTCGTTGATGTACCGGTCAGCCATCGTGGCGGCCGCCACCAGGGCGCCGTCGGTGATCGAGACCCGGTGGTGTGCCTCGTAGCGGTCCCGCAGACCCTTGAGGATCTCGATCGCGTGCGCCAGGGTCGGCTCATTGACCTGGATCGGTTGGAAGCGGCGCTCCAGCGCAGCGTCCTTCTCGATGTGCTTGCGGTACTCATCCAGGGTGGTGGCCCCGATCGTCTGCAGCTCCCCGCGGGCGAGCATCGGCTTCAGGATGCTGGCGGCATCGATGGCTCCCTCGGCGGCACCTGCCCCGACGAGCGTGTGGATCTCGTCGATGAACAGGATGATGTCGCCACGGGTGCGGATCTCCTTGAGGACCTTCTTGAGGCGCTCCTCAAAGTCACCGCGGTAGCGCGAGCCGGCCACCAGGGACCCGAGGTCAAGGGTGTAGAGCTGCTTGTCCTTCAGCGTCTCGGGCACCTCACCGCGGACGATGTCGCTGGCCAGGCCCTCCACCACGGCGGTCTTACCGACGCCGGGCTCACCGATGAGGACCGGGTTGTTCTTGGTGCGGCGAGACAGCACCTGCATGACCCGCTCGATCTCGTTGGGGCGCCCGATCACCGGGTCGAGCTTGCCCTCGCGGGCGGCCTGCGTCAGGTTGCGGCCGAACTGGTCCAGCACCAGCGACCCAGCCGGGTTGCCCTCCTGCGCTCCCTGGCCGACGCCCGCGGTGGCAGCCTCCTTGCCCTGGTACCCGGAGAGCAGCTGGATGACCTGCTGGCGGACTCGGTTCAGGTCGGCGCCCAACTTGATGAGCACCTGCGCGGCGACGCCCTCGCCCTCACGGATCAGCCCGAGCAGGATGTGCTCGGTACCGATGTAGTTGTGGCCGAGCTGCAGCCCCTCACGCAGGCTGAGCTCCAGCACCTTCTTGGCGCGCGGGGTGAACGGGATGTGGCCGGTCGGCGACTGCTGCCCCTGGCCGATGATCTCCTGGACCTGCTCGCGCACGGCGTCCAACGAGATGTCGAGGGTCTCCAGCGCCTTGGCCGCCACCCCTTCCCCCTCGTGGATGAGGCCGAGCAGGATGTGCTCAGTGCCGATGTAGTTGTGGTTGAGCATCCGCGCTTCTTCCTGCGCGAGCACCACCACTCGGCGGGCGCGGTCGGTAAACCGTTCGAACATCGTCACTCCTGACAATCGATCCGGGGTGGCGCCTGCGGCCGGCGGTCGCCGGTGCCCCGCGCCACACCCTGATGCTACTTGCGTCTGCTGGGGCCAACGCGATCGTTCGGAGCACTGTTCCACACTGGGAGGTGCTGGTAGCCCCTGTTCGCCCTCGGCGTATCGTCGGCTCCGTCGCCCCAGCAGCCCAACCCTGGGCCGGGCTCGGAGCCAACGCTCAGGATCATGCTCCATAATCTCGGCTGCACCACCCACGACAGCCAGCCGGCTGACTTAGGAGTCCCCTCGTATGCAGCGTCGCACCACTGCCGCTCTGTCCCTCGTCCTGCTCGCCAGCGTCGCGTTGACCGGTTGCACCTCCGGGGGGAATGGGGATGAGGATGAGGAGACGACCACCTCCGACAGTGCCCCGACCACCGAGGGTGCCATCCCCAAGGACCCGGAGTGGTTCTGCCGCCTGATCGCCAAGGAAGCCGTCGACGCCGCCACCGATGGTCGCTCGGCCGAGGCGCGGGAGGTCGAGGCGCTCAACACCGAGAACGAGTACCAGTGTGATGTGGTGCTACCGACCGAGGACGGCGGCACCGAGGTGGCGATGAGCCTGTCCATGCACCGCAACATCCCGAATCTGGCGGACGAGCGCCTGGCTGAGGTCAAGGCAATCGACGGCGTGGCTCCGGGCCCGGACTACCTGGGGGTGTCCTACATCGCGGACACGATGGCGGTCTCGGTGGTGCCGTGTAAGCCGGACGCCAACGTCGGCGACGAGGTGCCCCCGGTGCCGTATGTCTTCGTGCTGCGCGCCCAGTTGGACACCGAGGGCAAGGCCACCCCGATGCTGCACAGCCCGCTGAACCGCCTGGTGCAGGAGATGGATGCGGCCTACGGCTGCAGCCCGAGCATGATCACCGAGAACGAGGGGTGGCTGAAGGGCGAGGGAGACACCGGGCAGCAGACCCAGGCCCCCAGTGACGCGGCGGCGGGCACCTAGGGCTGAGGGCGCGGGTGGATCGGCGCGGGACAGCCGCCCTGGGTCAGCCGGCCTTCTTGGAGCGGGAGCCGGCGGCCTCCTTCTTCCCCTTCGAGGAGGCAGCTTTCTTCTGGGTCTTCTGCTGAGCGGACGACGAACTCTTGGTGGCCCTGCCACTCGTCTTCTTCCCGGACGCTGCCGACTTCTTGGTCGCGGTGGACTTCCGGCCCGGGGAGGAGGTGGGCTTGCTCTCCTCTGAGGTGCCCTCGGCAGCGTCCGTCGTCTCCCCACGTCCGGCGCGGGCCCGGTCGACACTGCGCTGCAGCGCCGCCAGCAGGTCCACGACCTCGCCGGAGTCCTCTTCCTCCTGCTCGGGCGACTCGGTCACCTCACCGCCCTCGATCTTGGAGCGCACCAGCGCCTCCACGGCGCTCTGGTACTCATCCTCGTGCTCGGCCAACTCGAAGTCGCCCGCCATGGAGTCCACCAGCATCCGGGCCATGGCCACCTCGGAGTCCTTGGGCTCGGTGACCTCGTCCAGGTGGTTCAACTGCCCCGCATCACGCACCTCGTCGGGCCACAGGAGGGTCTGCAGCACGATCGCCTCATCGAGCACCCGCAACACAGCCATCGCCATCCGGGTGCGCACCGAGACGGTCACCACCGCCACCCGCTCGCTCTCCCGCAGTGCCTCCCGCAACAGCCCGTAGGCCTTGGCCCCGGCCGCGTCCGGCTCGATGTAATAGGCCTTGTCGTACAGGATCGGGTCGATCTGATCGATGGGGACGAACTTCTCGACCGAGATCTCCTTGCTGGACCGGTTCGGCAGTGAGGCGAGATCCTCGTCGGTGAGAATGACCGACTTGCCGTCCTCGGTCTCATAGCCCTTGGCGATCTCCTTGTACGGCACCTCCTCCCCATCAGCCTGCGCCACCCGCTTGTAGCGGATGCGGCTCCCGTCGGACCGACGCACCTGATGGAAGTTCAGGTCATGGTTCTCGGTGGCCGAGTACAGCCGGACCGGCACATTGACCAGCCCGAAGGACACCGCACCCTTCCAGATCGCTCTCATTGTTACAGGATGGACCCATGAGACCGATGCTCGCCACCCCGGCCCCGGGGTCCGCCGCTGACCCGAGGGTCCCTGGCGGAGCTGACTGGGCCCACGAGGTCAAGTGGGACGGCATCCGGCTGATCGCCTCGGTCCAGGCCGGCACCCTGCGGCTGACGACCCGTAGCGAGCGGGACGTCACCGTGGCCTTCCCCGAGCTGGCCGGGCTGGCCGAGCTGGGGCACGACCTGACCCTGGACGGGGAAGCGGTGGCTCTCGTCCACGGGCGCCCCTCCTTCAGCCACCTCATTGAGCGCGTGCACACCGTCTCCGCCAGCAAGGCACGCATGCTGGCGCAGCGTCGCCCGGTCACCTACCTGGCCTTCGACCTGGTGGCCGTGGACGGCCTGGACCTCACCCCGTTGCCCTGGTCGGCGCGGCGCGCTGCCCTGGAGGAGGTGGTGCAGGACGGGGCTCGGTGGCAGGTCTCCCCGCGGTATGCCGATGGGCCAGGTCTGTTGCGCGCCACCGCCGAGCAGGGGCTGGAGGGCATCGTGAGCAAGCGGGTCAGCAGCACCTACCAGCCGGGCACGCGGAGCCCGGACTGGCTGAAGTTCCCCCACCGGGCGACGCA
Organism: uncultured Ornithinimicrobium sp.; assembly: GCA_964450585.1. Taxonomy (GTDB): domain Bacteria; phylum Actinomycetota; class Actinomycetes; order Actinomycetales; family Dermatophilaceae; genus Ornithinicoccus. The sequence continues at coordinate 27,001 of CAYVEH010000003.1, forward strand.
GAGCGTGGTCGTGGGTGGCTGGCGACCGGAGACCGGGCGCGACCGGCTGGGCTCGGTACTGGTGGGGGTGCCCACCGAGGGCGGTCTGCACTTCCGGGGTCGAGTGGGCAGCGGACTGGCCGGCACCGCGGGGACCGCGTTGGCCGAGCGCCTCGCCGAGGTGGCGGTGGGCCCGTGCCCGTTCGTGAACGAGGTCCCCCCGGCAGACCGAGCTGGCGCCCGGTGGCTCGTGCCAGAGGTGGTGGTCGAGGTGGCCTCCCTGGGCGTCACCGCGGCGGGGCGGCTGCGCCAGCCGGCCTACAAGGGGTGGCGGGCTGATCTGACGGTGCAGGACCTCACCGAGCCCGCCGGCTCGCCACCGCCGGCCCGGCCCGCTGCCCCGGCTGAGCATCACGTCGAGGACACCTGATGGCCACCGGCAACGCCCAACAGGTCCACGTCGCCGGCCGCACCCTGCGGGTCAGCAGTCTGGACAAGGTGCTCTACCCAGCCACCGGGACCACCAAGGGTGAGGTGCTCAACTACTACGTGCAGATCGCCGACCGGTTGCTCCCCCGCCTGGCCGGGCGTCCGGTGACCCGCATCCGGTGGCCCAACGGGGTCGCGGCGCAGAGTTTCTTCGAGAAGAATCTGCCCAGTGGCGCCCCGGACTGGTTGCCGCGGGTGACGATCACCGGTCATGGCTCACGCTCAGCGCAGGGACAGGTGACCTACCCTCTGGTGGAGGACCTGGCGGGGCTGGTGTACCTGGTCAACCTCGGATCCCTGGAGCTGCACGTGCCGCAGTGGCGGGTCGATGCTGACGGCGATCCTCTCCCCCCGGACCGTCTCGTCATCGACCTGGACCCCGGGCCCGGCGCCGGGTTGGCGGAGTGCGCCCGGGTCGCGCTGCTGGTACGCGAACGGCTGTCGGCCGTCGGCCTGGAACCGGAAGCGGTGACCAGCGGGAGCAAGGGCATGCAGATGTATGCCGAGTTGGACGGCTCCCGGGGCGCGGACGAGGTCAGCACGGTGACCAAGGCACTGGCTCAACAGCTCACCGAGCAGCACCCCGACCTGGTGCTCTGGCAGATGACCAAGGCCAAACGGGCGGGGAAGGTCTTCCTGGACTGGTCGCAGAACAGTGCCGCCAAGACAACGATCTGCCCCTACTCGTTGCGCGGGCGTGACCAACCGCAAGCCGCCGCGCCCCGCTCCTGGGAGGAGATCGAGGATGCCGCCATCACCGACTCCGACTTCCACCAGCTCTCGTTCCAGCAGGTGCTGTAAGACGGCGCGGCGCTGCCCAGACACACACCGGCCCGGACCATCTGGTCCGGGCCGGTGTGATGAGCCTGAGGGAACCCTGGCTCAGCGGCTGGCGTAGGCCTCCTGCAGTTCCTTGGAGACGCGGCCCCGGTCGCTGACCTTGAAGCCGTTCTCCCGGCCCCACTGACGCATCCGGGCCAGCTCCTCGCGGGAAGCACCCGAGGCTCCGGTGCCGCGGCGACGGGTCTGTCGCCGACCACCGGAGCGGCGCGCGATCCCGACCCACTGGGCCATGTCGTCACGGAGCTTGGCGGCGTTGGCGTCCGAGAGGTCCACCTCATAGGTCACACCGTCGAGGGCGAATTCCACGGTTTCCGTGGCCTCTCCGCCGTCGAGATCATCTACCAGAATCACCTGTACACGCTGGGCCATGTGCTCTCCTTCGTGGTGAAGTCCCTGCTGATCAGCGCACCGCCATTGCGGGCTCACAACAATGTAGTAGGAAGACGAGCAGGAACACAAATCGTTTGCCGTCTGAAATCATGCCCGCAAGGTGCCGTGTCCTGGCACAACTCTCAGGTTACGCACATACTCGCTGGGCACGGCCGCATCGAGTGAAAGTCACCCTTCCTTAAGTCTCGGCTCCGGGCTTACCGTTTGACCGGTCGTCGGCCTGTTCCTGCTCCGCCTCCCACCGCCGCTGCGCGGCACGTTCCCGCCGGTCAGCCTCCACGATGTGCTTGAGGATGAACAGGAACAGCAACAGCAACCCAGCCGACGGAATGAGCGCGGCAAGAATGGGCCATACGGTGTCCCACCACGTCATCTCAGGCCTCCGGCTTCACAAAGGGGAACAGGATCGTCTCGCGGATGCCGACACCCATCAGCAGCATCAGGACCCGGTCGATGCCGATGCCGAGCCCACCCATCGGGGGAGCGCCCTGCTCCAACGCGCGCAGGAAGTCCTCATCGAGCTGCATGGCCTCCGGGTCTCCCTGCGCTGCAAGCCGAGACTGCTCGGTGAGGCGCTCTCGCTGGATGACCGGGTCGATCAGTTCGGTGAAGGCGGTGGCGCGCTCGGTGCCGGCGATGATCAGGTCCCAGGCCTCGATCAGGCCCGGCGCGCTACGGTGCGGGCGTGCCAGGGGTTGCGCGGCCGCAGGGTAGTCGCAGACAAAGGTGGGTTGGATGATTGTGGGCTCCACCAGTTCGCTGAATAGCTCCAGGGCAATCTTCGGCCCGTCCCAGCCCGACTCGACCGGAACCTCACGCTCGGCGGCGATTTCCGCGAGCTGGGTCGTGCTCGTTTCAACATCAACAGTGCGGCCGAGTTCTGCCGATAGCGCCTCATAGAAGGGCAGCCACTTCCACTCGGTGTCCAGGTCCACGGTGCCGACGGCCGTCTCGATCTGCCGAGTGCCCACCGCGGCGTCCGCAGCTGCGAGGATCATTCGACGCGTGAGATCAGCCATCGTCTCCTGATCCCCATACGCCTGATAGGCCTCCAGCATCGTGAACTCCGGGCTGTGGGTGGAGTCAATGCCTTCGTTTCGGAAGACTCTCCCCATCTCGAAGACCCGCTCAATTCCACCCACCACAGCCTTCTTCAGGTGGAGTTCCAGGGCAATTCGCAAGGTCATCGGCAGGTCGAACGCGTTCAGCTGCGTATGGAACGGCCGAGCGGTGGCCCCACCGTGCACCGCTTGCAGCACCGGTGTCTCGATCTCGATGTAGCCATCGGTGTCGAGCACGCCACGAATCGCCTTGATGGCGGCGGCCCGGGAGAGCACCATCTGGCGGGCCTCGTCCCGCACGATCAGATCCACGTAGCGGCGCCGCACCCGCTGCTCCTCGGACAGGTCCTTGTGCAGCACCGGCAGCGGCTGCAACGCCTTGCTCGCCACCTGCCAGGCCTGCGCCATGACCGACAGTTCGCCCCGGCGACTGGAGATCACCCGGCCCTGCACGAAGACGTGGTCACCGAGGTCGACCCGCGACTTCCACGCGGCCAGCGAGTCCGACCCGACCTCGGCCAGGCTGAGCATCACCTGCAGGCGCGTCCCGTCCCCGGCCTGCAGGCTGGCGAAGCACAACTTGCCGGTATTGCGGACGAAGACGACGCGCCCCGCAATACCCACCTCGTCCTGGGTCTCCTCACCGGTCTGCAGGTGCCCCCACTGCTCGCGCACCTGCCGGATCGTGTGGGTGACCGGGACATGCGGCGGGTACGGGTCGATGCCCTCGGCCAGCATCTGCTCCCGCTTGGCGGACCGGACCCGGACTTGCTCAGGCACGTCGGTCGCAGGGTCGGTGTGCGTCTCTGAAGAGGGGGTGGCAGTCACCGTCCCAGGGTACCCAGCACCAGCGCTGGCACCGGAGCCCACGGCGGTCGTCTCACCCCGATGGTGAGGCGACTCCTGCCCGGTCGCACGGTCCCACCCCCGCAGTCACCACAAGGTGCTGCCGCTGACCCGCTCTTCCAGGGCGAGCAGGGCACGTTTGCGCTCGATGCCGCCCCCGTACCCGGTCAGGTCGCCGGTGGCGCCCACGACCCGGTGGCACGGCACGATGATCGAGATCGGGTTCCGCCCGTTGGCCAGCCCGACCGCTCGGGCAGCGCCCGGGGCGCCGAGGCGGGCCGCGAGGGTGCCGTAGGAGATCCGGTCGCCGAACGGAATCTGCAGCAGGGCCGCCCAGACCTGTCGCTGAAAGGTCGTGCCTCGCGGCGCCAACGGCACCAGGAAGGTGGTCCGCTGACCGTCGAAGTAGGCCGACAGCTGCCCGGCAGCTGCACCCAGCACCTCCGGAGCAGCCTGGTCACCGGCAGGGACCGGCAGCCCCCAACCGGTGCGGTCGGTGTGCCGGTGCTCGGCCAGGTAGAGGCCGGTCAGCGCGCACCCGTCGGTGACCAGCGTCAACTCACCCACCGGGCTGTCCATCACCTGGTGGTGGGTGTTGCCGCCGGCCGGCGGCTGGAACGGCGCCGAGGCCGTGGACGTGGCAGCCATCCACCTATGGTGCACGGCAGACTGGCCCGGTGACCAGACAGGGATGGCGAGGCTGGGCCCACGCCTGGCAGGACGCGCTCTACGGCCCGGCCGGCTTCTACCGGCAGACAGCTCCCGCTGAGCACTTCGCAACCTCCGCGCAGGGGCTGGGCGGCACCGGTGCCGTGCTGGCCCAGGCGTTGCTGCGCCTGGCCCACCGGCACGGGTTGGGCCGCATCGTGGAGGTCGGCGCCGGGCGTGGGGAACTGTTGCAGCACCTGGCCCGCCAGTCCGGCGCAGCGGGCCAGCCCGAGAGCATCACTGCGGCTGAACCCCTCGCGCTGACCGGCATCGACGTGGTGCGGCGCCCGGAACACCTGCCACCTCAGGTCGGCTGGCTCAGCGCACCCGGCGGCCCGGGTCTGCCGCCGGAGCTGAGCGACCTGAGCGACACGCTCCTGGTCGCGCACGAATGGCTGGACGTGGTGCCCTGCCCGGTGGCGGCCCGGGACGACACCGGCACCTGGCGACAGGTCCTGGTGAGCAGCACCGGCGGGGAGGCCCCGGGGCCGGCCGTGCAGGGCCCGGAGCTGGCGTGGCTGCGCAGCCACGTCCCGGACCCGGTGGCGCGGGCCGAGGTCGGCCTGGCCCGCGACGCGGCCTACCAGGACCTGTGCTCCCGGGTGCGGCAGGGCCTGGTGCTGGCTATCGACTACGGGCACACCCAGGACACCCGACCGGTCGACGGCACCCTGGTGGGCTATCGCCACGGCACAGTAGTGCCACCGACTCCGGACGGCTCCTGTGACCTGACCGCCCACGTCGCGGTCGACACCCTCGGAGCACAGTCGGTGACCCGGCAACGGCAGGCGCTGCACGACTTACTCGGGCGCCCCTCGCTGCCCCCGCACGAACTGTCCGGAGCCGACCCCACGGCATACCTGCAGCACCTCAGCCAGAGCAATGCCCTGGCGACGCTGACCCGTCCCGGGGGCCTGGGCGACTTCTGGTGGGTCAGCACCCGCTGCGGACCGGACGCCCTCGGCTAGCGTGGAGACCGTGTCGCACCGAGAGTTGGATGTCGAGCTGGGGACCGCCGGGTTAGCCACCACCGAGATGGTGCTCAATATCGGTCCGCAACACCCGGCGACCCACGGGGTGCTGCGGCTGCGGATCACCGCCGACGGCGAGCGCATCGTGGCCGCCGAACCGATCGTGGGGTACATGCACCGAGGCGCGGAGAAGCTCTTTGAGGTGCGCGACTACCGCCAGATCATGGTGCTGGCCAACCGTCACGACTGGCTCTCGGCCTTCAGCAACGAGATCGGCGTCGCACTGACCGTCGAGCACCTGCTGGGTATCGAGGTGCCGGAACGGGCCACCTGGACCCGGACCCTGCTGGCCGAGCTCAACCGGGTGCTCAACCACCTGATGTTCCTGGGCTCCTACCCGCTGGAGCTGGGCGCCATTACCCCGATCTTCTACGCCTTCCGGGAACGCGAGGAGCTCCAGTCCGTCATGGAGGAGATCTCCGGCGGGCGAATGCACTACATGATCGCCCGCATCGGGGGCCTGCGCGAGGACATCCCCGCGGGCTGGCTGGACCGGGTGGATGCGGCCGTGGAGGCAGTCCGACGCCGGATGCCTGACCTGGAGGCGATGCTGGTCGACAACCCGATCCTGCGTGGCCGCACGGTCGGGGTCGGGGTGCTCACCGCCGAGCAGGTTCACCAGTACGGCGTGTCCGGGCCGATCGCCCGTGCCTCCGGCGTGGATATGGATCTGCGCCGCGACGAGCCGTACCTGGCCTATGCCGAGCTGTTCGGGCCGGACGGTCCGGGGCGGGTGGTGACCCGCACGGCTGGGGACTGCTACGCACGCCTGGAGGTGTTGTTGGAGCAGGTGCACGTCAGCCTGGACCTGGCGCAGCGGTGCACCGAGGTGCTGCGCGACCTGCCGGAGGGGCCGATCGACGTCAAGCTGCCCAAGGTGCTGCGAGTGCCGGAGGGGGAGCGCTACGGCGCGACCGAGAACCCGCTGGGACTCAATGGGTACTACCTGGTCAGTCGCGGCGACAAGGTCCCCTGGCGCCTCAAGTTGCGTTCCGCCTCGTTCAACAACGTGCAGATCCTCGCCGAGGTGTTGCCCGGCGCGCTCATCGGCGACATGGTGGCCATCCTCGGCTCCACCTTCTTCGTCGTCGGAGACATCGACAAGTAGCCGCCGGCGACCACCCCGCCGGCTGTTCACCACGACTCCACCGGGTGCGGCGCCACCGTGTCCTGCGGACCCCTCTGGATCACCCTGGCCAGTTGTGCCCTGACAGCTCTGGCAGGGGTTCTGCTCCTCGCCCTCACCGCCTGTTCCGGTGCCGGGGAGGCGGACCCCGCCGACCCGAGCCCTGCTGCCGAGGCCACCAGCACGGCCCCGGAGGAAACCGCCCCGACCACCGGCGCAGCTGCTGGGGATGCCGCGACCGGCACCGCCGCGGCGCCGCAGGATGAGGCTGCCTCCCAGACCGCGACCGACGAGAGCGATGCAGCGGACCCGGCCCGGGCGGCCGCCGTCGCCGAGATCCGCAGCGCCCTGCCGTCGGAGTCGCCGGAGTCGGTCGTGGTCATGTCGGTCGCGCTGACCGAGATCCTCAACGGCCTGGGCGTCGTGCCCGACGGTGTGCCGACCTCCGAGAGCCCGCTGCCGGCGTCGCTGGATGACGTGCCACGTATGGGCTCGGTTATCTCCCCCGACATCGAGCGGATCACCCAGGCCCAACCCGACCTGATCCTGGGCCCGGCCTCGATCAAGGACAGCCTGGACAAGCACCTGTCGACCACCGGCCTGACGACCGGCTATGTGCCGACCGACTCCCTCGATGACCTGATCAGCACCACGCTGGCGCTGGGTGACCTGTTCGGCAAGAGCACGCAGGCGGAGGCGCTGGTGACTGAGGTTGACCAGGCTCGCCAGGCCGTTGGCGAGGTGCCCCCCGTCAGCGTGCTGATCCTGTTCGGTCAGTCCGAGGAGTTCAACGTCCTGAACGAGGACACCTTCGCCGGCGGCCTGGCCGCCGACCTGGGCGCGACGAATGTCGCGACCGAGTTGGGGTTGACCGAGCCCTACTCCCCGCTCAGCCTGGAGCAGGTCATCGTGGCCGACCCCGACGTGATCCTGTTCCTGGCCCACGGTGACCTGGACTCCGCCGAGCAGGGGATGCAGCAGATCATCGAGGACAACGAGGCCTGGCAGCAGCTCCGCGCCGTGCAGGAGGGCCGTGTCCACGCCCTGGACCAGACCACCTTCTTCTCCGCCTCCCTGCTCACTGCGCCCACGGCGTACCGCGAGATGGCGGACGTGCTGACGTTGTGACAGGTCGTGCCCCCGGTGGCGTCGGCACGATCCGGACGACCACCCTGTTCCTGCTCACCCTGACCCTGTTGGTGGTCCTGGCGGTGATGTCGATCGGGATCGGCAGTGTCTCGATCCCGCCGCCGACGATCCTGGCGGCGCTGGGCGGTGAAGGTAGCCAAGGTGTCCTCAGCATCCTGTGGGATGTCCGACTACCGCGGGTCGGGTTGGCCGTGTTGATCGGTGCGAACCTGGCAGCCTCCGGCACCCTGCTGCAGGCGGTCATGCACAACCCGCTGGCCGACCCCGGGCTGACCGGGGTCTCCAGCGGAGCGGCCGTCGCGGTGCTCTTCGTCATCCTGGTCGCACCCCACCTGACGCCGGTCATCCCGCTGTTCGCCCTGGTCGGCGGAGTGGTGGCCACCGTGCTGGTCTTCGGCTTCGCCTGGCAACAGCACAACGGGTTTCAACCGTTGCGGGTCATCCTGGCCGGCGTCGCCGTCAATTCCATCTTCGGTGGCGTCACCGGGATGCTCTCGATCCTGCACAGCGACAAGCTGCCGGCCGCCCTGCAGTGGCTCAACGGCAGCCTGGCCGGGACCTCCATGGGTGACCTGCAACAGCTGCTGTTTTACTCCGTCATCGGGTGGGTCGCGGCCTGCTTGTGCATCCGCCCGGCCAACATCCTGCGCCTGGGTGAGCAGTCGGCGCAGAGCATCGGCCTCAATCTGACGATGGCCCGCCTGCTGCTCTCCGGGGTGGCCGTCTACCTGGCAGCCATCTCGGTCTCCACCGTGGGCCTGATCGGCTTCGTCGGCCTGGTGGTTCCGCACATCGTCCGGATGCTGTCCGGGTCGAACTACCTGGTGCGCATCCCGTTCGGGCTGCTGCTGGGCGGGCTGGTCCTGCTGCTGGCCGACACCCTGGGTCGGACGGTGATGTCCCCACTGGAGGTGCCGGCCGGGATCGTCATGGCCGTGGTGGGCGGCCCCTACTTCCTGTACCTGATGCGCCGAGGTGGCACATGAGCGGCTCCCCCACCCACCGCGACACCGCTGCCATGCTGCAGATCGAAGACCTGCGGGTCAGTTACGGCGGCGCCCCGGTGGTGCACGGCATCGACCTGGAGGTGGCCGCCGGGGCGGTGACCTCCATCATCGGCCCCAACGGCTCCGGCAAGTCGACCATCCTCAAGGCGATCACCCGCACCGTGCCCGCGACCGGTCAGGTGCGGATCGCGGGGCAGCCCACCACAGCGCTGTCCCGCCGGGCGATGGCTCGCCTGATCGGCATGCTGGGGCAGACCCGCGAGACACCCTCGGACATGACCGTCACCGAGTTGGTCGGGCTGGGCCGTTCGCCGCATCGGCCGTGGTTCCAGCCTCTCAGCCCGCGTGACCGGCAGATCGTGGATGAGGTCATCGCCCAGGCCGGGCTGGAGGAGTTGCGTGACCGGAGGGTGACCACGCTCTCCGGTGGTGAGGCACAGCGGGCGTGGATCGCCATGGCGCTGGCCCAGCGCCCCCGGGTGCTGCTGCTGGATGAACCCACCACGTACCTGGACATCGCCCACCAGGTGGAGGTACTCGACCTGGTCCGCCGGATCAATCGCACCACTGGGCTGACCGTGGTCATGGTGTTGCACGACCTCAACCACGCCGGCTTCTACAGCGATCACCTTCTCGCCCTTCAGCAGGGCCGGGTTGTCGGTGTCGGCACCCCCGCCCAGGTGCTGTGCGCCGACCTGATCCAGCAGGTGTATGGCGTGCAGGTTGAGATCGACCACCCGATCGGCCCGGACTGGCCGCGGATCCACACCCTGCCCGGCGGCTCTGCACTGCACCACTGTGTCGGCGCCACACCGGCGCCGGTCGCCCCGATACCCCTCACGAAAGGAAGTCATGTCCACTACTGAGCACGCTGCCGAACGAGACACCTACCTGGAGTTTCTCGGCGCGACGAAGACCCTGGTCATCAGCTCCACCGACGAGCAGGGGCAGCCGTTCATCTCCTATGCGCCCTACGTGGTGGCCGACGGACGCTTCTACCTCTATGTCAGTCGGATCGCCGAGCACTACTGGCATCTGGTGGCCAACGACACGGTCAGCGTGCTGCTGATCGCCGACGAGGCAGACTCCAACAACCTGTTCGCCCGTCAGCGGGTGCGGTTCGGGTGCACGGTCACACGGCTTCCGGATGAGGGTGACCACGAGGAGATCTTCGGCCTGTTCCGGGAGCGCTTCAAGGCCAGTCTGATCAACCTGCTGAAGACCCTTGACTTCTCCCTGTTCGAGCTCACCCCGGTCAACGGACGGTATGTCGTCGGCTTCGGCAAGGCCTATGACGTGGACCTCGCCGGGACCCGCTTCGACCACGTCGTGGTGGACAAGCGCAGGGCGGAGATCGCCGACCAGGAGCGCCGCGCCGCAAGCACCCAGTAACCCCCACCGTCGCCCCATCCCCGACCGAGCGCGCGGTGTTGCGACCCACCAGCCCACCGAGCGCGCGGTGTTGTGACCCACCAGCCCACCGAGCGCACGGTCTTGTGACCCACCAGCCCACCGAGCGCACGGTCTTGTGACTCGTGGAGCGACCGAGCGCGTGAGCTCAGGACACGTAGGAGACGCCCCTGGGCGGGTCGTCGTCCTCGTCGTCGTTCTCACCGGGTGGCAGACGGCACCAGTGCTGGCCCACGAGTCCCGCCAAGGCCAGCAGCAGCGCTACAGCGGCACTCACAGCGGCCCGAATCACCATGCTGCGCACCGAGGCCACGTCGGCGTTCGACAGTTGCAGCAGCGCGATGGCCAGGTACCACCCCAGCAGCGCACCGCCGCCCAGGGCGGCGGCCTGGGCAGCCACCAGGGTGCCTCGGGCCCGCTCCGGAGAGACGCGCTGGGGTGGCCGGGAGGTCGAGTCCTCCTGGTGCCGATAGTGCGCATAGCGACGCACCTGCCAGGCGCTGACCAGCACCAGGATGATGAGCAGCACCAGCGGAGCGATGGCGACCCAGGGCACCTGCGGCATGCCATGGCCCAGGGCGCGCCAGCCGCGCAGCAGGAGCAGGCAGATGATCGTGGAGGCCAGCGCGACCAGCGCCACCGCCGCGCCACGCACCCCGGAGGGGTGGTCAGCCACGGGCACGCACCCCCTGATCGGTCACCTCACCCACCAGGTCGGCCACGGCGACCAGGCGTTTCCCCCGGCGAAGCACCGCCGCGGGGTCCACGGCGTGCCAGGGCACCAGGACGAAGCCGCGCTGATGGGCCCGGGGGTGCGGCAGCATCAGGTCCGCGTCATCACTGATGACCTCCGTGGCCTGACCGGGGGTGCCGACCTGGATCAGGTCCAGGTCCAGGGTGCGGGCACCCCAGCGGACCTCTCGGGTGCGGCCGAACTCAGCCTCGATCTCATGCAGCGCCGCCAGCACCCGCCAGGGGGCCAGCGAGGTGCGGGCCAGCGCCACCGCGTTGAGGTACACCGGCTGCTCGGGCCCACCGACCGGGTCGGTCTCGAACAGCGGGGAACAGACGACCTCCGTCAGCCCGGCCCTCTCCCGCAGCCGCACGAGGGCACGGTCCAGCGTGGTGGCCGGGTCCTCGCCGAGGTTGGCCCCCAGCGCGATCACGACGGGCACATCGCGCTGACGGCGTAGCTGCACCATCACGTCGTCAACGGGCAGCCCCACCGGCGCATGCGGTTTGTGCAGGGTCACCTCGACCGCCTCGACGAGCGGGCGGGTCAGCACGCGCTGGGCGATCTGCCCCGCCACGCTCTCGATGAGGTCCTGGGCCGGCCCGGTGATGACCGCGACGGCATCGGCTGCGACCTCGGCGTAGTTCACGGTGTGCCGCAGGTCGTCGCTGACCGCCGCCCGGTCCAGGGCAACCTCCAACCGCAGGTCGACGGAGAACTCCTGGCCGCGCTCCTTCTCCTCGGGCAACACCCCGTGATAGCCGTATGCCGTCAGCCCGGTGAGTGTGATCAGGTCCGGGCGGTGCAGGTCACCCACGGGCCCCTCCAGCGCTCAGCACCCGCTGCCAGACGGCCAGCGCATCCCGGGTGCTGGGGATGTCGTGCACCCGGACCGCCCAGGCACCGGCCTGGGCAGCCAGCAGACTGGTGGCAGCGGTCGCGGCATCCCGTTCCGCGGGTGGGGTAGGCTCCCCGGTCTCGGCCGCCGCACCGGTGCCCAGCCGCCCCAGGAAGCGTTTCCGGGAGGTGCCCACCAGCACCGGCAGCCCCAAGGCCACGAGTTGCTGCAGGCCGGCCAGCAGTTGCCAGTTGTGGCCGGCGTCCTTGCTGAACCCGAAGCCAGGGTCCAGGATGATCGCCTCGCGGCGCACCCCGGCAGCAACCAGGCTGTCCACCCGCTGCTGCAGCTCGGCAATAACATCGGTGACCACGTCGGCATACCGCGCCTCGCGATCCATCTGCGCGGAGTGGGCCCGCCAGTGCATCGCCACGAAGGGCACGTCGGCGGTCGCCACCAGCGGCGCCATGTCGGGGTCAGCCAGGCCACCGGAGACGTCATTGACCAGGCTCGCCCCGACCGACAGGGCCTCGGCCGCCACGGTGGCGCGCATCGTGTCGATGGAGACGGTGGCGCCCTGGGCGGCCAGCGCGCGCACCACGCCGATGACTCGGGCGCGCTCCTCCTCGACAGAGGGCCGGTCGGCACCCGGACGGGTGGACTCCCCGCCGACATCCAACAGGTCGGCGCCCTGCTCCAGCAATCGGAGCCCGTGCTCGATCGCCGCCTCGGGTTCGAACCACAGGCCCCCGTCGCTGAAGGAATCCGGGGTGACGTTCACCACGCCCATGATCAACGGACGGGACCCATCGCCCCGCACGATGGGCGGCACCGCGGGCACCACCGGCACCGCGGGACTCACCGCCCCCGGTCGGCCAGGATGAGGCTCATGGCCTCGGCCCGGGTCGCCGGGTCGGTGAGCTGGCCACGGACCGCGGAGGTGATCGTGGTCGCTCCCGGCTTGCGGACCCCGCGCATCGACATGCACAGGTGCTCGGCCTCCAGGACCACGATGACCCCGCGCGGGGCCAGATGGGCCACCAGCGCCTCGGCGATCTGTGTGGTCAGCCGTTCCTGCACCTGCGGGCGGCGGGCATAGACCTCCACCAGGCGGCCCAGCTTGGACAACCCGGTGACCCGGCCGTCGGCCCCGGGGATATAGCCGACGTGGGCGGCGCCGTGGAAGGGCACCAGGTGGTGCTCGCACATGCTGTAGAGCGCGATGTCCTTCACCAGGACCATCTCGTCGTGGGAGACATCGAAGGTCCGGGACAGGGCGGTCTCCGGTTGCTGCTGCAGCCCGGCGAAGATCTCGGCATACGAGCGCGCCACCCGGGCGGGTGTCTCCTGGAGACCCTCGCGATCGGGATCATCCCCGATCGCGATGAGGATCTCCCGGACAGCAGCTTCGATCCGGGCCTGGTCCACGTCAGCGCTCGCCAGGATCGACGTGGCCCCCGTCGGGGACCTCGATGGTCTGCGACGGCGGGTGCTCGTGGCCGTCCTCCTCGGGGTGATGGCCGTTGGCCATCGCGCGCTGCTCGGCCTCGGTCAGCACCGGCCCGGAGGTGTGGATACCGCGGTGGTCGCTGCTGAGCCAGACCGGCCGTTCCGGGCGCTTCTGCACATCGGCGAAGACCTCGGCCAGCGCCGCGGCGTTGAGCGTCTCCTTCTCCAGCAGTTCCAGCACGAGCCGGTCCAGCACGTGCCGGTTGTCGTTCAGCGCGTGCCAGGCCTCGTCGTGGGCGGCCTCGATCAGGCGGCGTACCTCCTGGTCGACGACGCCAGCCAGGTCCTCGGAGTAGTCCCGCTCGTGGCCCATGTCCCGACCCAGGAAGACCTCTCCCCCGCCGGAGCCGAGCTTGACCGCACCGATGCGCTCGCTCATCCCGAACTCCATCACCATCTTGCGGGCCAGGCTGGTGGCCTTCTCGATGTCGTTGGAGGCTCCCGTGGTCGGGTCGTGGAAGACCATCTCCTCAGCCACCCGGCCACCCAGGGCATAGGCCAACTGGTCCAGCAGCTCGTTGCGCGTGGTGGAGTACTTGTCGTCGGCGGGCAGCACCATGGTGTAGCCGAGTGCCCGACCTCGGGGCAGGATCGTCACCTTGCTGACCGGGTCGGTGTTGCGCATCGCCGCGGCCACCAGGGCGTGACCGCCCTCGTGGTAGGCGGTGATCTTCTTCTCCTTGGCGCTCATCATCCGGCTGCGCTTCTGCGGGCCGGCCATCACCCGGTCGATCGCCTCATCGAGGTGGTGGTCCTCGATCACCCGCTCGTTGCGTCGTGCGGTGAGCAGCGCCGCTTCGTTGAGCACGTTGGCCAAGTCGGCCCCGGAGAAACCGGGGGTCCGACGGGCCACCGCGAGCAGATCGACGTCCTGGGCCATCGGCTTGCCCTTGGCGTGCACCTGCAGGATGTGCAGGCGGCCCAGCATGTCCGGGGCCTCCACCGCGATCTGTCGGTCGAAGCGGCCGGGCCGCAGCAGCGCCGGGTCCAGGATGTCGGGCCGGTTGGTGGCCGCGATGAGGATGACGTTGGCGTGCGCGTCGAAGCCGTCCATCTCCACCAGCAACTGGTTCAGCGTCTGCTCGCGCTCGTCGTGGCCACCGCCCAGGCCGGCACCGCGATGACGACCGACGGCGTCGATCTCGTCGACGAAGATGATGGCGGGGGCGTTCTCCTTGGCCTCCTTGAACAGGTCCCGCACCCGGGAGGCACCCACCCCGACGAACATCTCGACGAAGTCCGATCCGGAGATGGTGTAGAACGGCACGCCTGCCTCCCCGGCGACGGCCCGGGCCAGCAGCGTCTTACCCGTGCCCGGCGGGCCGTAGAGCAGCACCCCCTTGGGGATCTTGGCGCCCACCTCGAGGAACTTGCGCGGCTCGGAGAGGAACTCCTTGATCTCGTGCAGCTCCTCGACGGCCTCGTCCGCGCCGGCGACGTCGGCGAAGGTGACCTTGGGCATGTCCTTGGAGGCCAGCTTGGCCTTGGACTTGCCGAACTGCATCACCCCTCGGCCCCCGCCCTGCATCCGGGTCATCAGGAACAGGAAGAGACCCAGGATGAGCAGCAGCGGGATGACCGTCATCAGCAGTGAGGTGAACCAGTTCGCCTGCTCGGGGTCATCGGTCATCGAGACGCTGGGCGGGTGCTCCTCGAACTCCTGGACGATCATGTCGCCGCGGGAGGGCACGTAGAAGGCCTGCACCCGGGAGGCGTCCTCGACCTCGTCGTTGCTGAAGGTCTCACCCTCCTTGAGGACCATGTCCACCCGGTCCGGGGTCAGCGTCACCTCGGCGACCTTCTCGTCCCGGATCAGCTCCAGCGCCTCAGAGGTGTCGATGCGCTCGTAGGCGCTGGGCATCATCAGGGTGTACCACAGGATGCCGACCCCGACAATCATCAGGATCCACATCCAGGGGCCACGAGTGCGCTGTTTGCTCATCAACTGTCGGGGCGGGTGCCCCGTCCTCCTGCTCGATCAAAAGCCATTTCCTGGTGCGACCAACGTCCCAGTTACTCCTAGTGTTCCAGAGAACCCGGCAGGCAGCGCCGTCCAGCCCCGCTCCCGGGCCACGGCGGGTGCCGTGGACCGGCGGCAGTCTGGTGGCTACGTCCGAGCCGCTGGCTGCAAACGGCCGCTTATGAGTACACGTGCGGAGCGAGCGTGCCCACGACCCGCAGGTTGCGATATCTCTCAGCGAAATCCAGGCCATACCCCACCACGAACGCGTTGGGGATGTCGAATCCGACATAGCGGACATCGATCTCCACCTTGGCTGCCTCCGGCTTGCGCAGCAGGGTGCAGATCTCGACCGAGGCCGGGCTGCGGGAGTCCAGGTTGGCCCGGATCCAGCTCAGGGTCAGACCCGAGTCGATGATGTCCTCCACGATCAGCACGTGCCGGCCGGTGATGTCAGTGTCCAGGTCCTTCAGGATGCGCACCACACCGGAGGACTTGGTGCCCGATCCGTAGGAGGAGACAGCCATCCAGTCCATCTCGGCGGTGCCGGGCAGGGCGCGCATCAGGTCGGCCATCACCACGACCGCTCCCTTGAGCACCCCGACGAGCAGCACGTCCTTGTCGTGGTAGTCGGCCCAGATATCGGCAGCCAGCTCGGCCAGCCGGTCCTGGATCTGCTCCTCGGTGAACAGCACCTGCTCCAGGTCGGCACCCATGTGCTCGACGTCCACGTCAACTCCTGTGCTCGGGGGGTGGGCCGCCCCCACCCTAATGGGCCTGGGGACCACTGGTGCGCGGCAGCAGGGCGACCACCCCGCTGCGACGGTGGACCCGTACTCCGCCCGGCAGGTCCACCGGCCCCTGTCCACGCCAGCGGGTGATCAACTCATCGACCGCGCCCAGGTGCTCGGCGGTGAGCGTGCCGGACGGGGATCCCGCGGCCAGGGCCAGGTCGCGCCAGACCCGGCGACGGACCGCAGCGGGCAGGTTCTCCAGCGGACCGACCGGCCAGGGCGGCTCGCCGAGTTCTTGGTATGCCGTGCTCGCGGCGGCGTCGAGCGCCGCCGCGTCGTCGCGGAGCAGGTCGGCGGTGCGCGCCAGGGCGGCCGGCACTCCCGGGCCCAGTTCCTCCTCCAGGACCCGCAGGGCGCGGCGGGCCCGCACCCGGGTGAAGCCGGGATCCTCGTTGTGCGGGTCCGACCACATGCTCAGGCCCAGGGCTCGGCAGGTGCCCTCGGTGACCGAGCGCGGGATGGAGAGCAGCGGGCGGACCAGCTGCACGTGCGAGCCGGGTCGGGCGCGGCGGGTGAACGGCATACCAGCCAACGACCGGGTCCCGGACCCGCGGGACAGGCCCAGGAGCACCTGCTCCGCCTGGTCATCGCGGGTATGGCCCAGCAGGACGGCCGCCGCGCCGAGCCGCTCAGCGGCGTCAATCATCGCGGCATAGCGAGCCTCCCGGGCCGCTGACTCCGGGCCCTCCCCGGTGCTGGTGACGGCGACCTGGCGGACCTGCACCGGCTCCAGCCCCAGCTGCTGGCACTGGGCGGCCGCAGTGGCTGCGATCTGGGCAGAGCCCGGCTGCAGACCGTGGTCGACGACGACCGCCCCGGCCGTGCCACCGGTGCGGGGCACCACGAAGGCTGCGGCGGCCGCCAGCGCCAGGGAGTCCGGCCCGCCGGAACAGGCCACCAGCACCGCTCGCCCGGTCAGCCCGAGGGCGACCAGGCTGCGACGGACGGCCACCCGGGTGGCCGCCACCTCCGGGGCGGGACCGGCCACGGTCGGCTCAGCCGTGCACCCGACGCACCCAGGCGGCCGGGTCGGCGATCTCGGTCGCCCGCGGAAGGGTCTGCGGTGACTCCCAGACCCGGTTGAAGCCCTCGCGCCCCACCTGGTCGGTGACGGTGCGGACGAAGACGGCGCCGTCCCGGTACTGGGCCATCTTCGCGTCCAGCCCCAGTAGTCGGCGCAGCACCCGATCCACCGACCCGGAGCCCTTGCGCCGCTCCTGGAACCGGCGGCGGATGGTGGCGACGCTGGGGATGACGGACGGGCCGACGTCATCCATGATCACGTCGGCGTGCCCCTCCAGCAGCGACATCACGGCAGTCACCTCGGCCAGCCGCTCGCGCTGCTCCGGGGTCGCGAGCACCTGGGTGATGTCGGTCTCCCCGCGGACCACGCCGGGCAGGGCGGAGACGATCTCCTGCACCCGCTGGGCCAGTTGCTCGGACTCAGGCACCAACTGGGTGCCCAGGTCACGGGCGGCGTCCACGATGTGGTCACGCAGCCACGGCACCGCCGTGAACTGGGCTCGGTGGGTCTCCTCGTGCAGGCAGACCCAGAGGCGGAAGTCGGTCGGGTCCACGCCGAGCTCCTGCTCCACGGTGAGGATGTTCGGCGCGACCAGCAGCAGCCGGGGGGTGCTGCCTGGGGCGAGGTCGTACTGACCCAGCACCTTGGTGCTCATCCAGGCCAGCATCCCGGCAACCTCGGTGCCGGTGACCCGTCCACCGAGCCGTGGTGCCGCCGGTGTGGGCCGGCGTCGGGAGGATGTCCGGGTGGCGACGACGTGGTCCAGCACCGGGGCCAGCATGTCGCGCATGGAGCGGGCGTTCGCCTCGATCCAGCGGCCCCGGTCCACCACGAGGGGGGCGGGGGCCTCATCGGGCGCCTGCAGGCCGCTGGTGCTGGCAACCGGCTCCACGGCCCGGGCGCTGGCGGCGTGCAGCTCGGCGACCAGGCGCTCAACCTGCGCCCGTGAGGCCCGCGGCCCGGCGGGTGCCAGCCGTCGGCCGGCGGCCGCGGCAAAGTCCCAGTCCACATAATCGGTGCCCTGAGGGGCCTCAGGTGGGGTGGAGCTCGGGTCACTGGGCTGCGGTTCCGTCATGCACCCAACCTACGTGCCGACCGGTCGGTTGTGGACAGTCAGCCCGGCTGGCGCACGATCTCGACTAGGGTCGGCCGGCGTGAAAGTCACCGATCCTGACGGGATGACCTGGCGGGTGACCCGGCGATGGGTGCCCTGGCGCCGTCGGTTCAAGGGCGGCTGGGAGATGCTGCCGGACCTGCCGGTGGCCGATGACCCGATCGTGGTGGGTGTCCTGCTCCTGCTGTGTCTGCCGGTCCTGCTGCTGGTGGTGGTGGCCGGGTTGGAGTTCCTTCTGCTGCTGCTCATCCTGCCGTTCGCGATCCTCGCCCGGGTGCTCTTCGGTCGGCACTGGATGATCGAGGCACGGCAGGGGTGGACCCCGGTGTGGGAGGAGCCTGCCGGGTCCTGGCGGCAGAGCGGTCAGGCCATCCGGGACGTGGCCACAGCGATCCAGCACGGTCACCGGCCGCCACCCAACCTGCCGGGCGGCTGACGACCCGAGTCACTCGCGCTGGACCACGCCGGCACCCACCGCACGGGCTGGGACGGTTCGTGTTGGACGGCCAGCCGGCAGGGTGTCAGCAGCCGCAGGCGGCGAGTTCGGCCACCATCTCATCGATGACGGAACGAGCCTCCAGGCTGGCCCCACCCAACCCCACATCGTCGGCGATCGCGGCATACGCCAACAGCCGACCGTCCTGGGTGACCACCCACCCGGCCAGGGAGGTGACCCCGGGCAGCGAGCCGCTCTTGGCCCGGGCGACTCCAACGGCGGGGTCGTGCTGCTCGAGGTGGAAGCGGTCCCACAGCGTGCCGGAGTAGCCGGCGATCGGCAGGGTGGCCAGCACCTGGTGCAGCTCCGGGTGGCTGCCGTCCGCGCCGACCAGCAGGAGGTCCCCGAGCACCCGCACCGGGATCTGTGAGCCGTCGGAGAGTCCGGAGACGTCGGCGAGCCGGACCCCCGTCAGGTCGATGCCGTACTCCCCGGCCACCTGTTCCAGCACCCAGTCGCGGACCGCAGCGGGCTCAGCGCTGACCCCGGCCGCCACGGCCGCCTGTCGCGCCAACTGCTCCACCATGGCGTTGTCGCTGCTGGCCAGCGCCTCGGCCAGGACCGCCCGGGCCGGGGCCGATTCCACCCGCGCGAGCACCTCAGCACCGTCTGCCGCCACCGCTCGTGGCACCTCGGTCTCCGGCCCGCCGCCGACGTTGATCCCCCGCTCGGTCAACGCCTGCCGGAACGCGATCGCGGTGTGCTGGGCCGGGTCCTCGGGCGCCGGGTGGTAGGGCACGGCCCGGTGCTCGACCAGGCCCAACATGGTGATCGGCCCGGTGAACCCCTCCTCTAGCCAGTAGTCGGTCCAGCCGGCCGGTCGGATGGGGCCGGAGGCGTATGTGGTGTCCAGCCGGAGTCGCACCTGCTGCCCACCGGTGCCCAGACCGCGCTCCCGCAGCGCCTGCGCGGTCTGGTCGGCCAGGTCCCCCAGCCCGGCATGGCCCTCGACCTGGCGCGGGTGGCCCGCGCCGCTGGCCAGCATCATGTCACCGCCAGCGACGAGAACGATCTGGTCCGGCTCCGGGCCCAGCTGCACGGTCGTCTCGAACGGCTCATCCATCGGAAGCGTGGTGACGATCGCCGCCGCGGCCAGCAGTTTGGTGGTCGAGGCGGGGGTCAGCGGCTGCTCGACGTTGGCGTTGACCAGCGTCTCGCCGGAGAGCACGTCGCGCACCGTCAGACCGACATGCTGGGCCGGCCCCAACCAGTCACTGTCGAGCTCATCGTCAAGGGCCTCCCGCACCGCGGCCGGGTTGACGGCCTGCCCGTCGGTGACCGGTCGCAGCACCGGCTGCGGTGTCGGCGCCACCTGTGGCCGCACCTTCGCGGCCGCGGCCTGACCACCGGCAGCCTGGCCGGTCGGCCCCTCGGCCGAGTCCCCCGAGCTCACGGCATACCCTGCTGCGGAGGGCAGGGTGAGACCCACCGACAGCAGTGCGGCTGCGGCGCGGCGCCGTCCGAGCATGACCCCTGCTTTCTGCGAAATCGCGTTCGATGTACGAAACTCTTCCCAGAAGAGTAACCACCGAACCCCTGATCCGTTCCGACCATGAAGGATTGACCTCATGCATTTCGACGTGACCATCGAGATCCCGCAGGGAAGCCGCAACAAGTACGAGGTGGACCACGCGACGGGGCGCATCCGGTTGGACCGGATGCTGTTCACCGCCACCCGGTACCCGGCTGACTACGGCTATATCGAGGACACGTTGGGGGAGGACGGCGACCCGCTGGACGCGCTGGTGCTCCTGGATGAGCCGACCTGGCCGGGCTGTCTGGTGGCAGCGCGGCCGATCGGCATGTTTCACATGCGGGATGAGGCCGGTGGTGACGACAAGATCATCTGTGTGCCGGCCGACGACCCGCGCAAGTCCAACATCCGCGAGCTGGAGCACATCGGCGACCACACCCGGCTGGAGATCCAGCACTTCTTCGAGGTGTACAAGGACCTGGAGCCGGGTAAGTCCGTGGAGGGCGCCCACTGGGCCGGCCGGGCCGAGGCCGAGCAGACCTACCACGAGTCGGTGGAGCGGGCCCGTGAGGCGGGGCTGACCACCGCTCGGTGGGCCGGCCCGGGCAACCAGGGGCACTGACCCGCACAGCGCAGCCCCCGTCACCAGTGGGTGCGGGGGCTGACTGCTGCGTGCGGTATGCCGAGAGCTGGTCAGGTGTGCGCCGACCGCTCCCGCTGGGTCGGGTGCGTCAGGGACGGCCGGCGTACGGCAACAGGCCGGTGGCGTAGTACATCCCGGTGATCTTCGTGCCATCCCAGCTGGACCAGTCCCGCAACGCGTGGATGACCTGGCCGTCGCCCAGGTAGATGCCGACGTGGAAGATGCCGGAGGGCGTGCCGTCGTAGCTGTAGAACAGCAAGTCGCCACGTTGGGCCTCGGTGACCGGCACCTTGGAGGTCTGCTGGTACTGGATCCGGCTGGAGTGGGTCAGGTAGACCCCGGCCTCGCGCCAGGACGCCTTGGTCAGCCCGGAGCAGTCGAAGCCGTCAGGGCCGGCAGAGCCCCAGACGTAGGGCTTCCCCAGCTGCTGGTGGGCGTAGGAGATGGCGGTCTCCGTGCCCGGGGCCGGCCCGGGGGCTGGCGGCGGCTCCGGTGCCGGCGGCGGCTCGGGGGCCGGGGGCGCCGGGGCTGGCGGGCTCGGGCTGGGCTCCGGCTCGGGAGCCGGCGTGGGCTCCGGCCTCGGGGTCGGAGACGGCGTGGGCTCCGGGCTCGGCTCCGGCTCGGGCTCCGGCTCGGGCTCGGGAGCCGGCG
>CAYVEH010000003.1:48375-52342 GCA_964450585.1 uncultured Ornithinimicrobium sp.
GGCTCCGGCTCGGGCTCGGGAGCCGGCGGTGAGGTCGGCGTGGGCTCCGGCGTCGGGGTCGGGGACGGTGTGGGCTCCGGGCTCGGGGTGGGCTCCGGGCTCGGCTCAGCCGTCGGTTCGGGAGCCTGCTCCTGCTCGCGCTGCTCCTCCTCCGCCTTGCGTTGCTCCTCCAGTTCCTCCTCGACCCGGCGCCGCTCGAGTTCGGCAGCCCGTCGGTCGGCCTCCGCCTGCAGGTGCGCCTGTCGGGCCTGCTCGGTCTCGACGGACACCTCCCGCAGCCGTGCCAACTCCATCACAGTGGCGTCCCGTTCGGCGGCGAGCTGGTCGCTGCGCTCCTGGGCGGTGGCCAGGGCCTCGTCGGCGGTCTTCTCGGCCTCCTCGGCCCGGATCGCGGCCGCCTCCGCCTGGGCCGAGGCCATCGATGCCTCCCGCTCCAGGGCCTCGGCGGTCCCGGAGGCACGGGTGGCCTCGGTCAGGTCCCGGGCACGGATCTTGCCCACGACCTCGATCGCGCCCGCGCGGTCGATGAGCGTCTCCGGGCCATCCGAGAGGAGCAGTTCCAGGGTGGAGAGTCCGCCGGACTTGTAGGCCTCGGCCGCGTGCTGCCCCAGCACCTGGCTCGCGGCCTCAGCCTCGGCACTGGCCTCGGCTGCTTCCTTGGTCAGACGCTCGGCCTTCTCGGCTGCCTCGTCGGCCTGATAGCGGGCCAGGGCGGAGTCCTCCGCGGCAATCAGTGCTGTCTGCTGCGCGGCGCGCAGCTGGTCGGTATAGGTGAGCATCAGGGCGTCCAGCTCAGCAACCCGCTGGCTGGTGTTCACGACGGCCCGCTGGGCGGCATGCACGTCCTCGATGGAAGGCGCCTGGCGGGAGGTGGTGTCGTCGGGAGTCTCCTGGGCGGCCGCAGGGGCCACTGAGGCGATGAGGAAGGCGCCAGTGATCAGCGCACCGTAACGAGGGCGGCGTCCGGGGAGGGGCACTACTCACTCACTTCCGTGGTCAGGGGCCGCGCCGAGGGGGCAACAGGGGGTGCGGCCGAGTCGACATTAGGGCCAATGAGTCACAAAAGAAACTTTGGTCACACACATTCCTGCTGGTTACAGTGGTCTCACAGGCCTCAGAGTCCACTCCGGCACCGTGCGTTCGATAACTACACACGTGTTTTTCCGCAGGCTGGTGCACTCTCCGCGCCCTGTCGCGGGGGTTCTCGATCACCCGATAACGATGTGGTAACGAAATGGCACTAGGCGGTATCGTGGCTGTTGAACGGTCCGTCCTATGGCTGCCGTGGGCCGACGGAGCCCGACCATCACCACCCGAGGGGGACACATGACAACACCACCTGCCGGCACCGTTGAGGGGCCCGGCTCGACCTATACCTATGAGCCGCCCACCCAGGGCTCTTCGCGACCCGGGCTGCTCATCGCGCTGGCCGTCGTGGCCGCTCTGGTCATCGGCGGCGGAGCCTGGGCCGCTACCCGCATGCTGGGCGGTGGCGGCGACCAGCCCGCCAGTGCCCTGCCCGAGGAGACCGCCGTCTACCTGCAACTCGACATCAATCCGAGCGTGGGTCAGAAGATCGCGGCCGTCCGGTTCTTCCAGGGCCTGGACGATGAGGTGCTGCAGACCCTGCGAGAGGGCGACATCCGGCAGCAGGCCTTTGAGTGGATGGCTGAGGAGGAGGAAGCCTTTGCCAGCATCGACTACGCCGAGGACATCGAGCCCTGGCTCGGTGACCGTCTCGCGCTCGGCGTGATCCCGAACGGCAGCGACGAGCCGTACGTCGGCATCGCGCTGCAGGTCAAGGACGAGGACGCTGCCAACGACGGCCTGACCCTGCTGCAGCAGGCCACCAACTCCGCGGGCGGCGAGGGCGCCGGCGTCGACTGGTACTTCCACGGCGACTACGTGGTGCTCAGCACCACGGAGGCCATCGACTCGCTGCAGAGCATGACGGAGGCGGGTTCCCTGGCCGACAAGGAGACGTTCAGCGGCGACATGGACGCTCTGGGGGACGAGGGTGTCGTCTCCGCCTGGGTGGATGCCGAGCCACTGGCCAGCCTGGCCGACACCTCCTTGGGTCAGGAGTCCCTCGATGAGGCGGCCGACCTCGCGCCCTCCGGCGCCCTGGGCAGTATGGCCGGGACGGCCCAGTTGGCCGAGCAGGCCGCGCAGGGCCGGTTCGCGGCCGCGCTGCGGTTCTCCGAGGACAGCATCGAGCTGCAGGGCGTGACCCGCGGCATGGGCGGAATCGGCGTCGAGGGCGGCGACAGCGGCCACGTGGTGCTGGACCTTCCCGAGGACACCATGGCCGCGCTCAGCCTGGAGCACGGCGACCAGTACGTGGCCCGGGCCTACGAGATGTTCCAGGAGCAGTTCCCCGAGCAGGTCGCCGAGGCGGAGAGCCAGGCCAGCCAGGCTGGCATCACGCTGCCGGATGATGTGCAGACGCTGCTGGGCTCCAGCCTGAGCCTGTCCGTGGGCCCCGGCGTGCTCGCGCTGGCAAACAACCCCGAGGACATGGAGGCCTGGGAGATCGCCTACCGCAGCGAGACGGACACCGCTGCGGCAGAGGAGCTGATCGCCCGCATCCTGCAGTCGGCCACCGGCGGCTCGGGGTTCGACCAGATCCTGGCCACCCGCGCCGAGGACGGCGTGCTGACCCTGGGGGTGAGCCAGTCCTACGTCGACACCGTCGCCGAGGGCGGCTCGTTGGGCGACAGCGACCTCTTCCAGGCGGCTGTCCCCGAGGCGAAGGACGCCCACTCGGTGTTCTACCTCAATGTCAACTCCCTGGAGAGCCTCTACCTCAACGAGGTGCCCGACGCACAGACGCGCCAGTCGCTGGAGCAGCTGGCTGCGGTCGGCTTCAGCGCCAGCAGCAATGAGGACGGCAACGGGGAGTTCACCCTGCGCCTGGTCGCCGATCAGTAGGGAACCGCTGAGCCCCGCTGCTGAGCGCGGGACTGCGGTCGTCAACGGCACTCGAGCCCCGTCCACCACAGCAGGTGGGCGGGGCTCGCCGGCTGACAGGACTCGATGGGCGACATGACCGGCCACCTGAAGCAGGCGGTCATTGACGGGTGCATCGCCGTACCTGCGACGGCTCGTGGTCGCCAACACGCGTGCAGGTCAGGGCGGGAACCTCAGAGAACCCATCCTGACCTGCACTGCTGTCTCAATGGCTGTCTGGAAGGTTATTCAATGGCACGACGGGACTACGGCACCGGTTCGGTCTACCAGCGCGCCCGCGACGGGAAGTGGGTTGCCAGCGTCGAGGTTGGCTGGACCACCAAGGGCACGCGCCGCAGGCGCACCAAGACGGCCGAGACTGAGGCCAAGGCTCGCTCCGCACTGCGGACGATGCTGCGCGACGCGGAGAAGGCACAGGCCCCCACCACGGGAAGCAGGCCCACCGTCAGAACCTGGGCCGCCGAGTGGATGGAGATCCGCTCCGGCCAACTCCGCCCGACCACCTGGCAGGCCAACCAGTCGCAGATCACACAGTGGATCATCCCGACCATCGGACACAAGCGCCTGGATCGGCTCACCCCCGGCGACCGACGCGCCGTCACCCGCGCCATGGAGGCTGCCGGCCGCAGCCACTCCACGATCACCCGGTGCGATGCCATCCTCGGCAAGATGCTCAAGGACGCCATCATTGAGGGCCACCAGGTGCCACACGCGATCCTGCTCACCACCTCCGCGGCAGCCGGCGAGTCAGACCGGGACTCCATCCCCCTGCCCGACGCGCTCGCCATCCTGGCGACAGCCTCCGAGCGCCCTGACGCCTCCAGGTGGGTCGCCGCCCTACTTCAAGGGATGCGCCCGGCAGAATGCCTCGGCCTCACATGGGGAGCCGTCGACCTCGAAGCGGGGGTGCTCGATGTCTCCTGGCAGTTGAAGCCACTCCCCTACCGACGCCCACGGGACCGCTCCAGCGGATTCCGTGTGCCCAGCGGCTACGTCG
>CAYVEH010000004.1:0-4306 GCA_964450585.1 uncultured Ornithinimicrobium sp.
AATACCGGTGGGCCTAACTGGACTTGAACCAGTGACCTCTTCCTTATCAGGGAAGCGCTCTAACCGACTGAGCTATAGGCCCGGGGGACAGCACGCCGTGGGACGTGCGCCGCCTGAGATTACCTCATCCGGGCGACCTGCTCCAAAGTCGCGTGCTCGCCGGGATCCGGTGATACCGACCGACCCCATCCGGCGGGCGTGCCGGCCTCGGTCGGTGCGGCGAATCGGGCGGTTCAACATCACCAACTCTTGTGCGACTCTCCCGCTTCGATTACTGTTAACAGTCGACAGGCAACGATGGCTGAGGAGTGCAATGGCTGGCACGGACGGAGTTCTTGCGACATCGCTCGCGATCACCCCGCGACCGGTCCTGGGACAGCAGGTCGTCGATCGGCTGCGCCGGTTGATCATCACCCGGGAACTGCCGGCCGGCACCCACCTGGTGGAGACGCAGCTCTCCGCGAGTTTCGACGTCAGTCGCGGACCCATTCGGGACGCGTTGCGCCAGTTGGAGACCGAGGGGCTGGTCGAGTCCCGTCGCCGCGGTTCGTTCGTCATCGGCCTGGACGCACAGGACCTCGCCGAGCTCTACGAGCTGCGCCAGCTGATCGAGGGCGAGGCCGCCCGGCTCTGTATGCGACCGCCGCGTGAGCGGCTCACCGAGGCCGAGGACGCGTTGGCGCGGATGAAGGTGGCCGCCGCCACCAGTGACCCGGCCAGCTTCGCCGAGGCCGACCTGGACTTCCACTCCGCCTTCTACGCCCACGCCGGCAACCGTCGGTTGGCCAGCGTCTGGCAGCAGTACCGGCCCACCTTCGCCGACATGCTCGCGATCACCAACACGGTGGACCGCGACCTCGGCCCCGTCTACCAGGACCACGTCGAGTTGCTCGACGTGGTCACCCAGGGAGAGGAGGAGCAGGCGATGCCGATGCTGCGTGAGCACATCGAGGGCTCCCGCCGCCGCATGCTGAGCGTTTACGCCCAGGCGGCCCCATCGCCATCGCAGTAGCCGCAAGACCTCAGATCAGGTTCGCGCACCGGAACACAAAGGAGTCATCCATGCGAATCACCATCCCACTCGTGGCAGCAACGTCGGCCGCTGCGCTCCTGCTCACCGCCTGCGGCGGCGGAGGGGAGGACGCTGCCGACTACCCGAGCAAGGACATCACGTTCATCGTCCAGGCCGCGGCTGGCGGTGGATCCGACCTGGCCTCCCGGACGCTGGCCTCCGCGCTGGAGCCCATCCTGGACACCTCGATCATCGTCGAGAACCGACCGGGCGCCGCGGGCTCCACCGCGATGCAGTACGTGGCCGACCAGGACGCAGATGGCTACACCATCGGGTTCATCCCGGTCGAGATCGCGATGCTCGGGCACCTCGGCTATGACGTCGACCCGGAGAACTACGACTTCCTGGGTCAGATCATGAACGCCCCGGCGGTGCTGAGCGTGCCCGCCGACAGCCCGTACGAGACCCTCGAGGACTTCGTCACCGCCTCGACCGAGCAGCCGCTGTCGGTGGGGAACTCGGGCGCCGGCTCCATCTGGGAGGCCGTGACCTTCGCCCTGGAGGACTCCACCGGGGCACAGCTGGATCCCGTGCCCTTCGATGGTGGTGCACCAGCCGTGACCGCGGTGATCGGTGGCCAGGTCGACGCGACAGTCTCCGGCGCCGGGGAGGCACTGACCGGATACGAGGAGGGCCAGCTGCGCGTTCTCGCCGTCTTCGCCGACGAGGCGCACCCCCAGATGCCCGATGTGCCCACCACCGTTGAGCTCGGCTATGACGACCTGCAGTTTGGTGGCTGGGGAGGTGTCTACGCTCCGGCCGGTCTGCCAGAGGAGGTCCACGACACCCTGGAGAACGCCATCGAGGAGGCTGCGAACTCCGACTCGTTCACCGAGACGATGACCAAGGCGGGCAACGTGCCGGTGTACAAGGACGCTGAGGAGTTCACCCAGTGGGTCAACGACCAGTATGAGCGCTTCGGGGAGATCCTCGGAGACGGCTGATGGCTGACCTCAACGGGAGCGGGGCCCCGTCACCTTCACCACACGGGGCCCCGGATCAGGGATCCGATACCGAGGTCGCAGAAGCGGCCGCCGCGGAGGAATACGCACCGGCGGCGAGCTCGCGGCGGCTGGAGATCATCATCGCGCTGATCGCACTGGGCCTTTCCGTCCTGTTCCTGGTCCTGGCGAACCACATCGAGCTGCGCCAGGAAGTCGCCGGGATCGGGCCGCGCTGGTGGCCCCAGGTGCTCGGCATCAGCGGGATCGTGATCTCCAGCGCGTTGCTGCTCAGTGTGCTGTTCCGTCCGCCGTTCTCCCGGGACGAGGTGGAGTCCCTCACCGGTCAGGGCCTCACCCGAGCACTTGCGGCCGCGGCGCTGTCGGTCGGCTTCATCCTGATCTGGCCGACCGTCGGATTTGAGGTCTCGGCCGTGGTGTTCCTGGTCGCTGTGACCTCCCTGTTCGGTGGTCGCGGCTGGCGCACTCTCATCATCTTTCCGGTGGTGACCGTCGCGTTCATCTATGTGCTCTTCCACCTGGTCTTGAAGGTTCCGCTGTGAATGCTGTGATCGAGGGGCTCGGCGCACTGGTCGACCCGACTGTTGTTGTCTGTCTTCTCGCCGGACTGTTGATCGGCACCATCGTCGGGGCGTTTCCCGGTCTGACCGGCACCATGGCCGTGGCCCTGGCCTCCGGATTCACCCTGGCACTGGAGCCGGTCCAGGGCCTGGCGGTGCTGCTGACGATCTACGTCGGCGCCCAGTACGGTGACCGCATCCCGGCGATCCTGGTCAACACCCCCGGCACCCCGGCGGCGATCTCGACCACCTTCGACGGCTACCCGATGGCCAAACAGGGCCGGGCCGGATTGGCGCTGGTGACCTCCTCCCTGGTGACCACCGGCGGCATCCTGCTCTCCATGATCGTGTTCGTGCTCGCCGCCCGACCGATCGCACAGTTCGCACTGAAGTTCGGCCCGCCGGAGATGTTCTCCCTGGTCGTCTTCGGGTTGACGGTGATGATCTCCATCTCCTCAAAGTCGGTTCTCAAGGGGATCCTGGCCGGTGTCGCCGGCCTGGTCATCGCCACGGTGGGACGCGACCCGATCACCGGTGACCAGCGGTTCGTCTTCGGCGTCAACGACCTGAACTCCGGCCTGCCCTTCATCGCGGTGATCATCGGTCTGTTCGGCATCGCGGAGGTGTTCGACCAGATTCTGACCCACCGGCCCCATCGTCATCGCCCCATCTCGAGCCTGGGTCGGCCGTGGCCGAACCGTGCGGAGTACCAGGAGATGGCCAAGCCCTTTGGTGTCAGCACGGTGATCGGAACCTTCATCGGTGCGGTGCCAGCCGCCGGCGGTGACATCGCCGGGCTCATCGGCTGGGACCGCGGCAAGCGGATGTCGAAACATCCGGAGAAGTTCGGCAAGGGGTCGGTCGCCGGCCTGACCGCAGCCGACACGGCCTCAAGTGCCACGCTGGGAGGGTCGCTGACGACCACCATGTCGCTGGGCATCCCGGGAGACTCGGTGATGGCCGTGATGATCGGCTCGATGGTCATCTGGGGGCTGCGGCCCGGGCCCTCGCTGTTCGTCGACAACCCGGACCTGATGGTCACCATGGCCGCCATCATGATCATCGGCACGCTGCTCTCGTTGGGGATCAGCCTGGTGCGGATGAGCGCCATGGTGCGGCTGCTGGACCTGCCGATGCACTACCTGTGGGCCGGGATCCTGATCTTCTGTGTCGTGGGCACCTACGCCACGACGAACAACCTGTACACGGTGTGGGTCATGCTGATCTCCGGCTTCGTCGGCGTGATCCTCAAACGAAGCGGGTTCCCGGCTGGGCCGATCGTGTTGGGCCTGTTGTTGGGTCCGCTGGCCGAGGCCAACCTGCGTCGTGCGCTGATCATCGGCGGACCGACCTCCCTGGTGGCTGAGCCCATCTCCCTGGTCCTGCTGAGCCTGTCGGTGCTCAGCATCGGCGCCCCGCTGCTGGGCCGGTACCGCCAGCACCGGCGGGAGCTGGCGAAATCGTCCTCACCCCGATGAAAGGAACCCCATGAACGCCCAGATCATCACGGCCAGCCCGATCCCGTTCACCCCCGCAGGTGAGGTCGACCAGCAGACCTTCACCGCGTCGCTGGAAGCGATCCACCCGCACGTGGACGGGGCCCTGATCGCCGGGACCACCGGGGAGTTCCCGGCCCTGGACGACGCGGAGCGGATCGCGCTGTTTCGGCGGGCGGCCGAGGTGCTGGGAGCAGACCGGGTCATCGCTCACCT
>CAYVEH010000004.1:4406-13210 GCA_964450585.1 uncultured Ornithinimicrobium sp.
CTGTTCTCCGGCAACGACGCGACCCTGCCCGACGTGGTGCGGGTCGGTGGCCGGGGTGTGGTCTCCGGGGTCTCGGCCGCCTTCCCACAGACCTTCGCGGCGCTGGCCCGGGCCCTGGAGGCAGGCGACGGTGCGCAGGTTGCCGAGTTGCAGACCACTGTCACCGAACTGGTCCGCCTCACCGGCCCCACCATCACCCGCCTCAAGACGGCGCTGCGGGAGCGCACCGGGGCCCCGTGGGCCAGCCGGATGTCGCTACCCGCCGTGGAGGCCTCGCTCGAGGCAGAGATCCAGGCGGCGGTCCGGGCCCACGGCTGAGCAACTACCGTAGGGGGCCCACCGACCCCCGGCCGCAGGAGCCTGATGACCACGACGGATGTCGCCATCCACACCGTGCAGCTGCGGATGCAGTATGGCCAGACCCGGGTCCTGGACGACATCACCCTGACCATCGGCCGTGGTGAGGTCGTGGCCCTGCTGGGTCCCAACGGGGCCGGCAAGACCACCATGATCGAGATCCTGGAGGGCTTCCGGGTGCCCTCGGCCGGCGAGGTCCGGGTCCTGGGGCAGACTCCGCATACCGCAGGAGAGGCCTGGCGGGCCCGGGTCGGGGTGGTCCTGCAGTCCTGGCGCGACCACGGCCGGTGGCAGGTCGCCGAGTTCCTGGACTACCTGTCCCGGTACTACCAGCCCTACGGCACGCCCGAGGTGGACCGGCCGTGGCCGACCGATGACCTGCTGGATCGGGTCGGGCTGGGCAGCAAGAAGCAGCGGCGCCTGGACCGACTCTCCGGCGGTGAGCGGCGACGCCTGGATGTCGCCGTCGGCCTGGTCGGTCGACCCGAGGTGCTCTTCCTGGATGAGCCGACCGCCGGTTTCGACCCCCAGGCCCGCCGGGACTTTCACGAGTTGATCCGCAGTCTGTCGGACCTGGACACCACCATCCTGCTGACCACCCATGACCTGACCGAGGCGGAGGCGCTGGCCGACCGGATCCTGGTGCTGGCCGGTGGCTCGATCGTGGCCGACGGGTCCCCGGACGCACTGCGTCATCGGATGTCGGCCACCGCCTCGGTCCGGTTCCGGCGGGGCGGGCAGCTGACCGCCACCTCCACCGAGGACCCGGTGGACTACCTGCGCACGGTGTTCGCCGAACCGGGTCCCATCGAGGACCTGGAGGTGCACCGGGCCTCCCTGGAGGACGCCTACCTGGCTCTGGTCCGACAGAGCGAGGAGGGCAGGGCGCCGCAGAGCGAGGAGGGGAGGGCGCCGGGAGCGGCGGGCTTCGGCATACCGCCAGCGGAGGTGACCGAGGGCGACCCGTCGACCAGTCCACCCGAGCACACCGGGACCCCGGAGGATCCAGGCCCGGCGCCACCGGCTGAGCCGGCCACGGTGGCCGATCGTGCCGGGCCCTGGCCCCGGACACCGGTGCGCACCGTGCTGGGTGCGGCGCTGCACCGGGCCGGGATCGAGCTGCGCCTGGCGATCCTGTCGCCGATGGTGCTGTTCGCCTTTCTGGCTCCGGCGATCATGCTGGGCATCCTGTTCTGGGCCCGGGACTCACCGCTGATGGAGTCCGCACTGTCGGTGGGGCAGTTCCTGGTGCCGGCCTACCTGGCCTTCGGCATCATCAGTGGCGGCGTGCTCGGGGTCTCCGGTGAGATCACCACCGAGCGGGACGATGGCACGCTGTTGCGGGCCAAGACCGTGCCGCACGCGATGACCGGCCACCTGATCGCCAAATTCTTCGTCAGCATCCTCACCACGCTGCTGCCGATGGCGGTGACCATCATCGGGGCCGGCTTTCTGGTGGAGGGCATCACCCCGACCACGGCCGGCGGGTGGCTGCGGCTGCTGCTGCTGTCGGTGTTGACGATCGCCGCCATGCTGCCGCTGGGCGCGGTGCTGGGCTCAATCTTCAAGGGCCCGATGGCGCTGTTCCTGACCACGATGGTCATCTACGGACTGTGCGCGGTCTCCGGACTGTTCTACCCGCTGAGCGCACTACCGGCCTGGCTGCAGTGGATCGCCCAGGTCTTCCCGGTCTACTGGCTGGGCCTGGGCTTCCGGGCAGCGATCCTGCCGGCGGAGGCGGTGACCCTGGAGGTTGGGGAGTCGTGGCGGATCTGGGAGACCTTCGGTGTGCTCGGCGTCTGGGTCGTCATCGGCCTGGTGCTGGCGCCCATCGCGTTGCGGCGGATGTCACGGCGCCAGTCCGGGTCCGCGCTGGCCTCCGCCCGAGAGCGGGTGCTGTCCCGGGGTTACTGAGTCGGCTCACTCATCGGACAGCGTGAGCTGGGCGCCACCCACCAGCGCGGTGCAGACGTTGTAGAGGAACGCCGTCAGCGTCGACAGCGCCGTCAGCAGGATGACGTTGATGACGCCGATGACCACCGCGAGGGAGACGACCCGGCCGAAGCCGATGTAGTCCATCAGGTTGAACCCGCCGGCGGAGTCCTCCCCGGTGGTGATCTCCATGATCAGCTCGTTGACGGTGGAGAACACGTTCATCCCGTTGAGGACCGTCCACAGCACCGCCACCGCGATCACGGTGGCCACGCCGAGGGCCACCGACACCAGGAACGAGATCTTCATGACCGACCACGGGTCCACCCGTTGCAGCGTCAACCGCACCCGGCGGGGCCCGGTGCGTCGCTGCGGCCGGGTGCCGGATCGGGAGGGTGCCCCACCGCCTCGGGTGCGGGCTGCTGCGGCGCTCAGGTCCCGCCGGGGCCCGGTGCGGGCCATCGCCCCGTCGCGCATGCCCGCGCTCTGCCCCGTCTGGGTGCCGGGGCGACGGATCTTCTGGGTCTCGTCGTCACTGGTCGGACGCGCCTGTGACCCGGACGCACCGGTCGAGGCGCCCTGTCCCGTCGTGCTCACTGCTGGCCTCCAGTGTCCGGTTCATCGGCGTCCGCGGCGCCGTCGGCCGGGCCCTGCTCCGGCTGATCGGTCGCCCTGTCGACGTCCGCCGACGGAACAGACGGTAGTGCATCCTCGGCGCTGTCCGGTGCATCAGATTCGGCCAGGGCAGCATCTGGCTGCTGCTCGCCCTCCTCCTGCTCCAGCTCGATCGACTCGATCTCGTCGGAGAGCTCGGACTCGGCGTTGACCGCCACCGCCACGATCGAGTCACCCTTGCCGGGGGTGGCGAAGCGCACGCCAGCGGTGTCCCGGCCGGTCACCCGGACCTGGTCGATGGAGGAGCGCACCACGTTGCCGCGCTCCATCACCACCAGCACCTCGTTGCCCTCCTCGACGGTGAGGGCCCCCACCAGGTCACCGCCCCGATCGGTCGACTTGGCCACCTTGATGCCCAGGCCACCACGACCCTGCACCCGGTAGGCGGACAGGGCGGTCCGCTTGGCCATGCCGCTCTCGAAGACCACGAAGACGTACGGGTCGCTGCCGGCGGAGACGACCCGCATGGACAGCAGGTGGTCGTCGTTGCGGAAGCGCATGCCGGTCACCCCGGAGGTGGCCCGCCCCATCGGGCGGAGCGCCTCGTCCGTGGCGGTGAACCGCACCGACTGGCCCTTGACCGAGACCAGCAGGATGTCGTCCTCCGGACCGGCCAGCCCGGCACCGACCAACTCATCACCCTCGCGCAGGTTGATCGCGATCAGGCCCCCGGAGCGGGGGGAGTCGTAGTCACCCAGACGGGTCTTCTTGACCAGACCGTTGCGGGTGGCCAGCACCAGGTAGTCGGCGACCTCATAGTTCTCCAGAGCCAGCACCTGCGCGATCTGCTCACCGGGCTGGAAGGCCATGAGATTGGCCACGTGCTGTCCCTTGCCGGTGGGGCCGCCCTCGGGGATCTCATAGGCCTTGGCCCGGTAGACCCGGCCCAGGTTGGTGAAGAAGAGCAACCAGTGGTGGGTGTTGGTCGTGAAGAAGTGGGACACCACGTCGTCGGCGCGCAGGGCGGCACCGCGCCGGCCCTTGCCGCCCCGGTTCTGTGGACGGTACTCGGCCACCCGGGTGCGCTTGGCGTAGCCGCCCCGGGTGATGGTCACGACCACGTCGTCCTGCGGGATCAGGTCCTCCTCGGACATGTCCCCATCGAACGGGACGATCTCGGTGCGGCGCTCATCGCCGTACTTGTGGACGATCTCGGTGAGGTCCTCGCTGATGATCTGCCGCTGCCGCTCCGGCTTGGCCAGGATGTCCTCATAGTCCTTGATCTGCGCCTCGAGCTTGTCGTGCTCGTCGATGATCTTCTGGCGCTCCAGGGCCGCCAGCCGGCGCAGCTGCATCTCCAGGATGGCGCGCGCCTGGATCTCGTCAATCTGCAGCAGGTCGATCAGCCCGTCCCGTGCGTCCTCCACGGTGGGGCTGCGGCGGATCAACGCGATGACCTCATCCAGGGCGTCCAACGCCTTGAGGTAGCCGCGCAGGATGTGGATCTGCTCCTCGGCGCGCTTCAGGCGGAACCTGGTGCGCCGGACGATGACCTCGATCTGGTGCTCAACCCAGTGCCGGATGAAGGCACTCAGCGGCAGGGTGCGGGGCACGCCGTCCACGATCGCCAGCATGTTGGCGCCGAAGTTCTGCTGCAGCTGGGTGTGCTTGTAGAGGTTGTTGAGCACCACCTTGGCCACGGCATCGCGCTTGAGCACGATCACCAGCCGCTGCCCGGTGCGCCCGGAGGTCTCATCGCGCATGTCCGCGATGCCCTGTAGCTTGCCGTCGTTGACCAGGTCGGCGATCTTCTTGGCCAGGGTGTCCGGGTTGACCTGGTACGGCAGGTCGCGCACCACCAGGCAGGTCCGGCCCTGGATCTCCTCGACCTCGACGTTGGCCCGCATGATGATCGAGCCACGGCCGGTGCGGTAGGCCTCCTCGATGCCCTTGCGACCCATGATCTGGGCTCCGGTGGGGAAGTCCGGGCCGGGGATGATCCGGATCAGCGCCTCCAGCAGCTCCTCGCGACTGGCCTCCGGGTTGTCCAGGAGCCACTGCACGCCCCGGGCCACCTCGCCGAGGTTGTGTGGGGGGATCTGGGTGGCCATGCCGACCGCGATGCCGGCCGAGCCGTTGACCAGCAGGTTGGGGAAGCGGGCCGGCAGGACGGCCGGCTCCTGGGTCTTGCCGTCGTAGTTGTCGATGAAGTCGACGGTGTCCTCGTTGATGTCGCGGACCATCTCCATGGCCAGCGGCGCCATCTTGCACTCGGTGTACCGCTGGGCGGCGGCCGGGTCGTCACCGGGCGTGCCGAAGTTCCCCTGACCGTCGACCAGCGGGTAGCGCAACGTCCAGTCCTGCACCAGCCGCACCAGTGCGTCATAGATCGCGCTGTCACCGTGCGGGTGGTAGTGGCCCATCACGTCACCGACGACGCGAGCGCACTTGTTGTAGCCGCGGTCCGGCCGGTAGCCACCGTCATACATGGCGTAGAGGACGCGCCGGTGCACCGGCTTCAGACCGTCGCGCACGTCCGGGAGCGCGCGAGCCACGATGACGCTCATCGCGTACTCGATGTAGCTGCGCTGCATCTCGGTATTGAGGTCGACTTCCTCGACGCGGTCGATCTCCGGCGGGTTGATGTCAGTCACGCCTGTCCTTCTCGTATGTCGTGTGGTCCGGGGCCGTGATCAGCGTCCGGGCCGTCCTGCGGTAGCGGGATGAGCTCTGGGTCCTCAGATGTCCAGGAACCGGATGTCGCGGGCGTTGCGTTGGATGAAGCCGCGCCGGGCCTCCACGTCCTCACCCATGAGCACCGAGAAGACCTCGTCGGCCTTGGCGGCGTCGTCCAGGGTCACCTGCAGCAGCACCCGGTGGTCCGGGTCCATGGTGGTCTCCCACAGCTCGGAGTAGTCCATCTCACCCAGACCCTTGTAGCGCTGGATCCCGGAGTCCTTCGGCAGCCGCCAGCCCCGCTCCTGGCCGTCCTTGAGCAGGACGTCACGCTCCCGGTCGGAGTAGGCGAACTGGTGCTCGGCGTTGGTCCACTTGATCCGGTAGAGCGGCGGTTGGGCCAGGTAGACGTACCCGTGCTCGATCAGCGGGCGCATGAAGCGGAACAGCAGGGTCAGCAGCAGGGTGCGGATGTGCATCCCGTCGACGTCGGCGTCGGCCATCAGCACGATCTTGTGGTACCGGGCCTTGGTGATGTCGAAGTCCTCGCCGATGCCGGTGCCGAACCCGGAGATCAGCGCCTTGACCTCCTGGTTGTTGAGCACCTTGTCCAGGCGTGCCTTCTCGACATTGAGGATCTTGCCGCGGATCGGCAGGATCGCCTGGTTGTAGGGGTTGCGCCCGCGCACGGCCGATCCACCGGCGGAGTCACCCTCGACGATGAAGACCTCGGAGACGGAGGGGTCGTTGGACTGGCAGTCCCGCAACTTGCCAGGCAGGCCACCGGACTCCAGCAGGCCCTTGCGGCGGGTCGCCTCTCGGGCTTTGCGGGCGGCCACCCGGGCGGCGGCGGCCTGCACCGCCTTGGTGACGATCTCCTTGCCCTCCCGCGGGTGGGCCTCCAACCAGTGGCCGAGCTCATCGGTCATCGCCGACTGGACAAAACCCTTGACCTCGGAGTTGCCCAGCTTGGTCTTGGTCTGACCCTCGAACTGCGGCTCGCCGAGCTTGACCGAGATCACCGCGGTGAGGCCCTCCCGGATGTCATCACCGGTGAGGTTGGGGTCCTTGTCGCGCAACAGCTTGTTGTTGCGGGCGAAGTCATTGATGAGCCGGGTCAGCGCGGCCCGGAAACCCTCCTCGTGGGTGCCGCCCTCATGGGTGTTGACCGCGTTGGCGTAGGTGTGCACCGACTCGCTGTAGGAGGTGGTCCACTGCATCGCGACCTCGACGGCGAGCATCCGCTCCTTGTCCTCGGTCTCGAAGCCGATGATCTCCTCGTGCACCGCCTCGGACTTCTTGGACCGGTTGAGGTGCTGGACGTAGTCGAGCAGACCGTTCTCGTAGCAGTACGACAGCGGCTTGCGGTAGGCCCGACCGGTGGGTGAGGCGTCCGGACTGGCGTCGACGTCGTCCTCCCCGAGCCCGTCGATCGGGTCGTCATCGAGGGCGTCGATGTCCCGGGCGACCTCGATCGGCCGCTCGTCGGTCAGCGTGATGGTCAGGCCCTTGTTCAGGAAGGCGGTCTGCTGGACCCGGGCCCGGATGGTCTCGAAGTCGTGGTCGACGGTCTCGAAGATGTCGGGGGAGGGCCAGTAGGTGATGACCGTGCCGGTCTCGTCCTCCGGGATCTGCTCGTCCTTGGACAGCGGCGCCTGCGGGACCCCCATCCGGTACTGCTGGCGCCAGACGTGGCCGCGCTGCCGGACCTCCACCTCGAAGGTCTCCGACAGGGCGTTGACCACCGAGGAGCCGACGCCGTGCAGACCACCGGAGACCTTGTAGCCGGAGCCGCCGAACTTGCCCCCGGCGTGCAGCTGGGTCAGCACCAGCTCGACGGCCGGCTTCTTCTCCACCGGGTGGATGTCGGTGGGGATGCCACGGCCGTTGTCGGTGACGCGGATGCCCCCGCCTTCCAGGATGGTGACGTCGATCCGGTCGGCATACCCGGCCATGGCCTCGTCCACCGAGTTGTCGACGATCTCCCAGACCAGGTGGTGCAGGCCGCGCTCGCCGGTGGAGCCGATGTACATCCCCGGGCGCTTCCGGACTGCCTCCAGACCCTCCAGCACCTGGATGGCGTTGGCGTCGTAGGCCGACTCTGTCGCCAACGATGCCGGTGCCCCGTCCTGAGGTGTGGCCTCGGGGAGCTCCGGCATCTCCGGCTGATTGTCCTGGGGATTGTCTGGTCCGACAGTGGCCACGGGGCTCCTCGGAAGAGTGGGTGGGTGAACTGTCTCAGTCTACCTGTCGTGGGCTCTGAACGGCCCATCCACAGGCCCGGAAAGGCCATTTTGGCGCCAGAAGTCCCCCTGGTCTGAGATCCTCCCCATTGGTTGGGCCCCCAACGCGTCCTGGGCCGGCCCAGCACCGGTCCGCCACCGGTCACCCCAGCCCCACCATTGTGGTGTTCGCCGGGATCGGTCAGCGCTGCCCGCTCAACCCCTCCCCACCATTTTGGTGTTCGGCAGGCCCGGTCAGCGCTGCCCGCTTCTGCAGAACATCGCCCGGGAGATCACCCGTAGGTGTCGCGGGGTCCCCGGCCGCGGGCGCGCAGGCGCCCCTTGCGCCAACTGGGGGCGGCCGGGCCCCGAACGGTGATCTCGGTGACCACGCCTTCGCCGACCTCGGCCTCGATCCGGGTCAGCACCGAGTTTGTCAGCAACCGCATCTGGGTGGCCCAGGCGGTGGAGTCGGCCTGCACGGTGAGCACGGTGTCGTCGAACCCCAGCGGTTGCACGTGCTGGGCCACCTCCGGCCCGACGATGGTGCCCCACCGGCCGATCACGGCGCCGACCTGCACGTCAGCGCTCCACCCGCGCTGGTTGACCAGGTGCTCCACCTCGGTGTCCAGCAGTCGGGGATCGCGTGCGGCCCCAGCACCGGTGCCGGACCGTCGCTGGGCCAACGTATCGCCGGCGGTGCGGCGTCGGTCGGCCCGGCCGGGTCGCAACCCGCGGGCACGCGCGTTGGCCCGGGCACGGGCCAACGCCTCAGCAGCGGCCGCCAACGGAGGCGACTCAGGGGACTCCTGCGGCGCTGCTGCGTTGCCGGAGTCCTGCGTGCCAGCGACCTGGTCAGCGTCGATCTGATCGGGGTGGGCCTGGTCAGCCGGTCCTGAGGGTGCCTTCTCCGGCTGCCCGGGGTGGCGACGGTTACTCATGGCTTCTCAGGGTCTCGCGGCGATCCTGGTGAGGCCTCGGGTGGTCGCTGCCCGGGTCCGC
>CAYVEH010000004.1:13310-39618 GCA_964450585.1 uncultured Ornithinimicrobium sp.
GGCCCCTGGCTCGGCCGCGGCCCTCACCTCCTGCCGCGGATCCAGGACCGCGCCTGCCGCCACCTGCAGGATCGCCCCCCGCCCGGCCAGCCACTGCGGCACATCGTCCGGCACCGCTGCGGTGATGAGCACCTGCTCGCAGTCGGAGACCAACTGCGCCAACCGTTCCCGGCGACCGGCGTCGAGCTCGGCAAAGACGTCATCCAGCACCAGCACCGGGTCGGTCCCGACGTCGTGCTGCAGCAGCCGGAAGGAAGCCAACCGCAGCGCCAGCGCGATCGACCAGGACTCGCCGTGGCTGGCGTAGCCCTTGGCCGGCAGCTCGCCCAGCGCGAGCAGCACCTCGTCGCGGTGCGGCCCGATCAGGGTGACGCCGCGCTCCTGCTCCTCCCGCCGTCGTTCCTGCATCACCTCCAGGGTGACGGCATACAGCTCCTGCTGCTCCGGGACCTCCCCGGCCTCGAGCCGCTCACCGATCCGACCCTGGAGGCTGGACTGGTACCGGGCCGTGGCCGGCGCCGGGGCGTCGCTGATCGTGGCATAGGACTCGGCCAGGTACGGCCCCAGGTCACGCAGCAGGCGCAACCGCGCGTAGGTCAGCGCCGCTCCCACCTCGGCCAGGTGCACGTTCCACACCTCGAGAGTCGCCTCAGCAGCCGCCCGCGCCTCCTCCAGCGTCTCCCCGGGGGCCAACCGGTGCTCCGGCACGCGCCGGTTTCCGCGCCACAGGTGCTGCCCGGAGCGCAACAACGCGTTGCGTTGGCGCAGGGCCTTGTCGTAGTCGCTGCGGACACCGGCCCACCGTGGCTGACGGGCCACCAGCAGGTCGTCCAGGAAGCGTCGGCGCTCGCTGGGGTCACCCTTGACCAGGGCCAGGTCCTCGGGGGCGAACAACACGGTGCGCAGGGTGCCGAGCACATCCCGGGATCGGGTCAGCGGGGACCGGTTGAGTCGGGCGCGATTGGACCGGCCCGGGACGATCTCCAGCTCGATCAGGCTCTCGCGCCCATCGCGCACCACGGCCGCCCGAATCACCCCGGACTCCTGCCCGAACCGGACCAGCGGAGCATCTGTGGACACCCGGTGACTGCTCAGCGAGGCGAGGTAACCGGCGGCCTCGATCAGATTCGTCTTGCCCTGCCCGTTGCGCCCCAGGAAGGTGGTAACTCCCGGTGCCAACTCCACCTCGACACGGTCATAGTTCCGGAAGTCGCTGAGGCTGAGGTGACGCAGGTGCACGGTCGCTCGGTGCCGACGGTATGCCGCGGGTCAGTTCTGCGCGTCAGCACCCGCGGAGGGTGCCTCATCGTCGAGCATGCGCACCTCGTGGCCGCCGAACTGCCCGCGCAGCGCCGCCACCGCCTGCATCGCCGGGGAGTTCTCCTGCCGAGAGGAGAACCGGGCGAACAGTGCGGCGCTGAGCACCGGCATCGGCACCGCGTGCTCGATGGCCTCGATGAGGGTCCACCGCCCCTCGCCGGAGTCGGTGCTGTACTCGCTGATGCCCTCCAGACCGGGAGTTTCCTCCAGCGCCCGCACCAGCAGGTCCAGCAGCCAGGACCGCACCACGGTGCCGCGGGTCCAGGCCTGGAAGACGCCCTTGACGTCCTTGACCGCCTCCTGGGCGCTGAGCAGCTCGAACCCCTCGGCGTAGGCGTGCATCAGCCCGTACTCGATGCCGTTGTGCACCATCTTGGCGTAGTGCCCGGCACCGACGTCACCGGCGTGCACCCAGCCCTCCTCGCGGGGGCCCTCCGGGCGCAGCGTGTCAAAGATCGGCATCGCCTGCTGCA
The DNA here is from genome assembly GCA_964450585.1 of uncultured Ornithinimicrobium sp. Classification (GTDB taxonomy): domain Bacteria; phylum Actinomycetota; class Actinomycetes; order Actinomycetales; family Dermatophilaceae; genus Ornithinicoccus. The sequence continues at coordinate 15,104 of CAYVEH010000004.1, forward strand.
CCCACTCGGTCTCGCCACCGCACATCAGGCCGTAGCCGTTCTCGGCCCCCCAGATCCCCCCGGAGACACCGCAGTCCACGTAGCCGATGCCCTTGGCGGCAAGTTGCTCGTGGTGCTTGATGTCGTCGGTGAAGTGACTGTTCCCGCCCTCGATGACCAGGTCACCCTCGGAGAGCAGCTCGCCCAGCTCATCGACGGTCTGTTGGGTGGGATCGCCGTGCGGAACCATCACCCACACCACGCGGGGAGCCTCCAGGGACTGCACCAGCTCCTGCAGGCTGTTGACGTCCCGCTCCTGCGGGTTCAGGTCGTATCCGATGACCTCGTGGCCTCCCTGACGCAGGCGGTCGCGCATGTTGGCGCCCATCTTGCCCAGTCCGATCATTCCCAGCTGCATGGTGACTCCTTTGTGGGTTGCTTCGGCGTGGTGGCTGTGCGTGGGGGCCGCGACTCCTCAGGGCTGGTCCTGCTCAGCCGGCGAAACGCACCGGCATCAGGACGTAGCGATAGCTCTCGTCAGGGTCGCCGTCCATCTCCGCCTGCCCGGACAGGACAGCCGGCTTGGAGGGTTGGGTGAAGCTGATCCGCGCGAACGGGGTGCCCAGGGCAGACAGTCCGTCGAGGAGGAACTGTGGATTGAACGCAATCTCCAGCTCCGGGCCGGTCAGGGTGGCCTCGATAGCCTCACTGCCTTGCGCGTCGTCACCGGTGCCGGCCTCGATCGCGACCTGACTCTCGGAGAACCGCAACCGGACCGGGGTGTTGCGCTCGGCGACCAGCGCCACCCGGCGCACCGCCTCCAGGATGGTGTGCGTGTCCACGACGGCCGTGGTGTCGACGCTGGTCGGGAAGATCGAGGTGACCTTGGGGTACTCACCGTCCAGCAGCCGGGTGGTGGCGCGGCGAGACCCGGCCTCGAAGCCGATCAGGCCCTCACCCCGGGCGGCATCACCGAGGGCCACCTCGACGGAGCCGGCGGCCCCCAGGGCCTTGGCGGTCTCCGAGAGGGTCCGGGCCGGGATGAGCGCCACGTGCGAGACGTTCGGGTCCTCCGGCTTCCAGGTGAGTTCACGCATCGCCAGGCGGTACCGGTCGGTGGCCAGCAGCGTCATCTTCTCGCCCTCGATCTCCACGCGGACCCCGGTGAGGATCGGCAGGGTGTCTCCGCGGTCGGCGGCGATGGAGACCTGGGCGACAGCCGTGGTGAACACGTCGCCGGCGATGCTGCCGCTGCCCTGACTGGAACTGGGCAGGGCGGGGTAGTCGTCCACCGGCATCTGGATCAGCGAGAAGCGGCTGGACCCGCAGACCAGTTGGACCTTGCTGCCGTCGGTGCTGAACTCGACCGGTTTGGCCGGCAGGTTGCGGGAGATGTCGGCCAGCAGCCGCCCCAGGACCAACACCTGGCCGGCCTCGGTGACGTCTGCCTCGATGGTGACGGTGGCCGAGATCTCGTAGTCGAAGGCGGACAGTGTCAGGGTGCCCTGCTCGTCGGCCTGCAGCAGCACTCCGGCCAGTACTGGCACCGGCGGGCGGTTACTCAGGCCGCGGACAACCCAGGCGACAGCCTCGGACAGGACATCGCGCTCTACGCGAAACTTCACGACGGTCAGCCCTTCGGATGCGGTTGATACGTGGTGGCCCCGGCCGACGGGGGCGCCGGCGCGTGGAAGATGACATTAGCCCCCCGGGACGGTCGGGACCAACCCCGGTCGGTCGGGTGCTGGTCACGGTCCAGAAGTCCCAGGACGCGGGGCGAGGCCCTTCCAGAACACTAGTTGGTCATCGTCATCGGTCCTGTGGATCCTGTGGATAACTCCCGGCTGCTGCAGGTGGGACGGGTCGACGGGGATGTGTATGCCGGGTGGACTCCGCTGGGGACAACCTCAGGTGGCTGGGGACGGGCAGGGTGCGTCCACAGGGCGAGGCGTCGGCATACCAAGGTTGTGCCCAGCACACTGGGGTGCTGAGCACACGATCTCCCCGGCATCTCCACAAGCTCCGGGCGGTCACGCGGCGGTCCCGGATGCTTCAGGTGGCTCCGATGGTGGGGGCGCGGTGGGTGGTGGGGCCGGTGGTGTACGGCTGTGGATGTCTCTGCGAAACGCGCTACCCACAGTGTTATCCACAGGCTGGGGATAAACTGGTGATGCCGCAGGTGAGCGGTGCAGCGTGCCGGTGGACGACCCCGTGGATGAACTCGTGGATGAACTTGGTGGACCGGGTCGGGGGTGTCGTTCAGCGGGCGGACGCCTTGCGGATCAACCCGGTCAGCTCGGTGATCTGGTCATAGAGGGCGCGGCGCTCGCCGATGAGTTGCCGGATCTTGCGCTCGGCGTGCATCACCGTGGTGTGGTCGCGGCCGCCGAACTTCTCCCCGATCTTGGGCAGCGACTCATCGGTGAGCTCCCGGCTGAGGTACATGGCGACCTGGCGGGCATTGACCAGTGCCCGGGAGCGGGATGTGCTGCACAGGTCCTCCACACTGATCCGGAAGTAGTCGGCCACCTCGGTCTGGATGGTGCCGATGGTGATGGTGCCGGCATCCCCGGTGGGCATGATGTCCTTGAGCACGTGCGCTGCGAGTTCGGCGCTGATCGGCTGCCCCGACAGCGAGGCGAACGCGGTGACCCGGATGAGGGCACCTTCCAGCTCGCGGATGTTGGTGGTGATCTTGCTGGCTATGAGCTCCAGGGTGTCGTCGGGGATGGTCATCCCCTCCTGGGCGGCCTTCTTCTTCAGGATCGCGATCCTGGTCTCCAGGTCCGGGGGCTGGACGTCGGTCAGCAGACCCCACTCGAACCGGCTGCGCATCCGCTCGGCGAAGCCGGAGAGCTTCTTCGGCGGCTGGTCGGAGGTGATGACGACCTGCTTCTCGCTGTTGTGCAGGGTGTTGAACGTGTGGAAGAACTCCTCGACCGTCTGTTCCTTGCCCTGCAGGAACTGGATGTCGTCAATGAGCAGGAAGTCGACGTTGCGGTAGCGGCGCTGGAACGCCCCGGCGCGGTCGTCACGGATGCTGTTAATGAAGTCGTTGGTGAACTCCTCGGAGTTCACGTACCGGACCCGCACGCCCGGGTACATGTTGCGGGCGTAGTGGCCAATGGCGTGCAGCAGGTGCGTCTTGCCCAGACCGGACTCGCCGTAGATGAACAGCGGGTTGTAGGCGCGGGCCGGCGACTCGGCGACCGCCAGGGAGGCCGCGTGGGCGAACCGGTTGGAGGAGCCGGACACGAAGGTCTCGAAGGTGTACTTCGGGTTGAGGCGCGGGTCCATGTCCGAACCGACCGGGTGAGCACCGCGCTCACCGGGGCCCGGGGCTGCGGTCCCGGCGCCCGGACCGTGCCGGACGGTGCCGTTCTCCAGGGGTTGACCATCGGTCTGCTCGGCGGGCACCCGGTCGGGGTCGTCCGGGTGCGGCTCCCCGGCCCGGGCGCCACCGCGCGGGAACTGGTGAGCATCCGGCTCACCGGGTGGGGGCTCGGCCTCCCCTTCGACCTGCTTGCGCAACATGTCGTCCACGGTGATGGCCAGGCGCACATCGTGCTCGAGCACCGAGGACAGCGCGTGCCGCACCGGTTCGCGCAGCGTGGTCTCCAGGGTCTCCTTGGTGTGCTCATAGGGGACCGCCAGCAGCGCCGTGGAATCGATGAGCCCGACCAAGCGGACCATCGCCAGGTAGGCCCGGTCCCGGGGGGAGGTGTCCTCATCCATCGTGCCGATGGTGTCGCGCCAGATCTGTGGGTAGTCGACCTCTGGCTGCGTCATCGGTGGTGGCGTCCTTCGCTGGTGGGCGTGCTCGGCCCCCTACCGTACAACGGATATCCACAAGGTTATCCACACCTGTGCATAGGGCGGTGGATAGAAGAGACCGAAGCCGGGACGCTAACAAGGAACCGGCCTCCTCGGCAAGTGCTGCGGGCAAAATCTTGGTCACGAGTGCACCGCTGCTCGGCGTGTCGCACCTGGCGGCAGGAGTAGCTGGGTGATCATGGCCGGTTTCCTCAGCGGACGCCGCGATGGGGGTCAGCCGACGGGATCGGCACCCTTCCCTGACGCCCGCCGGTTTGACCAGAGCCTGCGGCTCCCGTACCTTTATGGATGGCCTGTTGTCTCGGCCGTTTTCGCCTGCCCACGAGTGGTGGCCCGCAGTCCTGTGCGCTGTCTGGGCTGCAACGGCGTGGGCTTTCGATTGCGGCCGGCCTGCGAGCCGTCCACCTGATCCACCGATCTCAGCAGTGTCAGGCAGCACGAATTCCGTGCTGCGGTAACGGAGTCCAAGTGAGCAAGCGCACCTTCCAGCCCAACAACCGTCGTCGTGCCCGCGTGCATGGTTTTCGCCTGCGGATGCGCACCCGCGCCGGTCGCCGGATCGTCTCTGCGCGCCGCGCCAAGGGCCGTCGCACGTTGTCTGCCTGAGTAGCGAACCGGCTCGCGCAGTGCTGCCGCGTCACCACCGTCTGACCCGCCCGTGGGAGTTCTCCGCGGTGCTCCGGGGAGGCGACACGGTGACCCGACGGGCCCGCGCGGGTACCCCCCTGCTCGTGGTGCACTGTGCACAGCGGACCGACCCGACCCACCCGGCGCGGGTCGGCTTCGTCGTGTCCCGAGCTGTCGGCAACTCCGTGGTGCGTCACCGGGTGGTCCGTCGCCTGCGGGCCATCGCTGCACCCCGCCTGGATACCTTGCCGGCCAGCACCGACCTGGTGGTGCGGGCCAACCCACCGGCGGCCACCGCCACCTCGGCCGAGTTGGCCGCTGCCTTCGACCGGGCACTGCACCGTGCCTGCCAGGGGCCCCGATGAGCACGGCCACCCCCAGCGAGCAGCGCACCTGGCAGTGGTACCTCGCGTTACCGCTGGTTGGTCTGGTGCGCGCCTACCAGTACCTGATCTCCCCGCTGTTGGCCTCCAGCTGCAAGTTCTACCCCTCGTGTTCCCACTACGCCGTCACCGCCCTGGGGCGATTCGGCCCGCTGCGGGGAACCTGGTTGACCGTTCGTCGGTTAGGTAGGTGCCACCCATGGAGCGATGGAGGGGTTGACCACGTGCCGGAACGTCGCCAGCAGCGTGACCTCCACTGACCACTGACCACTGACCGCGGGTGCTGCACAGCACGCCACCCGCACCGACACCGAGGACCGTATGGGCTTCCTAGACACCCTGCTCTGGCCATTCAAGTGGCTTGTCTCTTCGATCATGGCCGCCTTCCACTGGGTGCTGACCGCTGCGGGGATGCAGGACACGAATGGGCTGACCTGGATCCTGGTGATCGTCGGGCTCGTGCTGGTCCTCCGACTGGCGCTGATGCCGCTGTTCGTGCGGCAGATCCACTCCCAGCGGCGGATGCAGATGATCCAGCCCGAGTTGATGGCGATCCAGAAGAAGTACAAGGGTAAGAAGGACGACATCTCCCGGCAGAAGATGCAGGAGGAGAGCTTCGCGCTCTACAAGAAGCACGGGACGAACCCGTTCTCCTCCTGTCTGCCGATCCTGGCGCAGATGCCGTTCTTCTTCGCGCTGTTCCGCATCTTGAACTCGGTGCCCTCCATTGCGGACGGCAGCACCGCCGTGCCCGGCTTCTTCACCCCGGAGCTGGCCCAGGCGATGAACGAGTCCACGGTGCTCGGGGCACACATGTCGTCCAGTTTCCTGCACAGCAACGACACGCCGGCCAAGATCCTGTCGGTCGTGCTCATCATCGCGATGTCGGTGACCACGTTCACCACCCAGCACCAGTTGATGCGCAAGAACATGCCGGCCACCGCGTTGGACAACCCGATGGCGCGGCAGCAGAAGGTGTTGCTGTATGCGCTGCCGCTCATCTTCGCGGTGACCGGTGTCAACTTCCCTCTCGGTGTGCTGGTCTACTGGACCGTGTCCAACCTGTGGACCATGTGCCAGCAGTTCTACGTGATCCGCCGGATGCCGGCTCCCGGCTCCCCGGCCGAGAAGGCGCTGGAGGAGCGTCGCCTGGCCAAGGGCAAGCCGGTCACCAAGATGCAGCTGAGCAGCAGCGAGAGCACGAGCACTGAGGCCAGCACCGAGACCGGTTCCGGGAGCGCGGGGACCAGCCACCGGGGCGGTCAACGGGTGCAACCCAAGAGCAAGAAGCGCAAGAAGAGTGGCTCCAACCGACCCAAGGGCCGTTAGCGGCCTGTCCCGGCGCCCACCCGGCGCAACCCGGACTGGCTGACTGCCACCGCGCGGCCAGCGCCTGAACCCCATCGCCCACACCATCTCAGGAGTTTTCGTGAGCACACATCCCACGACGCACGACCCAGCTGAGCAGGACGCGACGCTGGAGTCGGCGCCGGGTTCCGGGCACGACCTCGACCAGAGCGTGACGGCCGAGACGGCCCTGCACCAGTTGGAGAGCGAGCAGTCGGCACCGCGGGAGGAGCCGGCTGACGCGCCGCGCAGCACCGGTCGCCGGGCTGACCTGGAGCACGAGAGCGAGGTGGCGGCCGACTTCCTGGAACAGCTGCTGGACATCGCCGACTTGGACGGCGACCTCGAGGTCAACGTGGAAGGTGACCGCGCGGCGGTCGCGATCGTGGACTCCGAGGACGGCCCCGCGCCACAGAAGCTGGTGGGCCGGGAAGGCTCCGTGCTAGAAGCCCTCCAGGAGCTGACCCGACTGGCGGTGCAGGCCGAGACCGGCGACCGCAGTCGCCTGATGCTGGACGTCGCCGGCCACCGCGCCGGGCGGCGAGCGGAGTTGGTGAGTCTGGCCCGCACCATGGTGCGGCAGGTCAAGGAGACCGGGGAGCGCGCCGAGCTGGAGCCGATGAGTGCCTTTGAGCGCAAGGTCGTGCACGACGAGGTGCTGGCCGGTGGCCTGGCCTCGGAGTCGGAGGGGACCGAGCCGAATCGCTACGTCGTGGTGCTGCCCGCCGAGTGACCACGGCTCCGCCGAGACCAGTGGACCCGGCCCACCCCGTACAGCAGGGGTGGGCCGGGTTCGCTTTCGGCACCCGCGGTCCTCTCCGGCATACTGACCTCACGAGCACTGCAGGAGTGCGGAGACCGGCGCCGCTGATCGAAGGAAGTTTCACGTGAAACGCGACCAGGACGAGGCCTCCGGGCTGCCGGCCCGACCGCCCTCTGTGGCCAGTGAGATCTTCGGCAACCGGCTCCCGCTGGCCGAGCACTTCGCCCACCTGCTGGCCGATACCGGGGTGAGTCACGGACTGATCGGCCCCCGCGAGACGCCACGCCTCTGGGAGCGGCACCTGCTCAACTGCGGGGTCGTCGAGTCGGTGTTGCCGCATCGCACGCGACTGCTCGATGTCGGGTCCGGCGCCGGACTCCCAGGGTTGGTGCTGGCCATCGCGCGACCGGACGTGGAGGTCGTGCTCATTGAGCCGATGTTGCGCCGGACCACCTGGTTGACCGAGGCCGTCCAGGAACTGGGCGTGGGGAACGTGCAGGTGCTGCGGGGGAAGGCACAGGACTTCTGGGGCAAGACCCGAGCCCCGGTGGTTACCGCCCGGGCCGTGGCGCGGCTGGGTGAACTGGCCGGATGGTGTCTACCCCTGTTGGAAGCCGACGGCTCCCTGCTCGCGCTGAAGGGCCGCACCGCACAGGAGGAGCTGACCGTGGAAAGTGCTGACCTGCGCCGAGCCGGCGCACTGTCTGCGCGCCTCGTGCTGGTCGGTGAAGAGCTGCTCCCCGAACCCACCCGCGTGGTCGAGGTGCGCATCGGCTCGCGGCCAGTGCGACCGACCAAGGCGGCGACCCTCCGCAACGCCAAGGGGTCCTCCACCCGTCGTGCCGAACGCTCGGTTTCCCGTGAAACATCGCGGCGGCGCGCCCGGCGAGGTCGTGCCTCGTCCCGCGGTGACTGAGTCCGGTCGCTGTGGCAGGGGCAGACGGTGGTCAGCGACGACGCCAGAAGCCGGGGCCCGAAGAAGAAGGCGGAGCCTGACAACGAGCGCTGAGCTGCCTGCTCGGCGTGGGTGCAGGAATTTCACTCGACGACAGGTGATGATGGGAGCGATGACAACAGTGAGGCTGGGCGTGCCGGACGAACGACTGGGTTGGCCGGTGATCAGCGGGACCGCGCGAGTGGTCAACGGAAGCGGGATCAATGGAACCGGAGGAGACCCCGACGGGGTGCCGATGATCCCCGCGACGGAAGTCTCCCATGCGCTCGGCTGGCCGCTGGGACGCCGACCATTTCAGGGCCCTAGCATCACGGACGACAGCAGCGACGACAGCAGCGGGGCTGAGGTGCCCGACGTTTCACGTGAATCCACGCCGCGGCGTCCGCTCACAGCGGCACACAGCAGCGACCTGCCGCGACCTCGCCCCACCCGCGTCATCACCGTGGCGAACCAGAAGGGTGGCGTCGGCAAGACCACCACGGCGGTGAACATGGCAGCGGCGCTGAGCCAGGCGGGCCTGCGGGTCCTGGTCATCGACATGGACCCACAGGGCAATGCCAGCACCGCGTTGGGGATTGAGCACGGCGGTGAGGTGTCCGGCATCTACGACGTGCTGATCGATGACACCCCCCTGGCCGACGTGGTGAGCCAGAGCCCGACACTGCCGGGTCTGTGGTGTGCCCCGGCCACGGTTGACCTGGCCGGGGCCGAGATCGAGTTGGTGCCGATGGTGGCTCGGGAGAGCCGGCTCCGCAAGGCGGTTACCGCCTTCCTGAAAGACACCGGCCCGACGGAGGCCGAGTTCGACTACGTCTTCATCGACTGTCCGCCCAGTCTCGGCCTGCTGACCGTCAACTCCTTCGTGGCTGCGTCGGAGGTGTTGATCCCGATCCAGTGTGAGTACTACGCGCTGGAGGGCCTGAGTCAGCTGCTGACCAATATCGAGCTGATCAAGGAGCACCTCAACCCGGAGTTGGTGGTCTCCCACATCCTGCTCACCATGTATGACGGACGCACCCGGTTGTCGGCACAGGTCGCCGAGGAGGTGCGTTCCCACTTCCCCGGCCAGGTGATGCGCACCTCGATCCCACGATCGGTGCGCATCAGCGAGGCACCGAGCCACGGGGAGACCGTGATCACCTACGACCCGATCAGCAGTGGCGCCCTGTGTTATCTGGAAGCGGCGAAGGAAGTGGCCCGCGCTGTGCGGACCGGAGAGGAAGGCAGCACCGATGAGTGAGCGTCGACGAGGACTGGGCCGCGGGCTGGGGGCGTTGATCCCCCCGGGCCCGAGTGGGGTGGACCGTCCCAGTGACGTGTTCTTCCCCCGCCAAGAGGGCATCTCCGCAGGTCAGAGCAGTGCAACGGCACTGCTGCGGGACGCCGCGACGGAGCCCGGCAAGTCCGGTGAGCCGCCGGAGACCTCATCGGAGACGGCGCCAGAGACCTCCCCCGAGGTGGTGACCGAGCCACCAACGGGTGCCGATTCCGTGCCCAGCATCGCCGGTCCGCCAGCGGTGGATGAGGGACCGGACGCCTTGACCCCAGTGCCGGGGGCCCAGTTCGCGGAGTTGCCGGTGGATCAGATCGTGGCCAACCCGCGCCAGCCGCGCGAGGTGTTCGATGAGGACGAGCTGGCCGAGTTGCAGCACAGCATCCGGGAGATCGGAGTGCTGCAGCCGGTCGTGGTCCGGCCGATCGAACATGGGTTCGAACTCATTATGGGTGAGCGGCGCCTCCGGGCCAGTCGGGCGGCCGGGCTGGGGACGATCCCGGCCATTGTTCGGCATACCGCCGATGAGGACATGCTGCGCGATGCGCTGCTGGAGAACCTGCACCGCACCCAGCTCAACCCGCTGGAGGAGGCAGCCGCCTACCAGCAACTGCTGGAGGACTTCGGTTGCACCCACGAGGAGTTGGCGAGCCGGTTGGGCCGGTCCCGCCCGCAGATCAGCAACACGCTCCGGTTGCTGAAGTTGCCGCCCCTGGTGCAACGTCGCGTGGCCGCCGGGGTGTTGAGCGCCGGGCACGCGCGGGCCCTCCTCGGGCTGCCGGACGGGGCGGCCATGGAGCGGCTCGCTCAGCGCATCGTGGCCGAGGGTCTGTCGGTGCGCTCGGTGGAGGAGATCGTGGTGCTGGGCGAACGGGGTGGTGAGTCGCCTACCCAGCGGGCCCCACGACAGGCCCACCAGGCCCAACCGGAGTTGGATGAGCACGCCCTGCGGCTGGCCGACCGGCTGGATACCCGGGTGGCGATCTCGATGGGCAAGCGCAAGGGGAAGCTCACCGTCGAGTTCGCCTCGTTGGAGGACCTGGACCGCATCCTGTCCCTGCTTCACAACTGACACGCACGGCACGCAGCAGGCACGCCGAAGCCCCGGACTATGAAGGGTCCGGGGCTTCGGTCAGTCTGCAGCGGCAGGGAGTGAGCTCATCGCGCCTGCCCACTGGTGGGTGAGGAGCTCAGGTGAGGTAGTCCTCAAGCTCCTTCACCAATTTCTGCTTCGGCAGCGCCCCGACGAGGGTCTTGACGACCTCACCGTTGACGTAGACGTTCATCGTCGGGATGCCGGTAATGCCGTACTTGCCGGTGACGCCGGGGTTCTCGTCGGTATTGAGCTTGACGACCTGGATCTTGTCGCGGTACTCCTCGGAGAGCTCCTCCAGGATCGGCGCGACCATCTTGCACGGGCCGCACCAGGGCGCCCAGAAGTCGACCAGGACCGGAGTCTGCTGGTCCAGGACGTCGGCCTGGAACTCGTCGTCGGTGGTGTGCTTGGTGGCCATCGGTGTTCCTTCTCTCGTGGTGTGCTGTGCTGGTGCGCGGCGGGCCGTCGCACCAGCGCGACTGTCGGATGACTCCTGCTGTCGAAGTCCGCGGTCAGTGGGCGGCGTCAGTGGACGAGCTGCTCGACCGGCTCGGCCGCCTCCAGACCCGCCAGATAACGCTCGGCATCCAGGGCGGCGGAGCAGCCCGTGCCGGCTGCGGTGACGGCCTGACGGTAGGTGTGGTCCACCAGGTCGCCGCTGGCGAAAACCCCGGGAAGGTTGGTCTGCGTGGTGCGCCCCTCCACGAGCACGTAGCCACCGTCGTCGAGGGCCACCTGGTCGCGGATCAGCTCGTTGCGGGGGTCGTGCCCGATCGCCACGAAGACGGCCGCGAAGTCCTGGGTGCTCTCCTGCCCGGTGACCGTGTCCCGCAAGGTCACCCCGGTGAGCTTCGGGTCGCCGTGCAGGGCGGTGACCTCGCTGTTCCAGCGGAACGTGATCTTCGGGTCGTTCAACGCCCGCTCGGCCATGATCTTGGAGGCGCGCAGCTCGTCCCGGCGGTGGATGACAGTCACCGAGCGGGCAAAGCGGGTCAGGAAGGTGGCCTCCTCCATGGCGGAGTCCCCGCCGCCCACCACAGCGATGTCCTGGTCACGGAAGAAGGCACCATCGCAGGTGGCGCACCAGGACAGGCCGTGACCGGAGAGCCGCTTCTCATCGGGCAGACCCAGCTCTCGGTATGCCGATCCCATCGCCAGGATGACCGCGCGGGCCCGGTGCACCTGCCCGGAGGCATCGGTGACCAGCTTCTCCGGGCCGGTCAGCTCCAGGGAGGTGACATCATCGCGGACCAGCTCAGCCCCGAATCGCTCGGCCTGGGCGCGCATCGCGAACATCAGGTCCGGGCCCATGATCCCGTTCTCGAAGCCGGGGAAGTTCTCCACGTCGGTGGTGTTCATCAACGCACCGCCAGCCGTGACGGCCCCCTCGAACAGCAGCGGGCGCAGGTTGGCCCGGGCGGCGTAGACGGCGGCGGTGTAGCCCGCGGGGCCGGACCCGACGATGATGACGTCACGCACCTGATCACCGGTGGCGGCAGGGGTGGTCTTCTCCTCGGGAATCGTGATCACAGTGGGCTCCAGGGTGCGTCGTCGGTGGTCGGCCCCTGCCGGAGGGCAGACGCCATCGTTGTGCACAACCGATCCTAGGTGCCCGATGTTCCCCACACGTGAACCTGCTGGTCAGTGCACCGGCGCCGGGCCGGCCAGCACCGCCGAACAGTCCGGCGACAGCACCCAGGCGACATCTCCGGTGGAGATCTCGGCGACGACGAGCACGGCGCCCCGGTCGTCCCAGGTGGCCTCGGAGAGCAGCAGGGTGGCGGCATCACCGGTGTCCAGGGCCGCGGACTCGACACAGTCGGTCGCACGGTCGGGTGTCCAGGGTGACTGGCCCGCCGGGCCGGCATCCTCGGTCGTGTCCACCCAGGTGTGCACCTGCTCGGCCCATCCGGTCTCCGACAGGGCGACCGTGCCACTGATGGTCTGCACCTGCGGAGGCAGGGACACCCCGCCTGGGCCCTTCTCCAGCTCGCCGGCGGGTGACTCCGGTGCAGCACCGTCCTCGGCACCCGCCGTGTCGTCAGAGAGCGGGCCGGCGCCGGCGTCGGACTCCTGCTGGGCCTCTTCGGGTGGCCCGGCATCAGCGGCTGGGGCCTCGTCCTGGGCCTCGGAGTCGCTGCCCGAACCGGCCGCATCGCTGCTGCTGGGCACCTGGGCGGAGACACCCGGACCAGTCTCGGTGTCACCGAGCAACTGGTTGATCGAGACGGTGGCGACCAGCGCCACGGCTGCTGCGCCGCCCAGCCAGAGCAGGGTCCGTCCAGGTCGACGGCGATGCCGCTCCAGGTCCAGGAGCACCACGTCGGAGTCGGCGCGCCCGCTGTTCTCCTGACCGGCGTGGTCACCGGCGTGCTGGTCGGGTGCGGTGTGAGTTCCTGGTGTCGTCGAGCCTGCGACCTGCCCGAACGTGGGCTCCTCGGCACCCGGGCCGAACGGGTAGGCCGCGTGGGTGTCGCCGGTGCTGCGCCGCTGCTGCTCGAGCTCCAGGCTCTGGGAGATTCGCGCCACCAGCTCCTCAGGCATCGGCCCCGGATCGGGCAGATTGGCGAGCATGGCGCGGATCCCGGTGGGGTCCAGGTCCTCCTCGGACTGTGGATCGTGCGACCCCGTCACTGGAACCTCCTCTCGAGGGCATCGAACGCTTCGTCTGCTGCGTGGTGCCACACAGCCCCACGCAGATACGACGTGCGACCGGAGGCACAGGTTCCCTGCCGGCTCATGCTGGCTCCAGCAGTTGCGCCATCGCGCTGCGGCCCCGAGCACAGCGCGACTTCACAGTGCCCTCGGCAACCTCGAGCACCTCAGCCGCCTCGGCCACGCTCAGGCCGTGCATGTCGACCAGGATCAGCGCCATCCGCTGCCCCTCGGGTAGCTGCTGCAGTGCCTCGCGCACATCCAGGCGGACCTCCACGCTGCGGTGGTGGTCGCGTGGCTCCACCGGGTCGTGATCCTCCAGGTCCGCGGTCGGCTTCAGCCGCCGCAACCGGTCCAGGCAGGCATTGACCACGATCCGATGCAGCCACGTGGTGACCGCAGAGTCCCCGCGGAAGGAGTCCGCCCGCCGGAACGCGTTGATGAAGCCGTCCTGCACCGCATCGGCGGCCAGCTCCGGGTCCCGTGCGGTGCGTAGCGCGACCGCCCACATGCGGTCCTTGTGCCGCCGGAACAACTCCCCGAAGGCGTCCGGGTCGCCCTGTTGATGCAGCTGCAGAAGCTCCTGGTCGGGGCGTTCCGCCAGGTCGGCTCGCACCATCACCTCACCCCCGGTCGGGGGAGGCGCCCACACGGCAGACGGGTGATCATGAGGTGGCCGTGACCTCGGAGACGTAGACGATCTCACCCTCGGGGCCGTCCCAGGCCCGGTCGAAGTAGATCACCACGTACCGGCCCTCGACCGGCTCGTCCGCGGTGACCGTCCAGCTACCGGAGGCATCGTCGGAGGTGCCGATCTCGGTGCCGGCGTTCGTCGGCTCGTCCCCGACGTAGACGGTGGCTCCGTAGTTGCCCTCGGGGAACTCCACGGTGACCTCGGAGACGGTGGTCGGCTCGCCCATGTCCAGCGCCAGGCCGACGCCCTCCTTCAGGCCGCCCCAGTCGTCGGCGAGGTAGGTGTAGGTGTTCCAGGCCGTCCCCGGGTCACCGTCGATGGCGTTGCTGGTCAGGTTCGGCTTCTCGTCGCTGCCGGTGGAGTCGAAGTCGCTGGCGTCGACGAACTCGATCGGTGCCCCGGTCTCCGGCGCCTCGGTGGTCTGCTCGACATCCACCGGCGTCTCGGTGGTCGCGGACTCCTCAGGCGCCGTGCTGCTGGGGCTCTCGGTGATGGAGGGCAACGGCCGCTGGTCGTCGGCGCTGTCGGTGCCGTTGAGGGTGGAGCTGATGACGTTGTAGGCCACGAACGTCGCCACGGCGATCAACGCGAGAACGATCAGCAGCACCACCCAGGTCTGGCCACGCGGAGTCTCCCGGTCCCGCACTCCGGGAGGCAAGCCACGGTCCGGTGTCTGCTCGTAGCGGGCGCCGAGGTCGTTCTCATCGACCTCCGGAGTGTAGGAGACACCACCGGCGCGGTAGCCGTGCTCATCGACCTGGGTGCGGTAGTAGGACTGGGTGGCTTCCGCACCAGTGTCTGGTTCGTCCCCCGGGCCGGCTGCGGCCCCGACCCCTGCTGCGGCCCCGGGTCCGGCCACGGCTCCTACGCCCGGGTCGGCGGCCGCGGCGGGCCCCGGGGCGCTACCGCCGGCCTGCTCACCCTGGTTGGTGGGGGCCACGATGTCGGAGGACCAGGGGGACAGCTGTCGGGCCAGTTCGCCGGGAGTCTGCGGGCCGTCAGCCGGGTCGTAGTCCAGGCCGAGCATGGTGCGGCACAGCGCATCCAGGTCGCCCGGCACGCCCGGGACCACCTCCGACGGCGCTGGCAGCGAACCGTCCGCCAGGCGGCGCGCCGAGGGCAGCCCCTCGATTTCGTCGCCGGGCCACCGTCCGGTCAGCCCGGTGTAGAGCAGGCTGACCAGGTCGGCGGTGTCGATGAGGGAGGCCTGGCTGGCGGGGATGTCATCGGTCTGCTCGATCGCGGCGGTGACGCCCACCCCGGAGACCTTGATGCTGCCGTCCCGGTTGCGCAGCACCGAGTGCGGGTTCAGGTAGAGGTGGTGCAGCCCCCGCCGACGGGCGGACTCCAGGCCCACCGCTGCCTCGCCGACGAGGCGTCGGGCCTCCTCGGCCGGCAACGCGCCCTCGGCGGTCAACGAGGCCAGCGACTCCGCGTCCGGGAGCCCCTCCTCCACGATCCAGCAGTAGCCGTCCTCCTCACCGACGTCCAGCACCCGGACCAGCCGGGGGTCATCGACCCCGGCGGTGCGGCGGGCGCCGTCCAGCACGGCATGAGCCAGGATGGCGCGGTCACCGGTGGAGGGCAGCACGGTCACCGCGACGAGTCGCTCCAGCGTGGAGTCGGTCGCTGACCAGTACTCCAGGAGGTCGCCGCGTTGTGCCAGGAGCTCCTCCAGGGCATACCGTCGTCCCAGCAGTGTGCCCGGTTCGAGGCCCATGCCCCACACCTCCCTGTCCCAAACATGCTCCGCGGCTCCGGCCAATCCTATGGCCGGATCAGTAGTGGTCCACGACGTCGACCCCTGCTCAGCGTGCCGGAGGTCCTGGTATGCCGCGCTGGCTGCGACGTCATCATCGGCAGGGGCGACCGGTGGACCGCTCTCCGGATCCTGTGCGGTGGTCTGCCCGGGGGTTTCCGCGGGCCCGGCCCCAGCAGTCTCCTGCTGGGTCGCTGCGCCGGTGCCCGGAGCGCTCGCGGTGGGCTGATCTGCGGGGTACTGGGTGTCCCGGCCGGCTGGGCCCTCGGCCGGCTGGCCCGCCGGTTGCCGACCCAACCGGCGCAGTAACGGCCCGGCGGCCTCGGCCAGCTCGCGCACACCCAACCGGTGTGCGACCACACCGTAGACGAGGAAGAAGAGCGGGCCGCCGACGAGCACCGCCACCAGGGAGGCGAGCCGGCCGTCCAGGAGTGCCGTGCTGGACAGCACGATGAGCAACAGCACCGCGGCGCCGGCCAGCGTGGCCGCGATGATCCGGCGGTAGCTGTGCACCACATCCCGCAGTGGAACACCCCCCAGCCGTCGGCGCACCCACAGGATGCCCAGCACCGCGGCACTGGACTGGCCAAAGGTCTGCGCCAAGCCGATCCCGATCGCGGTCTGCTGTGGCGGCAGGGTGGCCGCGATGAGGATGCCGATGATCGAGACGGTGGTGATCACCACCTGCAGCTTGAACGGGGTCCGCCCGTCCTGGAAGGCGTGGAAGATACGGCCGGAGAGGATGTAGACGGCATACGGGGCCAACCCGATGACCATCGACATGGTCACCCACGCGGTGGCCAGCGTCTCCTGCTGGCTGTTGTTGAAGAACAGCAGGCTGCTGATCGCCGGGGCCAGCATGAACAGCCCGACACTGATCGGCACCATCGCTACCCCGAGCAGCCGCAGCCCGTGGCGGTACTGCAGTCCCAGGCCAGGCAGATCCTCCTGGTGTGCAGAGCGGGACATCTGGGTGAACATCGCCGTGATCAGTGAGGTAGCGATCAGGCTGTGCGGCAGGATGTAGATGAGGAAGGCGTTCTCGTACAGGATCTTGCCGGCAGCGTCGGGGTCGAGGTCCGAGGCGCGGTTGAGCACGTTGGTGGACAGCCACAGACCCACCTGGGAGACCCCGATGATGGCCAGCATCCACAGCGCCATCCGGGAGGCGGCTCCCAACCCCACCCCGCGGAACCCCCAACGGGGGCGGTACCGGAAGCCAGAGCGCCAGACCGGCCACACCAGCACCAGGGCCTGGACGGCCACACCCAGGGTGGCCGTGCCGGCCAGCAGCCAGACCATCTGCCCGGTCCAGTCACCCAGTTCCAGGCTGCGCGCCTCCGGGTACCGCACGATGAACACGCCGAGGCCGGCGATCGCCACGACGTTGTTGGCGACCGGGGCCCACATGTACCACCCCCACATCTCGCGGGAGTTCAGGATCTGCCCCAGCAGCGTGTAGAGGCCGTAGAAGAAGATCTGCGGCAGACACAGGAACGCGAAGGCCACCGCGAGCGCCAACTTCTCGCCGGACCAGGACAGGGCATAGAGCTTGGTCAGCAGCGCTGCGCCGGCGGTGAACACCACCGTCATACCGAGCAACCCGGCCAGGGCCAGAGTGACCAACCGGTCGGTGAAGTCGCGGCCCCGCTCCGGGCTCATCGCCATCGCCCGCGTCAGCGCCGGCACGAGCACGACGTTGAGCACGCCCCCGGCCAGCAGCAGGTAGAGCGTGTTCGGCAGGGTGTTGGCGGTCTGCCAGGCGTTGCCGGCCGGGGACAGGACCCCGATGGCGCCGGCCAGCAGGGCGACCCGAACCATCCCCAGGATCCGGGACACGAAGGTGCCCGAGGCCATCAGGGCGCTGGCGCGGGCCAGCGAGGCCGAGGAGTGACCGGCCGAGGCGGAGGTGGAGGCCGGGCCGGTGGATCCTGTGCCCGGTTGGTGGGGGGTGGGCTGCTCGCTCACGGCGTCGACCCCGGCTCCTGCTGGGGGGCTCCGGAGTCGCTGGCGATGCTGGTCCGACGGGGTTGGGTGGGGCGTAGCGCGCGCCACAACCCGAGCACCAGGATGACCCCGGCGACGCCGCCCAGCAGCCAGTAGATCCACACGCCGGTGGGCTGCACCCGCACCACCGTCGCCTCCGCGGTGCCGACCTGGGTGCCGTTCGGGGTGGTCAGGCTGGTGTGCAACGGCACCTGACCGGCCGCGACCGCCTTGGCCCGAAACTGCACCGTCGCCCGCGACTCCGGCCCGATAGTGATCGGCTCGGGCTGGTCCAGCACCCGCAGCCGCCCGTTGCCGGGGTCGACGCGCATCTGTAGGTCCTCGATCGGCAACGGCAGCTCGTTCACCACAGTGATCTGCATCAGCCCCTCATCGGCGAACAGGTTGATCGTCGTCGGGTTGATCGTCAGCCCGGTCAGCACCTCGTCAGCCAGCTCCGCGGCCTGTTCCACCGGCTCGTCCCAGCCCGAGGCCCGCCGCCAACTGGTCGAGTACTGCAGATCCAGCACGTGCCACCAGGTGTCACGCGGTTCGGCAGCCCCCGGCACGATCTCGGTGGCACCGACCAGCTTCTGCCGGGTCAGCTCGGTACGAGCCACCCGGGACTCGGTCAGCGGGCTCTGCGCCGGCTGGCTGTAGGCCGACAGGTTGCCCGGTGACGGGGCGTCGGTGGGGCCCTGACCCGAGTCCGTCCCGGTCTCAGCGGGCTGCGGTGCCACGGACTGCGCCGGGCTGACCGTGGTCGGCGGGTGCTCGCTGCCGGTGGCCAGCAGCTCACTGGCGGTTCGGCTCTGCAGCCACGGCGCCCGTTCGGCAGCGCTGGTCAGGGCCTGCAGGGTCTCGGCGGAGACCTCCACGCCGCGCGGGATGGCCACCAGCAGCGAGCGGTCGGTGGCCGGCCCCTCCTGGTAGGTGGCCAGCGTCTCAGCCAGGAACCGCTGCACCGCGCGACCGCCCTGCCCGTCCTCGGCGGCGCTGGCCACGATGCCGCTGAGCCGTTCGTCATACCCGAGCAGCGGGGTGCCCGAGGTGTGTGGTCGCACTGCCGCGCCGGTGAGGGCCACGTCCTCCATCACGCTCACCGGCACCACCACGCCGGTCAGCGACCCCTGCCCCGGGCCGGCTCGACCGGTGGCACCGCCGGCAGCCGTCCACACCTGGTCCAGGGACTCGATCAGGGTGTCGTTGTAGCCCTGGGTGACCGGCCAGGCCAGGTCAGTGCGGCCGGGGGCGGGCAGCTCGTCGATGGGCGGTCGCCCCACCAGCTCGGCGATGTCGGCGACGGGGGTCTGCGCCTGCAGCAGCGCGGCGGTGTCGGTGTCGCCGACCGGTAGCCACCACAGCCGGTCCTGGGGGAGTTGCTGGAGGCGTTCGACCAGCTCCGTGACGGCGTGGTCGGTGGTCGGTGGTGTGGGCGGGAGGTCAGGGTCGGGGCCTGTCGTGGGCTCCGACCCGTCGGTGGGCCGTTCCTCGCCGGGGTCTTCGGTGGGTTCTGCCCCCTCGGTGACACCCGGGTCCTCCGGCACGGGGGCGTCGGCCTGCCCGGGCTGGGCCGTCTGGTCGGTGCCTCCGCCCGGCGGTGCCTCGGTCGCTGCGGAGCCTGGCCCTGGTGCCGGGTCGGTGGCCGCACCACCCGTGGCCTCGGGGTCATCCGGGGTGGGTCCAGTGGGCCCGGTCGGTGGTGGCGACGTGGCCTCGGGTGCGGTGGGTGCTGGTTGCGAGGGCTGCGCGGTGGGCTCGGGCTGAGTCGGGGTGGGCTCGGTGGGCTCCTCCTCCCCGGGCAAGACGATCGCCTCGGTCAGCGACGCCACCGGGTCCAGGGGTTGTAGCAGGGCCGGGTCCACCACGAACGTGGCGTCCGTGCCGGCCAGCCCGTCCAGCAGCTCCCGGGCCGCGGAGTCGGCGCCGATCGCTTCCTGCCAGGCCGCCTCTCGCTGCTGATCGTCCGGCGTCACCAGATCCGGTCCCCCCGGAAGCGTCAACGGAGCCAACCAGGCCAGCTGCACCGGGTTGAACTCGCTGGCCTCGATGGCCTGCCAGGGCAGGAAGCTCCGCACCTCGCTGCCCGGCAGCGCCGCACCCGGGCCCGCATCGGTCTCCGGCTCGGAAAGGTCGCTCTCCTGCTGGGCGCCGAGCCCGGTGTCGGCACCCGGTTGGAGCACCCCCTCCGGGCTGGGCTCACCGGGTATCCCAGCGTCGGCGCTCGGGTCGGTGGCCAGCACCTCGATGCGTACCGGCAGGGTGGCGAAGTCGAAACCCGGGTCGATGGTGCCCGGGGGTGCCGAGACGAACCAGCGCACGGTCGCACCGGGAGCCAGCGCCACCCCGATGTGGTCCTCGGCCAGCACGATCGGGGTCTGCAGCACACCGACCTGGGCCCACTCCTGGACGGCGCCACGGGTGTCCAGCCCCCGGTAGGCGGTGCTGACGCGGATGCTGTGCACCGGCGCCGGAGTGCTCCCCAGGTTGCGCAACGTCCCGGAGAGCTGGATCTCGGTCTCCGGGCCGGCGATCACCGGCTCGACCGCCTCCAGCGAGACCTGCACCCCGGAGCCGGGGTCGGTGTCGGCCCTCGGTGAGGGTGCCGCGAAGGTGGCCAGTGCGGCCGTCTGCAGCACGGCATACGTCAACAGCAGGGTGATCAGCCCGCGCAGAGTAAGCGCGGCGCGGTGCGAGCTCACGCCGTCCCGGCCAGCCGGGCCCACGCGACCTGGGCGATGCGCCGCTCATTGGGGAAGGTGAGCACCTGCGGCGCCTCAATCAGCGGGCACCAGATGGCGTCAATAGCCTCCTGGTCCGGGTCACCCTCGACGGACAGCTCGCCCCCGGTGGCCTCCAGCAGATAGTGGTGCACCCGCTTGTGGATCCGGTGCTGAGGGGTGGAGAACCAGTACTCCACCGTCCCCAGGTCGATGAGCACCCGACCCACGATCCCGGTCTCCTCAGCGACCTCCCGCTCGGCCGCCTCCCGCAGCGTCTCGCCGGGCTCCATGTGACCCTTGGGCAGACACCACTCGATGCGTCCCGCACGATTGCGGCGGGCGATGATCGCGGTGCGCGCTGCCCCCTGGTGGATGTCGATGATGACCCCACCGGCGGAGGTCTCCTGGACCGAGGGCAGTCGGTGCTGCCAGCGGCGCGGAGGCGGGGCGGTGGTCATCGGCCTCACTCTAACGAGCCGCGACCCTGTTCTGCGGGCTTGCGGGCCGTAGGCTTGGCTGCCGTGTCCTCCACTCCTACCGAACCCGAGCTGCTGGCCCGCGCCGTGCGTCACCTGACGCCGGTGATTCCCGTTCTCACCGAGGTCGGTCGGCGGTTCCAGGAGGCCGGTCACGAACTGGCCCTGGTCGGTGGGCCGGTGCGGGACGCCTTCCTGGGCCGCACCTCAGCGGACCTGGACCTGACCACCTCCGCCCGACCGGAGGAGATCGAGGCCACCCTGGCCGGCTGGGCCGAGCAGACCTGGGACATCGGGCGCCAGTTCGGCACCATCGGCTGCCGTTACCAGGGTCGGACCATCGAGATCACCACCTACCGGGCCGACGCCTACGAGGCCGACTCCCGCAAGCCGGTGGTGGCCTTCGGGGACAACCTCGAGGACGACCTGGTGCGCCGGGACTTCACCGTCAACGCGATGGCCCTGCGCCTGCCGGAGCTGCACTTCACGGACCCGCACGAGGGACTGAGTGACCTGGCCCGCGAGGTGCTGCGCACGCCGCACACCGCACCGATCTCCTTTTCCGACGACCCCCTGCGGATGATGCGGGCCGCCCGGTTCGCCTCCCAACTCGGTTTTGCGGTGGCCCCGGACGTCCAGGAGGCGATGCGGGACATGGCCGACCGGTTGGCCATCGTCTCCGCCGAGCGGGTCCGTGACGAGCTGAACCGCTTGCTGCTGGGCGCTGACCCGCGTGCCGGGCTGGAGCTGATGGTGGACACCGGCCTGGCCGACGTCGTGCTGCCGGAGCTGCCGGCGCTGCAGTTGGAGATCGACGAGCACCACCGACACAAGGACGTCTACCAGCACTCGCTGACGGTGCTGGAGCAGGCCATCGCGCTGGAGGACGAGCCGGGCGCCGAGGGACCGGACCGGGTGATCGGCCCGGACCTGATCCTGCGGCTGGCTGCGCTGCTGCACGACATCGGCAAGCCCGCCACCCGACGCTTTGAAAAGGGCGGCGGCGTGAGCTTCCACCACCACGAGGTCGTCGGCGCCAAGCTCACCCGGTCCCGGCTGCGGGCGCTGCGGTACGACAAGGACACCATCAAGGCGGTCGCCCGCCTGGTCGAGCTGCACCTGCGCTTCCACGGCTACGGCAGCGGCGAGTGGACCGACTCTGCGGTGCGCCGGTATGTCACGGACGCCGGGCCGCTGCTGGGTCGGTTGCACAAACTGACCCGGTCGGACTCCACCACCCGCAACCGGCGCAAGGCCGAGCGGTTATCCCGCACCTATGACGACCTGGAGGCACGGATCGCGCGGCTGCGAGCCCAGGAGGAGCTGCAGGCGGTGCGCCCGGAGCTGAACGGCAACGAGATCGCCGAGGTGCTGGGGATCAGCCCGGGCCCGCTGCTGGGACGGGCCTACCAGCACCTGCTCGCCGTCCGGTTGGATCGCGGGCCGATCGGCCGAGAGGCGGCCGAGGAGGAGCTGCGGTCCTGGTGGGTCCGGCAGCCGGAGTCCACCCAGGACGGGTCGGCCCAGCCCTGAGGACACGCCCCCGGCGAGTCTCGGCATACTGGCAGCAGCCAACGGAAGGTGTGACATGCGCGAGGTCGTGGTTCGGCAACAGGGTGGACCGGAGGTGCTCGAGGTCTGCGAGCGTGAGGTTCCCGAGCCCGGCGCGGGGCAGGTCACTGTCGCGGTCGCCGCCGCGGGTGTCAACTTCATCGATATCTATCAGCGCTCCGGCACCTACCCGATGCAGACACCGTTTGTGGCCGGCTCCGAGGGGGCCGGGACTGTGACGGCCGTGGGGGCCGGTGTCTCGGACATCACCGTCGGTGACCGGGTGACCTGGGCGTTGGTGCCAGACACCGGTTACACGCAAACGGCCCTGCTGCCGGCCGACCGGGTGGTCCCGGTGCCCGACGAGGTCGACCTGGAGCAGGCTGCGGCCGTGATGGTGCAGGGGATGACCGCCCACTACCTGGTGGAGTCCACCTTCCCGGCCACCGCTGGGCAGACCGCGCTGGTGCACGCCGCAGCCGGCGGGGTCGGGCTGCTGCTGTGCCAACTGCTGGCGGCCAAGGGCGTCCGGGTGATCGGCACCACCTCCACCGAACAGAAGGCCGAGCTGGCGCGGGCGGCCGGAGCCGCGGAGATCATCTTCTACCGGGACGCCGACCTGGTGGCCGAGGTCAACCGCCTCACTGACGGTGCCGGCGTGCACGTCGTCTATGACGGGGTCGGGGCCGCCACCTTCGATGCCGGCCTGGAGGTGTTGCGGCGCCGCGGCACCATGGTGCTCTTCGGCGGCGCCAGCGGCCCGGTGCCGCCGCTCGACCCGCAGGTGCTGAACCGCAAGGGCTCGCTCTTCCTGACCCGACCCACGCTGCACGACTATGTCGTCGAGCGGGAGGAGCTGCTGCACCGGGCTGGGGCGGTCCTGGACGCGGTCGCCACCGGCCGGCTGCAGGTGCGGATCGGCGGCCGTTACCCGCTGGCCGAGGCGGCGCGAGCTCAGACAGACCTGGCTAACGGCGACACCACCGGCAAACTGTTGCTCCTGCCCTGAGTCGCCTCGCGGTGCGCTGGTGCCAGCCAGGCCATGCCCAGCACCCAGGCCCAGCCGCTCAGCCGCAGCAGGATCGCGATGCCGTAGGCCTGCGGCGGTAGGCCCTTGCCGGGGTCGGAGCCGAACCCGATGTGCAACCAGGTGGCCTCGAAGTGCACGATCTCCGCGGCCGCCCAGACCAGGTGGTCGCGCCACTGCAGGCTGGACAGGGCCAGCACTGGCAACACCCACAGGCCGGTCTGCACCGACAGTGATTTGGCGGTCAGGGCCACCACCAGCAGCATCACGGCCGCGATCTGCGCCGCACCGGGCCGCTCGACATGCCGGAAGGTCAGCCAGGCGCCGAGCACGATCGCCAGGACCCACCCCAGCAGGGCGATGGTCGTCACGGCGCTCGCGGACAGACCGAGGCCGAACTGTTGCGGCAGGAGCGTCAGGGCACCGTATCCAGGACCGGCCGAGAACCAACCGCGCGGTGCCTGCAGGACCGCGTCGCCGAGGAAGAACAGTGCGGGCAGGAAGAGCGCCAGAGCGGCCAGGGGTGCGGAGACCAGGGCGGTGGCGGCCTGCCGGCCGCGGCCCTCGCGGAGGCCGACCAGCACCAGCGCCAGCAGGAAGATCAACGGATACGGACGCACCAGGAAGGCCAGGCCCATCAGCGAGCCGGCCAGGGCGGGATGATCGCGGCGCCAGGCCCACCAGCCCCACATGACCAAGGCGATGCCGACCAGGTCGGTGGAGATCAGCGCCAACACCACCAGCACCGGGGAAGCGGCCAGGTGCGCCACGTGCCAGGGGTCGGTGGGCAGCAGCGCGATCCCGGCCAGGATGGCGGTGGCCAGCAGCACCAGGGCGAGCGCGGCCCACAGGAAGAAGATCCACTGCTGGGCGCCCACGCCGGTCCCGGCCTGCGGGGTGAGGCGGGCCAGCAGCCACATGACCAGCCCGGACAGCAGCGGCTGGTCGCTGCCACCGCCGGCATACGGCAGGTGTCGGTCGGCCAGGCTGGTGGTGACGTGCAGCACCGGTATGTCGGAGTAGCAGGCGCGCCAGAACTGGTCCGGGTTGGCCCACCCCTTGAGGACGCAGTGCCCCTTCTGGAAGACCCCGAGGGCCAGGGCCACCCCGGCCAACGCGATCAGCGCAGCGGCGACCGGTGCCAGCCCGCGGGCGCCGATCCGGGCGAACCTGCCGACCGGTCCGCCCAGGACCCGGCTGGCCGCGGCCACGACCGGGTCGCGTGCCGACGGCACGACATAGCGGGGTCTGGGCATGGCGGCAGGTTAACCGGTCCGGCTGGCCCAGCCGTTGAGTACGGGAGCCGCGTGATCATCCGGCGCCGACGGCGGTGTCGTCTGCCCCGGTGTCGTCGCGCCCGGAGCGGTCTGGCCCGGAGCGGTCTGGC
>CAYVEH010000004.1:39718-47236 GCA_964450585.1 uncultured Ornithinimicrobium sp.
GCCCGGAGCGGTCTGGCCCGGAGCGGTCTGGCTGGGCGCGGTGGGATCCGGCGTGGTCGGCCCCGGCGGCTCAGCCGGCTCGGTCGGGCCGGTGGGCTCTGGTGGCTCGGTCGGCTCTGGCGGCTCCGGCGGTGTGCTGGGCTCCGGCGGTGTCGTCGGCTCGGGAGGCTCCGTGGTCTCGGTCGGCTCCGGAGGCTCCGTGGTCTCGGTCGGCTCCTCGGTTGGCTCCTCCGTCGGCTCCTCGGTGGTCGGCTCCTCGGTCTCGGTGGTGGTGTCCTCGGTGGTCGGCTCCTCGGTCTCGGTGCTGGTGTCCTCCGTCGGCTCCTCGGTCACCAACGCCTCATCACCCAGCCCCACCCGCTCCGGGAACTCCTCGACCGGCTCACCCTCCATCGCCTCGCGCAGGAAGTCGCCCCAGATCCGCGCCGGATAGGTGCCGCCGGTGACCTGGTCGAACTCGCCGATGTCCTGCATCGCGACCGTGCCATCGCCCTGGTACATCCCCACCGTGGCCGTCAGTTGCGGCACGAAACCGTTAAACCACGCGGACTTGTTGTTCTCACTGGTGCCGGACTTGCCGGCCGCCGGTCGGCCCAGGTCACCGGCCGCTGTGCCGGACCCCTCGGTGATGACGTGGGTCATCGCCTCGATGACATCGGCCGCCACGTCCGGGTCGAGTACCTCCTGGGTCAACGGGTCGTGCGCATAGTCGTAGACGCCGTTGTCGCTGGTCACCGTGGAGACCAGGTACGGCTCGGCCCGCAGGCCCTCAGCCGGCAGCACCGAGAAGGCGGCCGACATCTCCTGCACGGTGGGAGCTGCCGGACCCAGCACATTCGACAGCGCCGAGTCCAGACCCGGGGTGTCCTCGGGAAGCCCCAACTGCACCGCCACCTCCTCGGTACGCTCCGGGCCGATCAGTTGATTGAGCTGCACGAAGACCGTGTTCACCGAGTGCGCCGTGGCCTCCCGCAGATCGATGGCACCGAACTGGGCGTCTCGGAAGTTGCGCACCTCGTAGGGCTCGTCCTGACCCTCGATCTGGAATTCCATCGGGCTGGGCCCGGAGAAGACCGACTCGGTGCTGATGCCGTCCTCCACCGCCGCGATCAGCGTGAAGATCTTGAACAACGACCCCGCCTGCAAATGGGCGTCGGTGACCGTGTTGAGCTGCTGCTCACGGTAGTCGGCGCCGCCGTACATGGCGGTGATCGCCCCGTCGCCAGGGCGCATCGCGACCAGTCCGACGTGCAGATCCTCCGGCTCCTCGGGCAGGTTCTGCACCACCGCCGCCTCCGCGGCCTCCTGCTGGTCCTGCTCGATCGTGGTGACGATCCGCAGGCCGCCCCGGTCGATGTCCTCCTCGGCGATGCCGAGGTCGGTGATCAGCTCGGACCGGACCTGGGTGGCGATATAGCCCTCCGTACCGGCGGTGGCTGTGGTCGGCTCCGGCTCCTGAATCTCGGGGAAGGTGGTCTGCGCCGCCTCCTGCTCCGGCAGCCACCCCTCCTCGACCATCCCGTTGATCACGTACTCAAAGCGGGCCTGAGCACGCTCCAGGTTGCCTTCCTGGTATGCCGGGTCGTACAGGGCCGGTGCATTCGTCACCGCGGCCAGAAAGGCACCCTCGGCGACACTGAGCTCACTGGCGTCCTTGTCGAAGTAGGCCTGCGCGGCGGTCTGGATCCCATAGGCGCCGCGCCCGAAATAGATCGTGTTCAGGTAGTTCTCCAGGATCTCGTCCTTGGACAGCTCCCGATCGATCTTGACGGCGATGAGCACCTCGTTGACCTTGCGGGACAGTGTCTGCTCATGAGAGAGGAAGTAGTTCTTCACGTACTGCTGGGTGATCGTTGATCCACCCTGGGTGCTGTCGGAGGTGAGATTGCGCCACAGGGCCCGGGCGGTGCCGGTGATCGAGACGCCCTGGTTCTCGTAGAAGGTGCGGTCCTCGGCGGCCAGCATCGCGTCCCGGACGTGCTCCGGCACCTGCGACAACGGCACCGACTCCCGGTCGTAGCCGCCGGTGAACCGGGCCAGCTCGGTCTCACCGTCGGCGTAGTACAGGATGGAGCTCTCCGAGGTGGCGAACTCGTTGGCCTGCGGGATGTCGGTGCGGCTGTAGGCGATCAGCACCGCCACCGCGCCGAGGACCGCGACGAGGAGACCCAGGGTGAGCAGGGTCAGCAGTACCCGCTTCCACCACGGGCGGCGACGCCGCGGGCGACGGGTGCTGCTCCGCGCGGAGCGGGTGCCGTTCCGGCGGGGTGGTCTGTTGCCCACAGCGGGCCTCCTTGTGAGTCTGTGCTGGGTCCATCCTGCACCTACACCGGCCCAGAAGCAGTGGTCGACGACCGACTCGCGGGCTGGCGTACGATATATCGCGGCGATATATCGGGGCGATGGTCATCACCGCCCGCAGGTGCCCGTCTGGGCCCCTGGTCCCTCAGAGCCAGGAGAGGAGGCATGGCGTGACTCGACGCTCGGAGATGCTTGAGCTCGCCATCCTCGGGCTCCTGGATGATTGTCCGATGCACGGCTACGAGCTGCGCAAGCAGGTCCATCGCGTGCTCGGCACCGTGCGGGCCATGTCCTACGGCACCCTCTACCCGCGACTGCGGCAGCTCGTGGAGCGCGGCCTCATCGTTCAGCAGGATACTCCGGTCTCCGGCCGCCGCGCCCGCATCACGTATGCCGTCACCCCCGAGGGGCAGGCCCGATTCCAGGACCTGCTGACCGGAGCCGGACCCAACGCGTGGGAGGATGAGGCCTTCGACGTGCACTTCGCCTTCTTCGGCCGCGCCGACCGCGCGGTCCGCCTGCGAATCCTCGAGGGCCGTCGGGCCCGCCTGGAGGAGCGCCTCGCGACGTTCCGTGCCAACGGACCCGCTGAGGGAGACACCCGCGACGGTTACGCCGTCGAGCTTTACCGCCATGGCCTGGAATCTGCCGAACGCGACGTGCGTTGGCTCACCGGGCTGATCGAGACCGAGCGCAGCGCGGGACACCGCGGTGTCGCACAACACGAGGAGTAGCTATGGGATCAGTTCGAGTCGCCATCGTGGGTGTTGGCAACTGCGCGAGTTCGCTGGTGCAGGGGGTGCAGTACTACCGCGATGCCGACCCGGCGACCACCGCACCGGGGCTGATGCACGTGCAGTTCGGGCCGTATCACGTGGGCGACGTGGAGTTCGTCGCGGCCTTCGACGTGGACGCCAAGAAGGTCGGGTTCGACCTCGCGGAGGCGATCAACGCCAGCGAGAACAACACCATCAAGATCGCCGACGTCCCGCCCAGCGGGGTGCTCGTGCAGCGGGGGCCCACCCTGGATGGCCTGGGCCGCTACTACGGCGAGACCATCGAGGAGTCCGACTCCGAGCCGGTCGACGTGGTCAGCGCCCTGAAGGAGGCCCGGGTCGACGTCCTGGTCTCCTACCTGCCGGTGGGCTCGGAGGCGGCCGACAAGTTCTATGCCCAGTGCGCCATTGACGCCGGGGTGGCGTTCGTCAACGCACTGCCCGTCTTCATCGCCTCCGACCCGGAGTGGGCGGCCAAGTTCACCGAGGCAGGGGTCCCGATCGTCGGTGACGACATCAAGTCCCAGGTGGGGGCCACGATCACCCACCGGGTGATGGCCAAGCTGTTCGAGGACCGCGGCGTGGTGCTGGACCGCACCTACCAGCTCAACGTGGGTGGCAACATGGACTTCAAGAACATGCTCGAGCGGGAGCGGTTGGAGTCCAAGAAGGTCTCCAAGACCCGGGCCGTGACCTCCAACGTGAACCACGACCTCGGCGCCCGCAATGTGCACATCGGGCCCTCGGACTACGTGCAGTGGCTGGATGACCGCAAGTGGGCCTACGTGCGGCTGGAGGGTCGCGCCTTCGGCGACGTTCCGCTGAACCTGGAGTACAAGCTGGAGGTCTGGGACTCGCCGAACTCCGCGGGCATCATCATCGACGCGCTGCGCGCCGCCAAGATCGCCAAGGACCGCGGGGTCGGTGGGCCGATCACGTCTGCCTCGGCATACCTGATGAAGTCCCCGCCGCAGCAGATGCGCGATGAGGAGGGACGCGCCCAGGTGGAGGCCTTCATCCGTGGCGAGGTGGAGCGCTGAGGCGCTCCGGCTGCCTGGAGGCAACGCGGGCGCCCCTGGCGCACACCACCGGCCGACAAACCCGGTCCTAAGTAACACCGGTGTGATTCTGAGTGTCTTTCTCAGACACGACTCCTATCACGGCGGAATTGCACCGTTGTCATTTAAAGAACCGTGACCTCTGCGGGCTATCCAGCCGTCACTGTGTATGTGTATTCTCCCTACGGCCCCATATGTCCCAGCGACACCATTGATCACAGTGGTCCGGCCTGACTGCTGTGTGAAGGGAAGAACACATGCGCTCCCGCTCCTCGCGCCATCGTGGCGTGGTCGGCATCGCGACCCTTGCGCTGTTGATCGCTGCACCCGCCGCGCAGGCTGACCCGCTGCCAGAGCCCCCTCCGGGCGTCCTGGACGCGGACCTGCACGAGCAGGACCACGGGCACGACGCGCACCGTCGCGAGGAGCTTCAACAGACCGGCGACCCGTTCGCTGAGGGGCTGCTGCTGTCCACCGACCCGTTCACCGTCCCGGACGAGGCCAGCGACCAGGAAAGCACCCCGCAGGACCCACCGGAGAGCCCGTTGGACTGGGTCGGGCCGGCGCCGAACTTCTGGGAGATGCCGCAGGAGTGGCGCACCGAGCAACCCGCGGTGGAGGTGGAGCCGGCCACCAGCGAGGAGCTGATGACCGCCGAGGACGGCTACCTCGGCGGCGGCTATGACGCACTGGGTGTGCAACCGGACCCGGAGGCGAAGAAGCCGGCCCCGGTACCGCCGCCACCGAGCAAGGACCTGCCCAACACGCTGGATGCGGCACCTCCCTGGTTCTACACCTACTCCTGCGACCCCAACGACCGTCCCGGGATGGTGGCCTTCGCCAATCTCATCGGCGACCACTACGACCGTCCCCTCTGGTGGGGTTCACGCAGTTGCAAGTACGGCGACAACAGCCAGCACTATGAGGGTCGGGCCTTCGACTGGCCGATGAACGCTTACGACCCCGACGACAAGGCGATCGGCGACGCCGTGGCCCAGTGGCTCACCGCCAACAACGGGGAGATGGCACGCCGCTTCGGGATCCAGTCGATCATCTGGAACCGGTCCTCCTGGTACCTGTACAAGCCCAGCCGCTGGTACCCGTACTACGGTGCCTCCCCGCACACCGACCACCTGCACATCAGCTTCAGTTGGGACGGGGCGATGGGCCGCACCTCCTGGTGGGACGGCACCCCGGTCATCAGCCACGACTACGGCACCTGCCGGGTCTACCGGGACCAGTACGCCCCCCGCTACCAGGGCTACAACGGCCAGGCCTGCCCGAGTAACCTGCCGGCGCCACCCGCGGCGCCGAACCCGGTGCTGTTGCCCGGCGCACGGGACAGCAACCTGTCGGCGAACTACGTCGCCCAGGCGCAGCGCTACCTGGGCTTCACCGGCAGTGACGTCGACGGCGTCTTCGGGCCGATGACCTTGCAGGGGCTGTTGAACTACCAGGCTGCCAAGAAGCTGCCGTGGACGGGCGTGTTGGACAAGGCCACCTGGGCGCACATGCTCGGCACCGGCACCCCGCCCGCACCGCCGCCACCCAAGGGTGGGGTCACCCGTGTCTCTGGCCAGAACCGGTATGCGACCGCCGCCAAGCTGGCCAGCCTCTTCCCCAAGGGCAGACCGCTATACCTCACCGTCGGGGAGGACTACCCCGACGCCCTGACGGCGGCAGCACGGGCCGGATCGCGGGGAGGGCCCGTGCTGCTCACCAAGCGGGAGTCGGTCCCGGCGGTGACCCGGCAGGCCATCAAGACCCTGAAACCCTCCCGGGTGGTCGTCGTCGGCGGCGGCGGCGCGATCCGACCAGCCGTGCTGCAGCAGGTGCGCGCGCTGACCACCGCCCCGGTCTCCCGGGTCGGGGGCGCTGACCGCTACCGCACCGCCGGCAACCTCGCCCGGCAGTACGGCACGGCCGTGCCGGTGGTCTACGTCGCCACCGGCTCCTCCTACCCCGACGCGCTGGCCGGGGCCGCCCGGGCCGGGTTCAACGACGGGCCGGTGCTGCTGACCAAGCAGGACCGGATCCCTACCGCCACCCGGGAGGCGATGGCGGCGATCAACCCCTACCGGGTCGTGGTGCTCGGGGGCGGGCAGGCGGTGAGCAAGTCGGTGGCCCGGGACCTGAAGGAGATGACCCGGTCCAGCAACCTGCAGCGGGTGGCCGGCAAGGACCGGTACCAGACGGCCGCCGCCCTGGCGATGTACTACCCGAACGGGGTGGACACCGTGGTGATCGCCACCGGCAACGAGTTTCCCGACGCACTGGCCGGGGCGGCCCGGGCCGGGGACCGGCACGGACCGGTGCTGCTGGTGCGGCCAAACCAGCTGGGTGCTGCCGCCGAGCAGGCGCTGGCCCACCTGGACCCCAAGAACATCGTCATCGTGGGCGGCCCGGGCGTGGTCTCCAAGAAGGTGGCCACGTTGCTGCAGGACTACGTCCGGTAGGTGTCATGGCACCGGCCTGGTCCGGTTGGCCAGGCCGGCACCGGCCGCTCAGGACACGATGGGCAGCGTCAGCACCGCCCAGCCCAGCAGCAGCGCGGTGAGCACGGTGCCGCCCCGCTCCAGCCACCGGGTGTGAGACGTCAGGAACCGTTGCCAGCCTGGGCGGCCCAGCAGGATGTACTGCAACACCGCCAGGGACCGGGACGCGCCGAAGACCGCACCCAGGGCCACGACCCACCCGAACGGGATGCCGGCCAGCAGCAGGAACAACGCGGCGATCGGTGAGGCGGCCGAGGGCACCAGGGTCCGGAACCCGCAGCCGTACTCCACCCCGAACCGGAAGCCGCCGCGGGCCATCCCCCGGGCGAACACCTCCTGCGGGATCAACTCACGGCGCTGCGGCAGACCGAGCACCGGTTGCCGCAGGTCCAGCACGACCAGGGCCAGGGCGAGCACCGCGAAAACCACGGCCCGCACCGACTCCGGCACCGGCGAGAGCAACCCGGCGAACACGCCCAGCGCAACGGCGGTGAGCGTACCCCCGACTGCGCACCCCACCAGGAACGCTTGCCACAACTGCAGTTGGATCGAGCGGCCTCGGACCGAAGCCACCAGCGCCCACGCGCTGTTCAGCCCTCAGGTCGAGCCGGACAGCGCCAGCCCCGCGGCGACCACCGCCAGCAGCGCCGGCACCGGCCAGGGGATCGCGGTGCCGGCCAGCTGCACCCCGACCAGCACCAGACCGGTGACCCCCAGCAGACCCAGCAGCGGCAACGGGTCAGCACCCCACCGTCGCCAGGGCGAGACGGTGCGGCTACCCCCGTCGGCTAGATTGCCCACGGGCAGATCGACTTGCTGCAGGCGCCGGCGGCGCTGCAGCTCCAGCCGTCGGAGCAGCGGTAGGTGTTGCCGTCGCTGAACTTCCAG
>CAYVEH010000005.1:0-42920 GCA_964450585.1 uncultured Ornithinimicrobium sp.
TACAGCCCGGCGCCGTAGGCCTTGCGCACCACCACGCAGAACTGCGGCACGGTCGCCTCGGAGACGGCCGAGACCATCTTGGCGCCGTGCCGGATGATGCCGCCACGCTCGACCTCCGAGCCGATCATGAAGCCGGGCACGTCGGCCAGGTAGACCAGCGGGATCCCGAAGGCGTCACACAACCAGATGAACCGGGTGGCCTTGTCGGCGGAGTCGGTGAACAGCACACCGCCCTTGACGGCGGAGTTGTTGGCCACGATGCCGACGGTCTCCCCGGCCATCCGTCCGAACCCGACCACGAGCTCGGCGGCGAAGAGCGGCTTGATCTCGAAGAAGCTGTCGTCGTCGACCAGCCCGTCGATCACGTCGCGGATGTCGAACGGCAGCGACTCGGACTCGGGGACGGTCTGCCGGGTGAGTGGCACCGCGGGTTGCTCCGGCTCGTACCGGGGCGCCGGGGTACGCCAGTTGTCCGGCACGTAGGAGAAGTAGAGCCTGGCCAGCTCGATCGCCTCGGTGTCGTCGGTGGCCAGCAGGTCCCCGACGCCGGAGACGGTGCAGTGCATCCGCGCCCCGCCCATCTCCTCCAGCGAGACCTTCTCCCCCACCACCATCTCGGCCATGCGGGGGCTGCCCAGGTACATCGAGGCGTTGCCCTCGACCATGATGATCAGGTCGGTGAAGCTGGGGATGTAGGCACCGCCGGCGGCCGACGGCCCGAATAGGCAGCAGATCTGGGGGACCTTGCCCGACAGTGCCACCTGGTTGTGGAAGATCCGGCCGGCACCGCGGCGGCCGGGGAAGAGCTCAACCTGGTCGGTGATCCGGGCGCCGGCCGAGTCGACGAACCAGAAGATCGGGATCTCCTCGCGCAGCGCCATCTCGGTGGCCCGGATGATCTTCTCCACCGTCCGCGCGCCCCAGGAGCCGGCCTTGACGGTCGGGTCGTTGGCCACCACGACCGCGGGGCGCCCGTCGACCTCACCGCGCCCGGTCACCACGCCGTCGGCCGGCAGCCCGTCGGCCATCGCGTTGGCATACCGGCCGTCCTCCACGAAGGTCCCGTCGTCAAAGAGGAGTGCGATCCGGTCCCGGACGAAGAGCTTGTTCTGGGAGTCGAGCTTGGCGCGAGCCTTCTGCGAGGGGGCTGCAGACGTCCGGTATGCCGAGGCGAACCGTCGGCGGAGGTCGCTGACGCGGGCGTCGCTGCCCTCGGCGGGGTCGGCGAACGGAGCCGGACCGGGGTCGGGTGCTGAGGACATACTGCTCATCGTGTCAGGTGCCATCCTCAGGCGCTGGGCAGGCCCAGCCCGCGGGCGATCAGCATCCGCTGCACCTCGGAGGTGCCCTCGCCGATCTCCAGGATCTTGGCGTCGCGGTAGAAGCGGGCGACGGGGTACTCCTCCATGAAGCCGTTGCCGCCGAAGACCTGGGTGGCGATCCGGGTGGCGGTCACCGCCGACTCGGTGGCGTACAGCTTGGCCATCGATGCGGCCTGCTTCACCTCGGCCAC
The DNA here is from genome assembly GCA_964450585.1 of uncultured Ornithinimicrobium sp. Lineage (GTDB taxonomy): Bacteria > Actinomycetota > Actinomycetes > Actinomycetales > Dermatophilaceae > Ornithinicoccus. Next base: position 1,514 of record CAYVEH010000005.1, read on the forward strand.
CGAGCGCTTGCCGGCCGCCTGCTGCTCCCGCAGCCAGGCCGCCTTGTAGACCAGGGCCCGCGCGGCCTCGGTCATCACGGCGATGTCGGCGACCTGGAAGGACACCCCTTGGTAGGTGGCGATCGGCTTGCCGAAGGCCAGCCGCTGCTGGCTGTAGGCCGTGGTTTCCTCCAGCATCCGCTGCAGGCACCCGACGGCCAGCGCGGCAATCGCGATCCGGCCGTCGTCGAGGGTCTTCAGGAACTGCTTGAAGCCGTGCCCCCGCTCCCCCAACAGGTTGGCCTCGGGCACCCGCGCGCCCTCGAAGGTCAGCCCGTGGGTGTCGGAGATGTGCCAGCCGAGCTTGCGGTAGGGCGGCTCGACGATGAACCCCTCGGTGCCGTTCGGCACGATGATCGCGCTGATCTCCGGTTTGCCCTCGGCGGTCTCACCGGTCCTAGCGGTCACGGTGACCACCGAGGTGATCTCACTGCCGGAGTTGGTGATGAAGGACTTGGCGCCGTTGATCACCCACTCACCGTCCTGCAGCGTGGCCCGGGTCCTGGTGGCCCCCGCGTCCGAGCCGGCTTCCGGCTCGGTCAGCCCGAAACCAGCCAGCGCCCTGCCCTGCACCAGGTCCGGCAGCCACCGCTCCTGCTGCTCCGGCGACCCGTAGGTCTGGATCGGGTTGATGCCCAGACCGACGCCCGCCTCCAGGGTGATGCCCATGGCCTGGTCGACCCGGCCCAGCTCCTCGATGGCCACGCACAGGTAGGAGAACCCCTCGTGCCCCATCCCGGCTCCGCCGAACTCCTCGGGAGCCTCCAGGCCGAACAGCCCGAGTTCACCCATCTTGGGCACCAGATGCACCGGGAAGTGGCTGTCCCGGTCCCACTCCTCGACGTGCGGGGCGATCTCGGCCTCCGCGAAGTCGCGGACGAGACGACGGAAGTCCTCGTGATCTGTGCTGAGCTCGAACATGGGCGGCCACCTTGGGGTTCAGACGCTGGAAGCGTGCTTGACGTTAACGTCAACGTAAAGCACGATGGGGTGCTATGACAAGTAGGCAGGCTGCTTCCTCCGCCACGGGCCGCAACCGATCGTCGCGCCGGGGTGACGATCGGTCCGTGCCCGTCGAGCCGGCCGCTGCGGGGCCGGCTGATGAGGGGCCGGCTGCGAAGGGAGCGACCTGGACGATCGCCGAGATGGCCCAGGAGTTCGGCGTCACCCACCGTGCGGTGCGCCACTACGAGGAACTCGGGCTCATCGCTCCGGAGCGTCGGGGCACGCAGCGGGTCTATCACCGCCGGGACCGGACCCGCCTGGCGCTGATCATGCGGGGCCGCCGGATCGGCTTCCCGCTGGAGGAGATCCGCACGATCATCGATATGTATGACGAGCACCCCGGCGAGGCCGGTCAACTCCGGTACCTGCTCTCCCAGATCGATGATCGGCGCGCCGACCTGGAGAACCGGCGCCGGGACATCGAGGACTCCTTGGCTGAGCTGGAGACGCTCGAGCGCCGCTGCCGCGAAGACCTCGCTGCCCTGCCCACACCCGAGTAGCAGGGCACCCAGGCTCCTCGCGTGGGAGCAGGGCGGGTCGGCCTCAGATGGAGGCGAGCAGCATCGTCGCGGCGAAGACCACCCCGGAGACCAACAGCGTCACGGTGGTGAACCCCATGACGTCGCGGATCCGCAGCTTGGCGATGGCCAGCATCGGCAGCGCCCAGAAGGGCTGGATCATGTTGGTCCACTGGTCCCCGTAGGAAACCCCCATCACCACGATCGCCGGGTTGACGCTCATCTGCTGGGCGGCGTCCAGGAAGATCGGCGCCTGGATGGCGAACTGGCCACCCCCGGAGGGGACGAAGATGTTGATGACGCCACCGGCCAGGAAGGCCCATAGCCCCAGCGTCGCGTCGCTGGAGATCGAGACGAAGAAGTCGGCCAGCATCTCCACCAGCCCGGTGACCGTCATGATGCCCATGATCCCGGCATACAGCGGGAACTGGATGAGGATCTCACCGACGTTGGCGGCGGCCTGGGCCACCAGCTGACTCAGCTCCCGAGCACCGCCGACCAGCAACAGGATGAGGCACAGAAAGGTCCAGTTGACGATGTCGAGGGTCAGCGCCAGGCCCTCCTGGGAGAAGTAGATCACCAGGTAGGCCAGGAGCAGCAACCCGGTCACCAGGGTGACGATCCGGGACTTGTCCATCCGGTCGGCCGGCGTCTGCCCCTCGCCCATCTCGATGAACACTGGTGCGGAGCCCTCGCCCAACTTGGCCCCCTCGGGCAGTTCGACGACCGGGTCCTTCTTGCCGGGTGCCATCAGCATCATGGCGGCAACCACGACGAGCACGGTGGCGATCGCGCCCAGCACGTTCCAGCTGGCGAAGATGGTCTCCGAGACGGGGATGGTGAAGCCGACCTGCTCCTCCACGAAGCTGCCCGGGGTGGCCGCGACCAGCGGGCCGGAGCCGGAGTAGCCCATGTGCCACACCACGAAGCCGGAGTAGCCGGAGGCCACCAGCAGCGGGTAGTGCAGCTTCATCCCCCGCTCTCGGGCGCCCTGGGCGACCTCGATCGACAGCAGTGCCGCGACGACCAGACCGAGGCCCCAGGTGATCAGCGAGGCCACTGCCGCGCACAACGCCACGAACCCGTAGGCCTGGGCCGGCCGTCGGGGCACGCGGGCCAGCCGCACCAGCAGCCGCCGCACCGGGCCGGTGTTGGCCAGCACGTACCCCAGCAACAGCACCAGGGCCATCTGCGTCATGAACGCCAGCAGCCCGGTCAGCCCGTCGCCCCAGGCCCGGACGATCTCGACGGGGCCGCTGTCGGTGGACAGCAGGGCCGCGATGGCCACCACGAAGGTGAGCACCACGGCGAAGACGAAGGCCGTCGGCAGATACCGTTCGGCCAGGCGCACCAGTGGACGGGAGAGGACCCTCAACATGACCGAGCTCCTTTGTCAGAGACAGTGACGACCCTGTCGTTACCGTAGCGGCCCGAGTCAAGACCCGCTGGTCAGCGACGTTCGACGACGGCGCGGGCCGGGTGGTCCACCCGGTTGAAGCGGGTGAGCTGGGTGACGTGGGAGGGGTTCAGCTCCTCGAGGGTGCGGACCTGTAGCAACTGCATGGTGCGGCGCACCTGGTCGGCCAGGATGTCGATCGCCCGGTCCACCCCCTGCCGCCCGCCGGCCATCAGACCGTAGAGGTAGGCGCGGCCGATGAGAGTGAACTTGGCGCCCAGCGCGATCGCAGCCACCACGTCGGCGCCGTTCCGGATACCGGTGTCCAGCATGACCTCGGTGTCGGCGCCGACCTCACGGACCACCTCCGGCAGCAGGTGGAACGGGACCGGTGCCCGGTCCAGTTGCCGGCCGCCGTGGTTGGACAGCAGGATCGCATCCACCCCCAGGTCGGTGAGCCTCCTGGCGTCCGCCACGGTCTGGACCCCCTTGACGGCGAGCTTGCCGGGCCACATCGCCCGGATCTCCTTGAGGTCCTCGACGTTGATCGAGGGGTCCATCGCCGAGTTCAGCAGCTCTCCGACGGTGCCACCGGTCTCGGTCAGTGAGGCGAACTCCAGCTTCGGGGTGGTCAGGAAGTCCCACCACCACCAGGGCCGTACCGCGGCGTTGGCCACCGTCCGCAGGGCGATCTGCGGGGGGATGGAGAAGCCGTTGCGGGAGTCGCGCAGTCGGGCTCCGGCGACCGGGGTATCGACGGTGAAGAACAGGGTGTCGAACCCTGCGGCGGCGGCTCGTTCGACCAGGCCGTAGGAGATCTCCCGCTGGCGCATCACGTAGAGCTGGAACCAGTTGCGACCGTGCGGGTTGGCTGCCTTGACATCCTCGATCGAGGAGGTGCCCAGGGTGGAGAGGGTGAACGGGATCCCGGCGGCTCCGGCCGCGCCGGCGCCGGCGATCTCCCCCTCGGTCTGCATCAGCCGGGTGAACCCGGTCGGAGCAATCCCGAACGGTAGCGCGGAGGTGCCCCCGAGGACGGTGGTGGAGGTGTCCACCTGGGAGACGTCGTGCAGGATCGCCGGGTGGAACTCCACGTCCTCGAAGGCCTGCACCGCCCGCTGCAGGGAGATCTCCCCCTCTGCCCCGCCGTCGGTGTAGTCGAACGCCGCCGCCGGGGTGCGTCGCTTGGCGACCCGACGCAGGTCCTCGATGGTCTGTGCCGAGCCCAGCCGACGTTCCCGGCCATTGAGGACCACCTTCTTGAACTTCAGCAACTCGAAGATCTCGGCCGGCTTCGGAACCTGTCGCTGCACCATGTCACCGATCATGACGCACCGTGGCCGCGGACGCAGCGTCGGGTTCACCAGGTGACCCCCTGCCGGGGTGAGCGGACCGGGTTGCCGGCACACGGCATACCCGGTGGCATTAGTGTGACCCCATGCCGATCAGCAAGGTCCTTATCGCAAACCGCGGCGAGATCGCCGTCCGGATCGCCCGCGCCTGCAAGGACGCCGGGCTGGGATCCGTGGCCGTCTACGCCGAGCCCGACCGGGACGCGCTGCACGTGAAGGTGGCCGACGAGGCCTATGCGCTGGGCGGCAGCACCCCGGGCGACTCCTACCTGGTGCAGGAGAAGTTGATCGAGGTGGCCCAGCAGTCCGGCGCGGACGCGGTGCACCCCGGCTACGGCTTCCTGGCCGAGAACGCCTCGTTCGCCCAGGCCGTCATCGACGCCGGGCTCACCTGGATCGGCCCCGGCCCGGAGGCGATCGACGCCCTCGGCGACAAGGTCAAGGCCCGGCACATCGCCACGGCGGCCGGTGCTCCGCTGGTGCCCGGCACCAAGGACCCGGTGGCTGATGCCGACGAGGTCGTGGCCTTCGCTTCGGAGCACGGCCTGCCGGTGGCGATCAAGGCGGCCTACGGCGGCGGCGGCCGCGGCCTGAAGGTGGCCCGCACGCTGGAGGAGATCCCCGAGCTGTTCGACTCCGCGGTCCGTGAGGCGGTCTCGGCCTTCGGCCGGGGCGAGTGCTTCGTGGAGCGGTACCTGGACAAGCCGCGCCACGTGGAGACCCAGTGCCTGGCCGACCAGCACGGCAACGTGGTCGTCGTCTCCACCCGTGACTGCTCGCTGCAGCGGCGCCATCAGAAGCTGGTCGAGGAGGCCCCGGCTCCGTTCCTGTCCCCGGAGCAACAGGCTGAGTTGGACCGTGCTTCCAAGGCCATCCTGAAGGAGGCCGGCTACGTGGGCGCCGGGACCTGTGAGTACCTCGTCGGCCAGGACGGCACCATCTCCTTCCTGGAGGTCAACACCCGCCTGCAGGTCGAGCACCCGGTCACCGAGGAGGTCACCGGGATCGACCTGGTCCGGGAGCAGTTCCGCATCGCCAACGGCGAGGAGCTCGGCTATGACGCCACCCAGGTCCGCGGGCACTCCTTCGAGTTCCGGATCAACGGTGAGGACCCGGGTCGCGGGTTCCTGCCCGCGCCGGGCTCGGTGCTGACCTACCGGGTGCCCAGCGGCCCCGGGGTGCGCATCGACTCCGGTGTCGAGGAGGGCGATGTCGTCGCCGGAGCGTTTGACTCCATGCTGGCCAAGTTGATCATCACCGGCCGCACCCGCCAGGAGGCCCTGGAACGCTCTCGGCGGGCGCTGGCCGAGTTCGTGGTGGAGGGCATGCCGACGGCGCTGACCTTCCATCGGGCGGTCGTTTCGGACCCGGCCTTCGCCCCACAGGACCCGCAGCAGCCGTTCTCGGTGCACACCCGCTGGATGGAGACCGAGTTCGACAACCAGATCGAGCCGTATGCCGGACCGACCGCGGAGGACCCGGGCACCGCCGAGCGGCAGAGCCTGGTGGTGGAGGTGGGCGGCAAGCGTCTGGAGGTCTCCCTGCCTGGTGACCTGTCGCTGGGCGGTGGCGGCAACGGCGCGCGCAAGAAGGCGCCCAAGCGCTCCCGCACCGGCGGTGGGGCCGCCGCCGTCTCCGGTGACGCGGTGACCGCCCCGATGCAGGGCACGATCGTCAAGATCGCTGTCGAGGAAGGTCAGCAGGTCGCCGAGGGCGACCAGGTCGTGGTGCTGGAGGCGATGAAGATGGAGCAGCCGATCACCGCACACAAGGCCGGCACGGTCACCGGACTGTCCGCCGAGGTGGGTCAGACCGTCAGCAACGGCGGCGTGATTTGCGAGCTCAAGGACTGACTCCTCGGCTCCTCCCCGACCGGGCGCGCCGTGTTGCGCCCCCACCACCCACCGGGCGCGCCGAGTTGCGGCCCCCTCCCCGACCGGGCGCGCCGTGTTGCGCTCCCCATCACCACCGGGCGCGCGGTGTTGCGCCCCCACCACCCACCGGGCGCGCCGTGTTGCGCTCTCATCGGCCACCGAGCTCGCGGGGAATTTCCTGCCTGTCGGCTCTGCTGACTCATCATGAGTTTCGACGACGTGGTGGACCTGCTCGACCGGACCCCGGTCGTGGCCATCGTGACGACCCGCGCGAACGGCTCCCCTATCGCGACCCCGATCTGGTCGGTGGTCGTCGATGGTGTGCCGTACCTCCGCTCTGCCTTCGGCCCGGACTCGTGGTGGTACCGCCATGTCCAGGTCGGTCGTCCGGTCAGTCTCGCGATGGGCAACGGCGCGATCGCCGAACGGAACCGAGAGGCGGCCCTCGCCCTGCCCCGCGAGCCGATCTCGACGGTCTCTGTCCCGCCCGAGGACCCGGCGCAGCCGCGGATCGATGACGCCTTGCGCGCCAAGTACCCACCGGGCCAGTCCCTGGACTGGATGCTCAGCAACGAAGCCGTGAGCTGCACCCTGCGAGTCGAGGAAGGCCCGATGCGGGCCGCAGGTTCGCGGGACGGACGCTGACTCAACCGGCCAGCGCCGGGATCACCTCTCGCTCAAACAACTCGACGCCGGAGGTGTCCCAGGCGGTCTCGGCGAAGTAGTGGATGCTGTAGCCGAGACCAGCGTCCCGAATCGCCCCCAGCTTCTCAACGATCTGCTCCGGGGTGCCCACGGCCGGCTGCCGTCGCATGCTGTGGATCACCTGGTCTGCCTTCTCCTGCTCGTGGCCGGTGCGCAGCAGGTGGTTGTGCAGCCAGGCCAACCGCTCCTCCACCTCCGCCTCATCGCGCCCGATGGCGGTGTTGAAGTTGGAGCTGCGCACGATGCTGTCCAGGTCACGGCCGATGTCCCGGCAGTGCCCGGCGAGCACCTCCGACTTGTGCCGGAACCCCTCCAGGTCACCGAAGAAGTTGGTGTAGTCGGCGTACTCGGCCGCAATCCGCAGCGTCTTGCGCTCCCCGCCACCGGCGATCCACAGCGGGATGCCGTTGGCCTGCGAACCAGGCGCGCTCGTGCCTTGCAGCGGGCGCGGGTACACCAGCGCACCGTCGACCTGGTAGTGCTCCCCGTCGAGGGTTGCCTGGCCGGTGGTCCACGCCTGCCGGAAGATCTCCACGCCCTCACGCAGCCGCGTCAGCCGTTCCCCGGCCCGGGGGAAGCCGTAGCCGTAGGCGCGCCACTCGTGCTCGTACCAGCCAGCTCCGATCCCCATCTCGGTGCGCCCACCGGAGACGATGTCGACGGTGGCAGCGACCTTGGCCAGGTAGGCCGGGTTCCGGTAGCTCATGCAGGTGCACATCTGACCGAGCCGCACCCGGGAGGTGACCGCGGCCAGGGAGGCCATCAGCGTCCATGCCTCGTGGGTCGGGTCCTCGGTGGGTTCCGGCGTGGTGTGAAAGTGGTCATAGACCCAGATGGACTCCCACTCGGGGCGCTCGTCCGCGCGGAGCGCGAGGTCGCGCATCCGCGCCCACTGGTCCGCAGGGGCGACCCCGTGCAGGTCCATCCGCCAGCCCTGGGGCACAAAGATTCCACACCGCATGCAGTCAGTATGCCGCGCGCGCTGGTGCCCTTCGGGGCCACCGGGTTCTCGACGACCAGCCACCGCAGCCAGGGGTGGCCTCGGTCGCTCAGGTGAAGGCTGGATACTGGGCTCATGACCGAGACACGTCGACGGCACCGCAACGACGACAGCGTCATCACCCGGTTGTTGCACACCTCCGCGACCTGGGCGGTGGTAGGACTGTCCGCGAACACCGCCCGGACCGCACACGGTGTGGCCCGCTTCCTCCAGGAGACCCTCGGGCACCGGATCATCCCGATCAACCCCCGGGCCGAAGCGGCACTGGGCGAGACCGGGTACGCCACGCTGGGCGACATCCCTGATGGCACGACGGTGGAGGTGGTGGACTGTTTCGTCAACTCCGCCCGTGTCGGGGCGGTGGTCGATGAGGCCATCGCGCAGGCCGACCGGCTGGGCATCACCGCGGTGTGGCTACAACTCGGTGTGGTGGATGAGGACGCGGCCCAGCGGGCCAAGGACGCCGGCTTGAGCGTGGTGATGGACACCTGCCCGAAGATCGAGTACCGCACACCCAGCGGCTTCTGACCCGCCCCGTCCCCCTCCCCACCGGGCGCACCGCCTTGCCAAAAATCACCCCACCGGGCGCACCACCTTGCCAAGAAACACCCCACCAGGCGCACCACCGCACGGGGAACGTCTGCCACGACGAAGGGCGCCCACCCCACCGGGTGGACGCCCTTACCGCTTCTTGCGGGCCGACCTCAGAGAGAGGCAGCCTTCTTCGCCATCGCCGACTTCTTGTTGGCGGCTTGGTTCTTGTGGATGACGCCCTTGGAGACGGCCTTGTCCAGCTTGCGGGAGGCTGCCTTCAGCGCGGACTGGGTGGCCTCGGCATCGCCGGTGGCGTGCGCCTCACGGAACTTGCGCATCCAGGTGCGCAGCTCCGCCTTGTAGGCGCGGTTGCGCTCGGTGGCCTTGGCGTTGGTCTTGATGCGCTTGATCTGGGACTTGATGTTTGCCACGAAGTGTCTTCCTGCTTGGTCGGAGTGTGTCGGTGAGGGCGACACACGCAACTCGGGACCGGGCGTGGGGCACCCTTGCGTGAGCCGCGTGAGAGTTCTGCTGCCTGCGTGCACGACCTGAAGCACGCACGCAAGGGGCAAATCTACCAGTCAGAACGGCCCGACCCCAAACCGCCAGACATCCGCCCAGCGCCAGGCACGCCGGCGACCTCGGGCGGGCGCCAACTGGCTGCTGCCCCCTCCACCCGGTGTGGCGAGGGCAGCAGCCTGGCTCACGGGGTCGCCGTCGTCTGACTGCTGTCGTCGGACGGGTCGACGCTGACCGAGCCCCCGTCGGGTGAGAGCTCAATGGCCCGGTTGATGGCCTGGTCCAAGCGGGCCTGCGCCTCGGCGTAGGCTTCCCAGTCGCCGTCCTTCAGTGCTTGCTGGCCGTCCTTGTAGGCGGCTTGGATCTCAGCCACCGCTTCGGCCAGGTCACCACTGGGCTGCTCGCTCTCAGCGGGCGGTTCCTCACCCTCTGCCGGCGGCTCTTCGCCGTCGGCGGGCGGTTCGACGCCCTCTCCATCGATCGGTGGCTCGATCGGTTGCTCAGCACCGGTGCCCTCATCCCCAGCGGTCGCGCCGGAGTCACCGCCGAACAGTTCGTCCAGCGCTCCATCGAGCGTGTCCGACCAGGCCAGCTCATTGCCGAAGGAGACCACCACCAGCCGTTGCAGCGGGTAGGAGGATCCGCCCGCCGCCCGGACATAGACCGGCTCGACATAGAGCAGTCCGCCACCCACGGGCAGGGTCAGCAGGTTGCCGATCTCCACCACAGAGCCGGCGGTCCGGTTCAGCGTCAGGAACTGCGACAACGTCTGCGTGAAGGCCTCAGAGTTGACGTTCGATGACTCGATCTCGTTCTGGAACTGCCCCGGCCCGGTCACGGTGGACTCTCGGGGCAACTCCAGTAATCGCATCTGCCCGTAGTCCTCACGCTTCTCGCCCGCCGTGTCACCAGCATCCGCGTCCACGGCCAGGTACCCGACGAGGTTCTGGCGGTCCTCTCCTGGGATGTAGGTGCTGGTCAGCGAGAAGGTCGGGTCCTCCTGGCCGGGCATGGCGATGCTCAGGTAGTAGGGCGGCATCGCGACCTCGGCCTGGTCAGCGGAGCTCTCGTCGGCGGCGACCTCCCAGAAATCCTGACCGCTGAAGAACGCATCGGCGGTGTCGACGTGGTACTTCGCCATCACTTCGCGCTGGACCTTGAACAGGTCCTCGGGGTAGCGCAGGTGGCTCATCAGCTCACCGTCGATCTCGGACATCGGCTGCACGGTGTTGTCGAACGCCTCGGACCACGCCTTCAGCAGCGGATCCTCCTCGTCCCAGGCGTACAGGGTGACCGCGCCGTCATAGGCGTCCACGGTGGCCTTGACCGAGTTGCGGATGTAGTTGACATCACCCTGACCGATGGTGCGGACGTTCTGCGAGGTCGCCACCAGCGAGTCGGTGGTCACCTCCCCCAGTGCCTCCAGCTCGCTGTACGGGTACTGCGAGGAGACCGTATAGCCATCCACGATCCACTTGATCCGCCCGTCGACCACCGCCGGGTAGGGGTTTCCGTCCAGCCGCAACCAGGGAGCGACCCGCTCCACCCGCTCCCGGGGGCCACGGTGATCCAGGATCCGTGACTCAGCACCCACGCTGTCCGAGAGCAGGATCTCCACCTGCCGGTACTTGATGGCGTAGGCCAACTGACGGGGGAAGGAGCCGATCGGGACACCGCCGGCACCCTGGTAGGTGTTGCGTTGCTCACCCGTCTCGTTGGCACTGTCCGGGTAGTCCAGCTCACGGGGCGCCTGCCCCTCTGGAGCACCGACAATCGAGTAGGTCGGGGAGTACTCGCCGAAGTAGACGCGGGGTTCGAAGTCACCCAGCTCACCGACCGGTGGAATGTTGCGGTGGTAGAAGATGGGCTCGCCGTCCTGCGTCCGCTTGTTGCCGTATGCCGCGACCAGGCCGAATCCGTGCGTATACACGGTGTGGTCGTTAACCCAGTTGCGCTGGGCATCCGGGATGCCCTCCAAGCGCAGTTCGCGGACCGCGACCACGGTATCCACGGTCTGGCCGTCCACCTGATAACGGTCCACGTCCAGCGCGTCCGGGAACTGGTAGTAGTTGCGAACCCCCTGGAGCTGGGAGAAGGTGGCGGAGACGATGGCCGGGTCCACGATCCGGATCCCCGGCACCGTCTCGGCATCCTCGCGCAACTGACCCGAGGTGGCCTCGGTCTCCGGGGTGTAGTCGGTGATCTCGATATCCTCGAGCCCGTATGCCGCGAGCGTGCCTTCGATATTCCGCTGGATGTAGGGCTCCTCCAGCTGCGCCTCGGAGGGCTTGACCTTCAGTTGCTGCATGAGCGCTGGGAAGGCCCCACCGACCAGTAGCGCGATGATGACCAGCCCAGCCAGACCGATCAGCGGCAGCCGCCAGTTGCGGGTCCAGATGGTGGAGAGGAAGAGCAGCGCACACAGCAGCGCGGCGATGGCCAGCACACCCCGGGTCGGCAGCACCGCATGCACGTCGGTGTAGGTCATGCCGGTCATCCGCCCGTGCTCGGCGGTGGCCAGGCCGTAACGTTCCAACCAGAACGCCAGCGCGCGGACCGCGACCAGCACGGCGAGCAGGATCGCCAGGTGGATGCGGGCCTCGCGGGTGGTCTTCTCCCCCGGCCCCTGAAGTTGCAACCCCCCGTAGATGTAGTGCGTCATCAGCGCCCCGACGAGAGCCAGCCCGACCGTCAGGGTGCCAAAACTCACCAGGACGTTGAGCCAGGGCATGGTGAACACGAAGAAGCCCACGTCGATGCCGAACTCCGGGTCGGTCACCCCGAAAGGTTGCCGGTGCCACCAGAGCAGCAGTGTCTGCCACTGACCAGCCATCGCCGAGCCGGCGAAGAGACCCAGCAGGATCGGGGCACCGATGAAGACCAGCCGCCGGACCGGGTCCAAGGCCGCACGGTAGCGGTCCAGGTTCACCTGCTCCGGACTGCTGGGGGCATAGATCGGACGGTTGCGGTAGGCCAGGTGCAACGAGGACCACACCAGCAGGCCCGTGATGACCCCGGCACCGACGAACAGGATCACCTGCGTCAACAGGCGGGTGGTGAGGACCGTACGGTAACCGACCGACTCGTACCAGAGGAACTCGGTCCACAGCTGGGCGAGCCAGGTGATCGCGGTGAGCAACCCGACCAGGATGAGCACGGTCGGCAGGAACCTGCCGCCACGGCCGCCGCGCAGTGGGCGACCGCCGCCGGGCCGACCACCCCCGGCACCGGGCGCAGTCCGCTCCGTGCCACCGCCGCGGGAGCCCGTGGAGAACGGGTCCTCGGCGGCCTGGTCCCATGGGTCCCGAGGCATCCGGGCCGACCCGTCCTCCGGCTCCTCCGGAGTCGTCCCACCACGCTCTGTCACTACTACCCGCTTCCTGATGACCGGTCGGCTCCGGTCTGGCTCCGCTGGCCCCGTCTCTGTCGGTCCAACGCTAACCCAGGCAGCTGAGCGAAGCGGCGCCCGTTCCCCTCAGGGAGGACGCGCCCTGCCCGGCCCACCGTGGTGGGGCCGTAACCAACGGTCCCAGGTGGCACCATTGGGGGCGTGCCAGACGCCGCAGAGATCCTCACCAAGGCCGCCGTCGACACCGAGCGGCATGTCGCCAAGCTCGGCTGGGACCAGGCGCCCCGATTGTTCGCACTGGTGCGCACCGACTCGCTGCGGGAGGCCGAGCCGAGTTTGCGCGACCAGCTGGCGGGCTCGCCGGCCGAGGGACTCACCTCGATCGAGCAGGAAGGTCTGCGCCGCACCTCCAACATCGAGGCGATGCTGGGAACCCTGGGTTGGCCGGAGGGCGTCGATGGGGCGGCCATCGCCGTGGAGCGCATCGTGGTGCCCCCGGAGGCCGAACGGGACCTGCCGCTGAATCCAACCGAGGCCACCGAGGCGCTGTCGCAGCACCCGGCGCGCAAGGACGTCAGGCTGCTGGCCGCGGTGCTGCGCTCCGGTGAGTCGATCTGCCTGCTGCGACAGCGTGACTTTGACAGTGACGACGCCGTAGCCATCGGTGCCGACATCGCGCCGGGGCTGGTCGGAGCGCTCAAGGCCACCCTGGCCACCTGATCAGGAGCAGCGTGGTAGGTCGATGTCCTCGCCCTGGCCGAGTGCCTCAATCACGTCGCGGGCCTGGTTGAAGGTGCCCACCTTGATGACATTGAGATCGCCGGGGATCCGACCGACGACATCCGAGCAGTTGTCGGCCGGGGCCAGGAAGTAGTCCACTCCGGCGTCCTCCGCGGCGAACATCTTCTGGACGATGCCTCCGATGGGGCCGACGGTGCCATCGGACTGGATGGTGCCCGTGCCGGCGAAGTCCAGCCCGCCGGTCAACGGTCCAGGTGTGAGCTTGTCGTAGATGGCCAGGGAGAACATCATGCCGGCCGAGGGACCGCCGACGTTGCCGGCGTCGATGGTGACCTCGTAGGGCAGGTCGAAGTCACTGGCCAGATAGACGCCGATGATCGTCCGAGGCTCACCGGCTGGGTTCTGCGGGTCCGGCTCGCTCTCCCCGGTCGGCACCTCCAGGGTCTGTTCCGTGCCGTCCCGCACGATGGTGAACGGCACGGTCTCGCCGGGTTCGTAGTCCTGCAGAGTCTGGCGGACGTCCTCGGGGTTGCTGATGGGGGTGTCCGCCACCGACACGATCTGGTCGTTGACCTGCAAGGTGCCGTCGGCCGGTGCATCAACGATCACCTGGGCGACCTTCACCTGCTCGGGCACCTCGATCCCGATCTCGCGCAGCGCCACCACGGCGGCCCCCAACTGTGAGCGGGACATCAGCTCGACGTTCTGCTCCCGGATCTCTTGCGAGGTCACGTTGGGCGGGTAGACGTCTTCGGTGTCGAAGACGTCCGTCGCGGGGTTGAGCTCAGCCAGCAACCAGTCCCAGGCCGTGACCCTGGACCGGGGACCTCCGTCGATGATGATCGTCAGGAAGTCCAGCGAGCCGGTGGTCTCATAGGTCTCCAGGCCCTCGACATGCACGACCGGGTCGCCGTTCATCTCCCCGAGCGTGTCGTGCACACCCGCGGGTCGGTAGATCACCTTGTCGACGCTGACCAGGTTCAGCACCGCCACGGTAGCCACCAGCAGCACCGCCAGTGTCAGGGCCAGCCCGGTGAGCCAGCCGATGCGGGTATGCGGTGGGTGCGGGGGTCGCTCCACAGGTCGGTCGCCGTAATAGTTCACAGGCCGACCCACTCGGTCTCCCCCGACTCGAACAACTGCTTCTTCCACAGAGGTACCCGGGCCTTCAGTTCCTCGATCAGGGTGCGGCAGGCAGCGAAGGCCTCGGCCCGGTGCGCGGCCGAGACCGCGCAGACCACGGCGGTGTCCCCCACCCGTAACTCGCCACGTCGGTGCACTGCTGCCACCCGCAGGACCCCCGGCATACCGGCGACCTCGTTCGCGACCGCAGTGAGGTGGTCGGCTGCCTCCGGGTGAGCGCTGTAGTCCAGGCGCCTCACACCATCTCGTCCACCGTCGTGGTCCCGGACGGTGCCCACGAAGATGGCCACGGCTCCAGAGGCAGAGGTACGCACCTCGGTCAGCACGTCATCGACCGACGGGGCGCTATCCACGATGCCGACGCGGACTACCGCCTGTTGCTGAGCACTCACCGCGCCATCATCCAACATCACCTCGTGAGGAACCTGACCGTCTCCAGAATGTCACCTGTGGCCTCGCCTCAGGGCCGTCGCCGTCGACGGCGCAACAGCGCTGCCGTGGCCACCACCGCGACCGCGGCGCTGGCCGCTCCGGCAGCCCCCAGGGCGGCGTCCCTGCGGTCCACCCGTCGGGACATCAGGGCGTGCTGGCCGCGGACCTCCTCCAGGAGGAGGCGCACGCAGGCGGGGTTGTCGTGCTCGGGTCGCCAGCCGTTGGAGGTCAGCAGCGCCGGGTCGACGACCCAGGGGTGGGACACGTAGGCCAGGTCGGAAGCCGGCAGCGGCAGCACCCCGAGCCGGTGCAACCGGTCGGCGGCACCGTGCGCGGCGCTGGGCGCCACGGCCACCTGACGCATCCCGGAGATCTCCGTCACCTCCTCCTGGCTGAGACTGCCGGGAGAGCCGACCGCGACGATCGGGTCGAGTTGCTTGTGCAGCACCACACCCAGCGCCGTGCCCAGGTCGTCGACGTGGCAGAACTGCCAACGCGGCTCAGAACCGCGCAGCGTGAGCAGCCGGGGGGCCGCGAAGTGCCGCGTAATGATCGTGTCGACCCCCGGACCGACCAGCGCGGCCGGTCGCACCGACGTCACCCGCAGGCCCGGGTGCACCACGCGAGCCCGGTCCAGCAGCTCCTCGACGTCAACCAGGTCGGCCACCATGCCCTCGCTGTCCGCAGACCGCAACGCACTACTCTCCGGCAGCGGCACCTCGTTGTCCGGGCGGGCCCCGTAGATCATGGCGCTGGTGACGACCACCAGGTGTCGGACCCCCGCGGCAGCCGCCGCGACGGTGAGCGTCTGCACCTCCCGTATCAGCCGGTCCCGACGCTCGGCCGGGTCCTCCGCCAACTCACTGGTCAGGTGGACTCCGTGGGCCAGGTGCACGAGCGCATCGACCTGGCGCAGGGAATCCACCACCTGGGGGGAGGTCAGGTCCGTCAGCCGCCAGTGCACGTCGGGTGCTGAGCCGGACCGCTGGTCCAGACCGATGACCCGGTCTCCGGCGTCGGCGAGGCTGGCCGCGACCGCGGCGCCCAGCGGCGAACTGGCCCGGGTCACCGCGACCTGTAGGGAGCCGGAGGTACGCCGAGAGCGTAAGCGCCCGGTCTGGGAACTCATCGTGGGCTCCTCGTGTTGTCTGGGTAACCGTTGTCATCGTGCACTCCGCCAGGCGGGGCTGCGAGGCACATCCTCTCAGGACCGGCATGATGGGCAACCGGACGCAGCACGAGGGAAGGATGAGCCGTGTCGGACGAGAAGAACCCCGGCGCCACCGGGGACGGTGACGACGAGACCGACGGCCAGCAGCCCATGGGTTTCCGGGGCAGCAGTGACCATCAGGCCGGCTCCGAAACGTCCGGCGGGGCGCCTGACCCGCTGGGCGGCCTCTTCGGTGGCGGCGAGCTCCCGCCGGAACTGCGCCAGCAGCTGGAGGCCATGGGGCTGGGCCAGATCGACCCCGCGATGATGCAGATGGTGCAGGCCCAGGTGCAGGCCATGATGAGTGGCGGTGATGACGGATCAGCGGTCAACATGACCGTGGCGACCGACGCCGCACGACGTGCGGTCGCTGAGGCGGGCGACCAGAGCGTGAGCGAGGCCACGACCCGCGACGTCGAGCAGGTGGTGCAGGTGGCCTCCCTGTGGATCGACCAGGTCACCGACCTGGCACCGCCGGAGGGTCGGGTGCGTGCCCTGAGTCGTGCCGAATGGGTCGAGGAGAGCATGCCCGTGTGGCAGACGCTGACCGAGCCGGTGGCGGCCGGGGTCGCGGCGGCGATGACCGGTGCGATGCAGGATCAGCTCCGCGAGCTCGGCGACGGCGAGCTTCCCCAGTTGCCGGGCCTTCCGGAGGGGATGGACCCCCGGGCGTTGTTGGGGCAGATCGAGCCGATGATGCGCAAGATGAGTGCCGGGATGTTCGGCGCCCAGGTGGGCCAGGCGGTCGGTGGGCTAGCCACCGAGACCGTCTCCGGCACGGAAGTGGGTCTGCCGCTGTTGCCGGGCGAGACCGTGGCGCTCCTACCCAGCAACGTGGCGGACTTCGCTGCGGGTCTGCACATCGACCCCGGAGAGGTGCACCTCTATCTCGCCGTTCGGGAAGCGGCCCGGGTGCGTCTGTTTGCCGCCGTGCCCTGGTTGGGCCCACAGTTGCTCACAGCCGTGCAGGACTACGCGCGGGACATCCGGTTCGACACCGAGGCGATCGAGTCGGCCATGCGCTCGGTCGACCCGACCGACGCCCAGGCGCTGCAGGAGGCGGTGTCCGGCTCGTTGTTCTCGCCGGAGCCCAGTGAGGCGCAACGTGCGGCGCTGGTGCGGTTGGAGACCTACCTCGCGCTGGTCGAGGGTTGGGTCGACACGGTCGCCAGTCGAGCCTGCGAGCCGCACCTCCCGAACGCCCAGTCGTTGGCCGAGGCGGTGCGTCGTCGACGCGCGACCGGGGGGCCGGCGGAGAAGGTGTTCTCCTCGCTGGTCGGTCTGGAGCTGCGGCCGCGCCGCCTGCGCGATGCCGCGAACCTGTGGTCCGCGTTGGAGTCCGAAGCCGGCGCCTCAGCCCGCGATCGGGCCTGGGAGCACCCCGACCTGGCCCCTCGAGCCGAGGACCTGGACGACCCGCTGGGCTTCGTGGAGCGGGTGACCGGCACGGACGGTCAGGAGTCCAGCCTGGATGAGGAGCTGGAGCGGCTGCTCAACGACGAGGAGGGCTGACTGGCTCACTCCGGCCCCTCGGCCACATCCGAGTCCAGGTCGCCGGTCGTG
Source organism: uncultured Ornithinimicrobium sp. (assembly GCA_964450585.1). Taxonomy (GTDB): domain Bacteria; phylum Actinomycetota; class Actinomycetes; order Actinomycetales; family Dermatophilaceae; genus Ornithinicoccus. Next base: position 18,894 of record CAYVEH010000005.1, read on the forward strand.
TCCGCCCGACCCATCCCGAAGGCGACGCCCTTGAGGTAGGCGGTGGCCTCGGCATACCGCTCGACCCGCTGCACCAGGGCGGCGAACCGCGGCCCGTGGTTGGCCTCGATCAGGTGCGCCAGTTCGTGCACGATCACACTGTCCACCACCCACCGGGGCATGCCCTCCAGCTGGGTGGAGAGCCGGATCGCCCCCGTCGCGGGGCTGCAGGAACCCCATCGGTGCTGCTGGTTGGTGACCCAACGGATCGAGGTCGGCCGGGCCCGCCCCTGCAGATAGCGCTCGGAGAGCGCCAGGGCCCGGCTCATCAGATCCTCCTGGCCCTGCAGGCGCTGCCGTGCCTGGTTGCGGCGCACCCGGGTCAGCAGCCGATCGACGTGCTGCTGCTCCTCCCGGTGGCTCAACCCGGCAGGCATCAGCACCACCAGGGTGCCGCCCTCCATCCGCGCCGAGACGGTGCGTCGACGGCGCGTGCTGCGGCGGATCTGGACAGGTGGCCGGTCCGCGCTGGCTGAGGTCGCGGATTCGTGGCCGAGGGGCTGGCGGGTCATACCTGGGCACGTTAGCGGCCCGAGACGACACTGCGATGGCTTATCCACAGGCAGGCGACACGCACTGTGTTGAGCACGAATGACGCGTCAATCGTGCTCAGGTGCGTCTAGGGTGGGATGGAATCGCGGGTCGCACGACCCGTCCGACACGGGTTCCGGCCCGCGAAATGAGGAGGAGTGAGTGACCATGGCTGAGACCAACGAGACCTACCAGGGCGAGTTCTACTGCGTGAAGTGCAAGGAGAAGCGCGAGGCTGAGGGCAACGTTGTGGAGACGAACGGCCGTCGCATGGCCAAGGGCAAGTGCCCGGTGTGTGGCACCAACCTCAACCGGATCCTCGGCAAGGCCGCCAGCGCCTGAGCCGGTAGGCACGCCTGCGCGAGGGCGGGTCGGTGGAGGCACCGACCCGCCCTCGTGCTGTCTCACCGGACGCGTCACGAGGCGGAGCGCCTGTGGACAGCGTCCTTCGTCAGGCGGTGAACCATGGCAGAGTCGCCGGATGTCTCCCATGGTCCGGCTTCGCTCGGCAGCCCGCCCGGTGCGACGCGCTCGTGACGAGGTCCAGTTCGGGTTGTCCCCCACGACCGGCATCGTGCTGGCCGGTCTGACCGACCCGGAGGCCGAGTTGCTGGTGTCGTTGGCCGGCACCGGCGGCACTGCCCGCGATGTCACGCTGTCCCGCCAGTTCGGGGTTCCGCTGCCGCGGGTGGAGCAGCTCATCGACACGCTGCGCCGTCACGGCCTGCTCACCGACCGCGAGGTCACCACCCGACCGCCGGCCGCGCTCCTCGGCCTGTGCGGCCGTGGCTCCGTGGTCGAACGGCTGCGGCAGGAGCTGTTGGACGGGGGCGTGCAGGTGGTGCCGGCGCCACACCCTCCCGACACAGGCTCACCGCAGGGCCCTGATCAACTCGACCTGGCCGTGCTCTGCACCCAGGATGTGGTCGCACCCGATCAGGGCCAGGCCTGGCAACGCTCCGGCGTGCGGCACCTTCCGGTTGTGGTCCGGGAGGGTGAGGTCGTGATCGGCCCTCTGGTGCGGCCGGGGCGCTCCGCCTGCCTGCACTGCCTGGATCTGCACCGTGGTGACCTGGACGGCGCCTGGCCGCGGATCCTCACCCAGCTCAGCTCACCGGTCAGCGAGTTGACCCAGGTGGTGGAGGCCCCATCGGCGGTGGCCTCGACGATCGCCGGGCTGGTGACGGCCCTCGCCCTGGAGTGCCTCAACACACCCCAGGCTGCTGTCGGTCTCTCCTGGCAGATCTCCCTTCCCTGGCCACAGGTGCACACCCGCCGCTGGGCGCCCCACCCACGGTGCGGTTGCGTCGCCGTTGCATCCGACCTGCCGGCCGTTGTCGCTCCGCCGGTCACGGGGTCGGACGGAGCCGGGCCGGGCCACGGCAGCACAGGAGACGGGGCCGACACACCGCGGGTGTCGGCCCCGTCTCAGCGGGTGCCTCGGTGACGGTGACAGGCAATGCGCCCCGGCACGTGCCGGTGTCACCGCTGCCGGGATGGCGCCCGGCGGCTCTGGTGCCGGGCGGTCGGCCGCAGGCTCAGGGCCAGCTTCTGCCGGTGCTCCAGCTCCAGGTTGGCGGTCCGCTCCTCGTGGCGAGAGCGGGCCAACTGCTCCTCCATCAGGTGGTACATCTCATCTCCTTGTTCGTGGGTGCTCGGGTCGTTCATGCGGCAACGGGGTTCTTTCGGGGCCGGCCACGGGGCCGCTTGCGCGGCACCACGACTCCCTGCAGCAGGAGCTGCCCGCCCCAGACACCCCACGGCTCACGGCGCTCGAGTGCCTCCTCCAGGCACATCGTGCGAATCGGGCACTCGGTGCACAGTGCCTTCGCGGCCTCGACCTCCTCCGGCAGTTCCGCGAACCACAGGTCCGCCGGGTGTTCCCGGCAGGGCAGTTCAGCCTCGGTGTCGACGGCCCCCCCAATGAGCCAGGGGTTTGACAAAGCAGTCGGTTCGGCGTTGCGAACGCCTGCGTGGCTAGACACGCTGTTCCCTTCCTCGCGTGGTGTGCAGTGCTGGTCTGGGCCCGGGGCCCGATCCTGATCAGTCATGACATGGCTCCTTGCTGGAGGATCCACTGACTGGTTGTCTGCTGCACAGACAGAACGGCCGCGGATCCTCAAGTGGGTTCCGCGGCCGGCGAGGGAGCTGGTGGTTCTAATCCACAGCTCTGACGCGGGGGAACGCCACAGGGTTGGCAGGGTCGGCGATGCTGGCCTCGAAGGTGCCAGCGGTGGAGGCAGTGCCCGGACGCACCCGCCCGACCTCGAGCAGACGGACGGATTCGCGGCACACTCCACCCCTGAAGCCAGCCGTGCGGTTCATGGTGATCATGATCTCCATTGGTTTCCGTCCTCCTCTCGCTCGTTGTCGTGGCCCCCGGTTGTCACCCCCGGCGGTTGGTCGAGAACCACCGTACGCTGGCCCGCGCCAGCGGCGCAATCTATTTTCCGGTTTTCTCTCCAGAATCTTTTCTTGAATCTCGAACAACCGTCTGACCAGCAAGAATGGCGAGCACTTCGGCTCCGTACAGGTCCAGCTTGCGGGGGCCGACACCGACGATCTGCGCCAGGGCCGCAGTGTCCGCCGGTGTGCTCTCGGCGATCGCCGTGAGGGTGGCGTCCGTGAACACCACAAACGCGGGGACCCCCTGCTGCCGGGACACCTCCAGGCGCCAGTCCCGCAGCCGTTCGAAGGTTGCCTCGTCGTAGGTAGGCGGACAGTCTGAGCACCGGCCCACCTTGCGTTCTGCTGCGCTCGCCAAGATGACGCCGCAGGAGCGGCAGGTCTTCGGGCGTCGTGGGGCACGCCCCCGACGGGTGGTGGGGTTGCTCTGCGGGGTGGTCGCCAGACCGAGTAGTTGGGCCGCCGGTTGGAGGAACCGGGAGGGTTTGCGGTTGCCCCGCCCTCCAGAACCGCGGGCTGCCGCCCAACTGAGCACCAACTCTCGTCGGGCTCGGGTCAGTCCGACATAGAGCAGCCGCCGCTCCTCCTCAATACGGTCGGCACCCTCGGCCATGGACACCGGCAGCAGCCCCTCGCTGCAACCGATGATGTGGACCACGTCCCATTCCAGGCCCTTGGCTGCGTGCAGCGAGGCGAGCGTCACCCCCTCCACGCTCGGGGCGTGCTGCTCACTGGCGCGGCGGTCCAGCTCGGCCACGAAGGTCGGGATCCGGGCCTCCGGCTCTACCGCGGCCACATCGTCGGCCAGGTGAGCCAGCGCCTCCAGGGACTCCCACCGGGCGCGGGTCGCGGCTCCGGCCGTGGGGGGCTGTGGGCTCCACCCGGCTCCACCGAGCACATCACGCACGGCCTGGCCCAGGGGCCGGTTGCCGGTGTCCCCACGGCTGGCCCCGCGGAGCAACACGATGGCTTGGCGCACCTCGGTGCGGGAGAAGAACCGCTCACCACCGCGCACCAGGTAGGGCACATCCCGAGCCGCCAGGGCCGATTCGATGGCCTCGGACTGTGCGTTGGTCCGGAAGAGGACCGCGATCTGCCGGGCCGGGGTACCGGCCTGCAGTTGCTGCCGGATCAGCTCGGCGGTGCCAGCGGCCTCGGCCTCATCATCGGGGTATGCCGTCAGCCGCGGCGGTGGGCCCGCCTCCTGTTGGGAGCGCAGTTCGACACCAGCACGGGCCCCCGGACCCAGCACCCGGTTGGCCAGTTGCACCACCTGCGGCGTCGAGCGGTAGTTGCGCACCAGGTGCACCACGGTGGTCTCCGGGTGCCGCTGTGGGAACTCCAGCAGGTGCTTGGGTGAGGCACCGGTGAAGGAGTAGATGGTCTGGGCCGGGTCACCGACGACGCAGATCTCCTGTCGACCACCGGCCCACAGCTCCAGCAGTTGCTGCTGGACGGGGTTGACGTCCTGGTACTCATCGACGACGAAGTAGCGGTACTGGTCGCGCACCGAGGCCGCGATCCGCGGGTGGGCATCCAGGATGCCCACGATCAGTAACAGCACATCCTCGAAGTCGATGACGTGACGTTCACCCTTGACGTCCTCATAGGTGCTCATCAGCCGCGAGACGGCCGTCAGGTCGAGCCCGGCGACACCCTGCCGGCGGCCCTGCACCACCTCGGGATAGCCCTGCGGGCTGATGAGGTTGACCTTGGCCCACTCGATCTCCGCGGCCAGGTCACGAAGCGCTGGTCGGTCCAGCCGGAGCCGCAGCCGACCGGCCGCCTCGGCGACCGCCGGCGCCTTCTGGGCCACTACCTCCGGCGGGGCACCGCCGACGGCCTGCGGCCAGAAGAACTGGAGTTGCCGCAAGGCTGCCGCATGGAAGGTGCGGGCCTGCACCCCGGGCACGCCGAGAGCTCGCAGGCGGGTGCGCATCTCCCCCGCCGCCCGGGCCGTGAAGGTCACCGCGAGCAGCTGGTGTGGTTGGTAGGCACCGGACCAGACGCCGTAGGCGATCCGGTGGGTGATGGCCCGTGTCTTGCCGGTGCCGGCGCCAGCCAGCACACACATCGGTCCGGTCGGGGTGGCGGCAACGACGTGCTGCTCAGGGTCAAGACCACGCAGGATGTCGTCGGCGCAGCGGGGCCGCTCGGTGTCGGGCCCGTCGAGCGGCAGCGTCACCGCGGTGTCCCGGCAGTGACTGCCGCGTCGCTGGCCACCTCCAGCGGGCCCCCGTACCAGTGCTCGATGAGATGGCGTGCGATGGAGATGCGCGGTGGCAGGGCGACTTCCCCGGAGCGCGCCGCGAAGGACAACTCGCCCCGGGTGAACCACTGGGCCTCGGCGATCTCGACCGGGTCCAGCGACAACTCCGTACCGGTGGCTCTCGCGGTGAAGCCGACCATCAGGGAAGCAGGGAACGGCCACGGCTGGTTGCCCCGGTACACCAGCTCGGTCAACTCCACCCCTACCTCCTCCAGCACCTCCCGGTGCACCGCCGCCTCCAGGGACTCACCGGCCTCCACAAAACCAGCCAACACCGACAGTCGGTTCTCGGCCCAGTGCGGCCCGCGAGCCAGCAGGATCCGCTCCTGCTCGTCCAGCACCGCCACGATGACTGCCGCATCCGTGCGCGGATAGTGCTGGGAGCCATCCACGGTGCAACGGCGCACCCAGCCGCCCTCCTCAACCTCGGTCGCCGATCCACAGCGCGGGCAGAACCCGTGCCGGGCGTGCCAGTTGGCCAACGCGACGGCCGTGGTCAGCACGCCAGCATCCGTGTCGTCCAGGTCGGCCCCTGCTTCCCGCAGCGTGCGCCACCCCTGGCCGGAGCCGCCGGGCAGGTCGCTGCCCTCCGGGTGGAGCACCGCCACGTAGTGGACGCCGTCGGTGTCGCGGCCGAGGTACAGGGCGGTCTCGGCAGAGTCCTGGTAGCGAGGTGACCGGTGCACCAACCGCAGCCGCCCGTCGACGCGGCAGGTGGGGGCCCGACCGTCCACGAGGTCCAGCACGCGGGTGCCGGAATCGGTCAGCGCACGCGCGATCGGGTCGCCGTCGCGGCGGCCGTTGCCGTCGCGGTGCAGGGTCCCCCGGGACAGCGACAGGTCCAGCAGCGCCTCGGAATCAAGACTCACGCCACCACTGTAGGCACCGGAGTCGGTCATCGTGTCGCGCGGCATCCTGCGCCGTACGGACCGGACGTCATACGGTGGGATCGTGATTCGCAGCGACTTGGCCCTGGCAGCGCTGGCCACGGCAGCCGTCCCCGGGATGCGGCCGGTCTTGGTCGCCGCCCTCCGCGCCACGGAGAACCACCCGACCTATCAGAGCGCGCTGGTGGAAGACATGACGGGGCGGAGGTGGGTGGTGCGTGCCCCGCTGGTCGCTGCCGCCGGAGCGGTGCTCGAGGGCAACGATGAGTTGGTGCGACACCTGGGCAAGCACCTGCCGTTCAAAGTGCCGGCGGCCGCCGGGTATGCCGACCTCGGCCCGGACGGGCGCGCGGCCGTCTACCCGTATGTCGAGGGGCAGGGTCTGAATCTACGGCACCTGCCTACCGGACCGGGGCTGGCCAGCGCCGTCGGGCGCGCGATCGCGGCGGTGCACAACATGCCGCGGGAGCTGTACGAGGAGTGCGGAGCACCGGTCTTCGACGCCGCTCAGTGCCGATCGCGCAAGCTGGCGGAGTTGGATCGGGCCGCCGAGACCGGGCATGTGCCCAACGGGTTGCTGGCGCGCTGGGAGCAGGCCCTGGACACCGCCAGCCTGTGGGACTTCGGGACCGTGCCCACGCATGGCTCGCTGGCCGGATCCTCCTTCCTGGTGGCCTTCTCCGACGACGACGCGGCCAGTGGGCGGGTGGTCGGGCTGACCGGGTGGGAGCGTGCTCAGGTCGCTGACCCGGCGGAGGACTTCGCCCGTCTGGTGGAGCGGTCCCACCCGCATGCCGTGGATGTGGTGCTGGAGAGTTATGCGATGGCGCGCTCGCAGCGCCCGGACCAGTACCTGCTGCAGCGAGCGCGTCTGATCTCCGAGATGCGGCTTCTTCCGGGCCTGATGGCGGCGCTGGGCAGTGAGGACCACGAATTTGTCCGGGCCCGCGCCGATGATCTGCGCAAGTTGGACCGGCTCACCGCCAACGACGACTCCCTGGTGCCCAGCGTTGCGACACCACCTGCCACGGCCACGTCGGACGCAACCGGGTCGGGCACGGACACGACCGCGCAGCTGCCACCGGCTGACACCGCCTCCCTCTCGACGACCCCTGGTCCACCGGGACACGGTCCCCAGTCGGCGGCCATGAACCCAGAAGGCGACGAGGAGCCGGCTTTCGTGGTGGAGCAGCCCGCCGACGGTGGACGGCTGGAGCCGGTGCATCGCGACGGGCAGGACGAGCCCGCTTCCGACGGAGCGTCCACCGACGAGAGTGAGGAGCACCTCACGGCGGAGGAGGGTTCCGATGAGTCGGTCGCGACCGCATCCGCCTCTCCGGCGGACGTGACAGCACCGATCCCCCGCTTCCGGCCGGTCCCCTCTACCGACGAGGCGGCCGAGACGGCTCCGGTTGATCAGCAGCAGGAGGGGTCGACCGCTCAGGAGGCTGCCGAGCAGGAGCGGCTGCACACCCTCTACGGGATGCCCGACGCGCCAACTGCGGACGGGGACGACCCCACCCCACAGGCCCCAACCACCGACCAGGACGACCCCGCTGCCGCAGGACCAGGCACGGACCTCGACGACGCAACGGATGAGCCCACGGAGCCGGAGCAACGCTGACCGGGGCACGCTCGGTGCGTCAGGTGCGACGGAGCATCGCCAGAAGCGGAGCGGTTCAGTCCTGCACGGCCGGGTCGCTCGGATGCAGACGAGTCAGCAGGTGCTCCAACTCCTGCTCTGAGGGCAACCGTGGACGCACGGTCTGCCCCACGGCAGCGTAGAAGAAGGCCGCGCTCACCCGCCCCGGGTCAATATCGCGCAGTCGCGCATAGGCCGTGCGGTACACCGCCAACTGCAAGGCCCGGGTGGCTTCCTGCTCAGCGGTGCCCCGGGACCCGGTCTTCCAGTCGACGATGACGTAACCGTCGCCCTCGGCGAAGACCGCGTCGATCCGTCCGCGGACTGCTCGGCCTCCCAGGACCGTCTCGACCGGGATCTCGACCTCCACCGGCACCCGGTCGGCCCACTCGCTGGCCAGGAAGTGCTGCTGCAGTGGGGCCAGGTCCACGAAGCCATCGGCGTCCTCCCCGGTGACATCGTCGATGGGCACCAGGGTCGGGGTGCCATAGTGCTGCTCCACCCAGGTGTGAAATGACGTGCCGGCCCGCGCTGCGTGCCCCGGGGGTCGCGGCACCGGCCGCCGCAGGTTGCGCAGGTAACCATCCGGGTCGGTGCTGAACTCCACCAGCCCGGAGGTGGACACGTGCGCCGGCAGGTCTGCTCGACCGGCGGCGCGATGCGCGGCGAGAACCTGGGCACGTTCCTTGAGTAGCCGGGCCACCGCGGCGCTGGTGGGGTCCTGCGGGTCCGGGGCTGGCAGGTCTCCGGTACGACGCGCATCGAGCACGGCCTGGATGACATCGCCGGCGATGCGGCGTCGCTCGTCCGGGGTGGTCGGCCACGGGGCCAGCTGTTCCTCCGCCCGCAGCGGGTTGCTGGCCTGCTGCGGGTCGTCCGGGTCCGGCATGGCCTCCCACCGGTCAGTGTGCACCTGCCCGTCGACCGAGGAGACCAGCTCGGTGAGGAAACGTGAGGTCTCCCGCGGGGTCTGCCCGGTCGACCAGACCGGCGCGGTGACCAGTAGCTCGTGCCGGGCGCGGGTGAAGGCCACGTAGGCCAGCCGCCGCTCCTCCTGCAACTGGTGCCGCCCCCCGGCTCGAGCAAAGTCTTCCAGAGCTTCCTTGAACTCCTGGGTGTCCTGCACCGCCTCCAGCGGGATAGACGGAAGCCCGGCGGCATCGCCCCGCAACGGGTAGGGCAAGGAGCCGATCCCGGTCAGCCATCCCTTGTCGGTCGCAGGCCGTGCCTTCCACACGCCGTCGGTGACGCTCGTCTGGGTGGTGTAGGAGGGGAAGATCCCCTCTGCCAGCCCAGGCACCGCGACGACGTCCCACTCGAGCCCCTTGGCCGCATGCACGGTGAGCACCTGGACAGCCATCTCGGAGACCGCTACCTCGGCCATCTCCAGCCCACGCTCGCGCTCTCGAGCCGCTTCCAGCCAGTCGACGAATCCACCGAGGGTGGGGCGCTCGGCGCTCACCGCGAAGGAGGCAGCTACCTCACTGAGCGCATCCAGTTGGGCCCGCCCCCAGGCCGCGGGAAGCTCAGGGTCGGAGGTGACTTCCAGGTCCAGACCGATGGCCCGCTCAGCTTCCATGAGCAACTCCGGCAGCGGCAGCCCGGCCAAGGACCGGACTCGGTCCACCGCCAACCCCAGGGCCCGCACCCGTGCCAGTGCTGTTTCACTGACTCGCCGCCCTCGGGGCCCGGTCCACTCGGTCGGCGGCAGCCGATCCAACGTCTCGGCGAGCACTACCTCGTTGCGCGACAACCCGTCCCGTGCGGCCAGACTGCCGGCCCAGGCCCAGAGGCCGTCCAGGTCGGCGGCACCCACGCGGCAGACGGGCCCGGTCAGGAGCCGCATCAGCGCATCACCACGGGTCGGGTCCTGCGCCACCGTCAGTAACGCCACGAGGTCGGCGACCTCCGGGGCGCTGAGCAGCCCGCCCAGGCCGACAACCTCGACGGGGAGCCCCCGATCCCGCAGGGCGTGCACCACCTCGTCGAACTGTGCCCGGTTGCGGCACAGCACGGCGGCGGTCGCTCCGGTGGGGGCGCCGTCGGCGCTCACCCAGTGCCCGTGGACCCAGTCAGCCACATAGCTGGCCTCCTCCCGGTGCGTGAGCAACCGGGCAGCACGCACTGCACCGGTGTCGGCCTGCGGTCGCGGGCGCAGCATGGTGACCGGGACCTGGCTGGAGCGACGCAAGGCAGCGGAGACCTCGTTGGCCACGGCCAGGATCCGTCGGGCGTTGCGCCAGGAGGTAGACAGCGGCAGCACGGTCGCAGCACGACCCTGGACGCTGAACTTCTCCGGGAAACTGCTCAGCGTCGTCGCGCTGGCACCACGCCATCCGTAGATGGACTGACTCGGGTCCCCGACGGCCGTCAAGGGCCGGGCGTGACCGGCGAACAGGCTGGCCAGCAACACCATCTGCGCCTCACTGGTGTCCTGGAACTCGTCCAACAGCACGGCTTGGCGAAGCTGCCGCTCCTGCGCACCGACGGCGGGTAACTCGGCAGCCAGTTGCGCCGCCAGTGCCATCTGGTCGGCGAAGTCCAGCAGCCCTCGGGAGCGTTTCAGCTCCCGGTAGCGGTCAACCAACGGGTACACGCGGGCCTGATCACGCAGATCGGCAGCGGTGTTGGCGGCGATCTTCAACGGCTTCTTGTGGTCCCGGCCGGGGAGGCCGGCGAGGCCCGCGGCATAGTGCTCCACGAGCTCGCGCGCCGGTTGGGTCGGCACCAAGTGCTCGGCCAACTCCGCAGACAGCGACAGCACCGCGTCGATCAAGGTGGCCGGCGCCTTCTCAAAACCCGACAGATCGGCGTCGGTGGTGTGCACCACTTCGTGGGCCAACTGCCAGGCGGAGGCTTCGGACAACAGACGGGAGTCCGGCTCGATCCCCCACCGGAGGCCGTGCTCGGACACCAGCCGTCCGGCATACGCGTGGTAGGTGGAGACCTCAGGCAGGGGCACCTCGTCGTCCTCCGGGGCCCACAACCCCCGGTCCGTCGCGGCGCGTAGCCGTCGCCCGATCCGTTCACCCAGCTCGATCGCCGCCTTGCGGGTAAAGGTCAGGCCGAGGACCTCCTCGGGGCGGACGAAGCCGTTCACCACCAGCCAGACGACACGGGCCGCCATCGTCTCGGTCTTGCCAGACCCGGCGCCGGCCACCACCAGCGTGGGCTCCAGCGGCGCCTCGATCACCGCGATCTGCTCAGGTGTGGGAGGTGGTTGGTCGAGGGCAGTCGCGATCTCGACGGCACCGCGCACACCAGACCGCCCCGTTGCACCACCTGCGCCCTCCGGGGTGTGGTGCGTGTCGGGTATGCCGGCACTGCCGGTGAGGGGGGAGGAGGTCATGCCAGCATCCGCCCCTCCGGCTGGATCGGGCAGCTGAACTTCACCGGACAGACCCGGCACCACGGCCCGGGCGAGGCGGGGAACTGGGCCCCGGCCATCCCCTCGGCGGTCCGGGCCACCAGGTCATGGGCCCACTGCGGATCCTCGTCGCTGCCCAGTGCGGGCTGGCGTTGCACGCCGTGCTTCTCCGAGGTGCTCCCACTAGCAGCTCCGAGATGCACCAGAGCGGCACCAGCGGTCGGCCTGCCATCGGCACCCACTGCTACCTGGTAGGCGCCCAGTTGCGGATGACGCGGGATCTCCTTGTTGGTCGGCTTGGAGGAGCCGGTCTTCAGGTCAATGACCAGGACGTTTCCGGAGGGGTCCTGTTCCAGCCGGTCCACCCTCCCGGTGATGAGTGCCCGGTCGTGCTGGGCGCTGATGTCGGTCTCCACGCCGAGGAGCTGGCGCCCCTGAGCCGTCGCCTCCGTGACGTAGGACCCGTAGCGCGCCAGCATCCGCACCGCGCGCTCCCACTGGCGACGCTGCACCCACCCCTCCCCCAGGGCCAGTTCATGCCACCGCTGGTCGAGAGCGACCGTGAGCTCCTCGACCGAGGCACTGGGAGCGGCAGCGATGACCTCGTGCACCAGGGTGCCGACCGCACTGGCGGTGGCCCCGCCCGGCTCCCCGCCATGCGTGCTCAACAGCCAGCGCAGTTGACACTCGCTGAACGTCTGCACCCGCGAGGGCGAGACCGGGACCGGACCCTCGGGTTGCAGCGGGCGGTCATCGGACAGAGCCCTCCCCCGCCACCAACTGGCCGGGTCCGCCCCGGCGATGCCCGCCTCGTCCAGGGCGAGCAGGTGGGCGGCAGCCCGGTCTCGTGCGGGCAGGTCACCGGAACGTTGGGCCCGCACGAGGTCGGCCCGCAGCCGCGCGATGAGGGTCCGCAGGGTCAGCGGGGGCGGTACCTCGATGGGCACTCGGTCGCCCTCCTGCGGGTCCAGGACGTCCAGGAAACTGGACGGCTGCTCCTCGACGCTGGCGACGGCCGTCACCAACAGTGACCCGCGACACCGGGTCAGCGCAGCGTAGAACTGCCGTAACTCGTCGGCCTGGACCTGAGCCTGGGCGGCGCGTAACCCGGTCGTGCCGTCAACCGGTCGTCCGTGCAGCACCGAGACCAGGGTCTCCGCACCCAACAGGGTGTCTCGTAACCGAAGGTCAGGCCAGACCCCCTGCTGCACCCCGATCACCGCCACCAGATCCCATTCGCGCCCGACTGCGGACTGTGGGGTGAGCACCTCGACGGCCTCGGTCGGCCGAGCACGGGCCACCAACGAGTCGGGGCTGACCTCCAAGGCCCGGATGTGGCTGAGGAAACCGTCCGGACCTCGCCCGGGGAGACGGTCGACGTAGGACTCGGCGGCGCCGAACAGGGTCATCACTGCGTCCAGGTCACGGTCAGCGCGTGCCCCGGCCGGCCCTCCGGCCAGCGCACTGGCTCGCCAGGATTCGGCGACCCCGGCCGTGGACCACAGCGCCCACAACACCGTCTCCGCGGTGACCCCCACCGCCCACCCGCGACCGTCCCGGACAGCCGCGGACCGTCCGGCGACCAGCACCTGCGCGAGTCGCGCCGCTGGCGCTGCGTCCCCGCCCAGCAGCCGCAGAGCCATGGGCTGGTCCAATAGGGCGGCCAGGACCTCCTCCGACGGGCGGGCTCCGCCGTCCTGCCGCTCCGTGGCCGCCAGCAGTCGACGCAACCGCAGGAACGCCACCGGGTCTGCGCCACCCAGCGGTGAGGTGACCAGCTCCACCGCCTCGGCCGCGGTGCACCCCTGCCCCTCGGGCCGGAGGCAGATGTCGTAGGCCAGCAACAGAGCCCGGACCACCGGATGCTCGTGGAGGGGGCCCGTGACGGGTGGCTCGTGCACCGGAACCCCGGCAGCCACCAGGGCGCGCCGCACTTGGTCCAAGCGGGACCTGCTGCGGGCCAGCACCGCCATCCGCGACCAGGGCACCCCAGGGTCCCCCAGGTGAGCGGCCCGGAATCGCCGCGCCACCAGGGCTGCCTCCTGCGCGGTGGTGCGCACGGTGACGACCTCCAGCGCGCCCTCGCCACCGGCCCGGTCCACTGGCGGCTCCACCGGCTGGGGGTGGCGGTGCTCCACCCCGGTGCTGGCGCCGAGCCGGTCCACCACCCGCCCGGTGGCCTCCGCCAGGATTGCCCCTTGGCGGTGGCTGCGGTGCAGGACAGCCCGGCCCGGGTTGGCGCCGGCTCGCTCGGCCAGCCGTTGGGCCAGGCGGGTGAAACGTGCCGGGTCGGCCCCCCGGAAACCCTGACTAGCCACGTCCCCGTCACCGATGAGCACGACCGGCAGCGCCGAGTCCGCCATCTGTTCCACGAGCCGAGCGGCCGAAGCGGTGAGTTCCTGGGCGTCGTCGACGACGATCAGTTGCACGCGCTGCCGCACGCGCTGCAGGAGACTCTCGTCCGTGGCGAGTCGGTCAGCGGCCGCCGTGCAGATCCAGGCCGGGTCGAAGCTGCCGGGCCCCTGCAGCGCCGTGACCTCGTCGTACTCGCGGAGCAGCTCGGCAGCCGCGACCCACTCCGGCCGGTCGTGTTGTTGCCCGAGCGTGGCCAGCTCCTCGGGCCCGAGGCCGTTCTCGACGGTGCGCATCAAGAGGTCACGCAGTTGGTCGCGGAACCCTCGGGCGTGCAAGGCGCCCCGCAGACCTGGTGGCCATGCCGGGCCAGTGCCGGACTCCCGGTGACCGGCCAGCAGGTCACCGAGCACCACATCCTGCTCAGCACCGGTCAGGAGCCGTGGCGGTGGTGCGTGGTCGTGCGCGGCCGCGTCGGACAGCACCTGAAAGGCGAAGGCCGACGGGGTGCGCGCCAGTGGCTGGGTCGTGGTGCCGGACACGGCCGCGGTGATCTGGTCGCGCAACCGGCCAGCGGCCACCCGGGTCGGGGCCAGCACCAGGGCAGCATCAGGTGCCAGCCCGTCGCGCACCACCCGATCCAGCACGGTAGCCACCGCAACCCGGGTCTTGCCGGTCCCCGGGGCACCCAGCACCTGGAGGACGGGGACACGTTGCCGCACGGCACGCAGCTGGCTGTCATCGAGCCGATCTTCGGTAGTCCTCATCAAGACCCATCAGATCAGGAGGGACTGACACCGTCCCACCGGGCCTGCCGCATCCGCACGCCCCGCCCGGTCAGCGGCGTCTCCTCGGTCAGGTGCCGCTCCCGAGCCTCTTCCTCGAGTCCGGGCGGGAAGCGACCATCGGCTCGGACCACCCGCCACCAGTGGGTGCTGCTGCCGTAGCGGGCCATGACCTGACCCACTTGGCGTGGCCCCCCGGATTCCAGCAGCTCGGCCACGTCCCCATAACTCAGAACCCGGCCGGAGGGGATATTGTCGACGAGGTCGATCACCCGCTCCGCAAAGGCGGGGAGCGGCGCTGGGTCCGCCGGTTCAGGGCGCATCGACTCAGGATAGAACCGCTGGCTCCTGCGGGAGCCCGACCCAAGGAGTACCCCTGCCGAGCAACAACCGCACGTCCAATGCTCGCCTCCCCCGAGCCGCTCGCCGGGAGCAGTTGCTGGCGACGGCGCAGGAGGCCTTTGTCGAGTCTGGTTACCACGCAACCTCGATGGATGAGATCGCTGAGCGGGCCGGTGTCAGCAAGCCGGTGCTCTACCAGCACTTCGACGGCAAGCTGGAGCTCTACCTCGGTCTGTTGGAGACCCAGAGTGACCTGCTCATCGACCGCTTGGAGGCTGCCCTGGCCTCCTCGGAGGACAACGCCGAGCGCATCACCGCCACGGTGCGGGCCTACTTCCAGTTCGCCGACGCCCCGCACGATGCGCACCGGCTCCTGTTCGAGACCGACCTGGTCACCGAGCCTGCCGTGCGGGAGCTCTTGGACCGACCGTTCCGGCGCTGCGCGGACGCCGTCGCCACGCTGATCGCCCAGGACACCGGCCTGCCGTTCAGTAGCGCCCAGCTCTTGGGAGTGAGCCTGGTCGGTATGGCCCAGGCATGTGCCCAACGGTGGGTTGCCGAGGGGCGACAGACCTCACTGGAGGAGGCGATCGAGTTGGTCTCGACCGTGGCCTGGCGAGGTCTGGGACGCTTCCCGCTGAACCGCACCGAGACCCGCGCCGACTAACGTTGACCCAGAGACGACCCACCAGAGAGTTGAGGGAGCATGGAAGTACGTATCGGTGTCAAGCACGTGAGCCGCGAGATCGTGCTCGAGTCCTCGCAGAAGGCCGAGGAGATCCACGAGCTCGTGTCGGCCGCGCTGAGCGATGAGGCGCTGCTGGAACTGACCGACGACAAGGGGCGCCGTGTCGTCGTGCCGGCCCAGGCGGTTGGCTATGTCGAGATCGGCGCCGAGGAAATCGGCAAGGTCGGCTTTGGACGCACCTGAGTCACCGGGTTCTTTCCCGGCGCAGCCTGTGCCCCTGCGGGATATCCCACCATGTGAGAGCACCTGCGGATAAACTGCCCAACGCCCTGATCTACCTGTTCAGGGTGAGCATGTAGGGCTAACAACCGGCCCCGTCCGGTGGCACAGAAAGGTGCGATCCACATGTTATGGACGATCATCTCGGCACTCATTGCCGGCTGCATTATCGGCCCGCTGGCGCGGCTGATCCTGCCCGGCAAGCAGAACATCTCCGTCCCCATGACCATCCTGTTGGGTGCCGTGGGGTCCTTGGTGGGGTCCTGGCTGTACACCGCACTCAGCGGCAACGAGGACACCGGCGGGATTGACTGGATCGCCTTCGGCCTCGGTGTCGTGGTCGCGATCGTGCTGGTCCTGATCTACGGAGCGATCACCGGTCGGGACGACACTCACAAGCGCATCGGCTAAGCACTTCTCAGCCAGCACGAATGGCTCGTCAGGGCGTGAGGCCCAGGCGGGCCATTCGTGCTCCGTGCAGCTCGATCAACCGGGTGAACATCCGCCCCAGGTCGGCCAGGTCGACACCGTTGCCCTGCCCGCCGACCAGCAAGCCCAGCAGCGCCTCCCGCTGCAGCGCAACGTACTGCGTCTGCGCAATCGCCTCGCCCACCAGGCGTCTCCCCCAGAGTGCCAGGCGGCCCGCCACCGCCGGCTCCAACGCGATCGCATCGGTGATCGCGCGGACCACGAACTCGTCCTGGGCATCGACCTGCAGCACCGACTCGATCAGCCCCTGCGAGGGCTCATCGACATGCTGGGCGACCTCCCGGTAGAAGTCACGGGCGATACCGTCACCGACGTAGACCTTCACCAGCGCCTCGAGCCAGTCCCGGGGCCGGGTGCGCTCATGGAAAGCGTCCACCGGTCCCACGAACGGTGCCATGGCCGCTTCCGGGTCATGGCCCGACTCCCGCAGCCTGGTGGCGATGCGCTCAAAGTGCTCCAGCCCGAGGCCGGAGGCCCGGCCCATCCAGAGTCGCACCCCCAAGCCCGGGGCAGCGAGGGCATCGGCAGCCATCCGCAACGCCGCAGTCAGCTCGGCATACCCGATGGCGCCGAGCAGTTCGGGCAGGGCGTCGCCGGGTGTCCCGTCGGGTGCTGCGGCGGCACGCTCGGAGTGCGCAGGATCCATAGCTGAACGGTAGCGCCCTCGATGGTGCTCTAGACTGAACCCGATAAGCGGTGCCCGGTCGGCATGACCCTGGCTGCCACAGCAGCCACCCCAGAAGACTTCCGATCGGCCCGACCATGCAGGGTCCTTCTGCGGCGCGCAGCGCCGACACCGGGCGACGGAGGGTCGCCGGTTCCCAGGGCCCGCCGACCGGAAGATAACTCCCCATGGACGAGACCCGAACCTTTGCCGATTTCGGCGTGCATGCCGACATCGTCGCCGCCCTGGCTGATGGCGGTATCACCCACCCGTTCCCGATCCAGGCGATGACCCTGCCGGTCGCCCTGGACGGTCACGACATCATCGGCCAGGCCAAGACCGGGACCGGCAAGACGCTCGGTTTCGGCATTCCGATGATCCAGCGGATCACCGCCCCACAGGACGCCGGCTTCGATCAACTGCCCTCTGGTGGCGCCCCGCAGGCCCTGGCCGTGACCCCGACCCGCGAGCTGGCGGTGCAGGTCGCCGGCGACCTCACCAAGGCTGCTGCCCACCGCGGAGGCGCTCGCGTGCTCACGGTCTACGGGGGTCGGGCCTACGAGCCGCAGATCGAGGCGCTGCGCCGTGGCGTGGAGATCGTCGTCGGCACCCCGGGACGGTTGATCGACCTGGCACAGCAGGGGCACCTGGACCTGGGCCATGCCCGCACCGTGGTGCTGGACGAGGCCGACGAGATGCTCGACTTGGGGTTCCTGCCCGATGTGGAGAAGCTGCTGTCGATGACGCCGGCAGGGCGCCAGACCATGCTGTTCTCGGCGACCATGCCGGGCGCCGTGGTGTCGCTCGCGCGGCGGTACATGACCCAGCCCACGCACATCCGTGCGATGAGCGAGGACGGGGAAGGAGCCACCGTCGCCGCCGTGGAGCAGTTCGTCTATCGGGCGCACGCGATGGACAAGGTCGAGATGCTGGCACGGATCCTGCAGGCGCGCGAGCGCGGCCTGACCATCATCTTCTCCCGCACCAAGCGCACCGCGGCCAAGGTGTCTGACGATTTGGTCGAGCGCGGGTTCGCCTCGGCTGCGATCCACGGAGACCTGGGGCAGGGCGCCCGCGAGCAGGCGCTGCGCGCGTTCCGTAACGGCAAGGTCGACATCCTGGTCGCCACCGATGTGGCAGCCCGTGGCATCGACGTGGAGCACGTCACCCACGTCATCAACTACCAGTGCCCGGAGGACGAGAAGACCTACCTGCACCGGATCGGCCGCACCGGCCGTGCCGGGGCCACCGGGGTGGCGGTGACCTTCGTGGACTGGGACGACCTGCACCGTTGGGCGATGATCAACAAGGCCCTGGACCTGGGGATCCCGGAGCCGGTCGAGACCTACTCCTCCTCCCCGCACCTGTATGCCGAGCTCAACATCCCCGAGGGGACCCGCGGCACCCTGCCCAGGTCGGCGCGGACCCGCGAGGGGCTGTCCGCGGAGCGGTATGAGGACCTGGGGGAGACTGGCGGGCGCCGGCCCGGGCCCGATCGCGGCCGAGGGGGCGGGCGCCGGTCTGCCGGCCGTGGACGTTCCGGAGGTGGCCGCGGGCGTTCCGGAGGTGGACGGGCCCAAACGGAGCGGGCCGGTGAGGCGGCCTCGGCTCGCCGGTCCGAGGGTGAGGCTGGTCAGCGCACCCGCCGTCGGCGGCGTCGGCGCCGCGGTAGCAGCGAGCAGCCCACGACGCAGAGCGCGAGCGAGTAGCCGGCGCCAGGGTGCTCCGTGGTCAGCCTGACCAGGGGGCACCCAGTGGCGCGGTCCCGGTGCCCTGCTCCAGGATGGTCTCGAGCACCTCGGCTGTCGTGGTGTGCTCCCCCAGGAGATTCGGTTTGCCGGCGCCGTGATAGTCACTGGCGCCGGTAGCGACAAGCCCCAGCCGCGCCGCGAGCTCGGCCGCCCGGTCCCGCTCGGCCGGCGAGTGGTCCCGGTGGTGCACCTCGATCCCGGCCAGCCCACCCTGCGTTAGCTCCTCGATGACCGCCGTGTCGACCACGCGGCCACGCGCTCCGGCGAACGGGTGCGCCAGCACCGGCACGCCGCCGGCGGAGCGAATCACCTCCACCGCCTGCAGCGCATCGGTGGCGTAGTGGCCGACGTAGTACCGCGAGCGCGAACTCAGCACATCCCCGAAGGCGGCATCTCGGTCCGGGTACCGACCAGCAGCCACCAGCGCATCAGCCAGGTGCGGCCGACCCGGGGTAGCGCCCTCCTCCAGCTGAGCCAGGACCTGGGCGTAGGAGTCCAGGTAACCGTCGGCGATGAGCCGCTGGGCCATCACCTTTAGGCGGCCGACCCGGGAGTCCCGCGCGTGCCTCATCTCCTCCCGCAGGGCCGGGTCATCCGGGTCGACCAGGTAGGCCAGCATGTGCACGCTGATGCCTCGACTCTGGCACGACAGCTCCACGCCCGGGATGATGGTCACCCCGTGCTGCTCGGCGGAGGTTGCGGCTTCCTCCCAACCGCCGACCGTGTCGTGGTCGGTCAGGGCCAGGACCCTCAGCCCGGCGGCCGCGCCGGCGCACACCAACTCCTGCGGGGTGTCGGTGCCATCGCTCCAGGTGGAGTGGGTGTGCAGGTCGATACTCATGAATTCAATCTAGCCGGGCTCCCCCGGCATACTGGATCGGGTGAGCCGCCCCCGAACAGACCGAGGAACCCTGATGCGCCCGTCCCGACGCAGCGTCCGCGCCCTGGCCGCCAGCACCGCGCTCAGCGCGCTGCTCCTGAGCAGCTGCGGCGGTGACGACCCGGAGGTCTCCGACCCGCCCGCGGCGACCCAGGACGCCCCCGAGGACGAGGCTACCGACACGGGGGCCCCGACGGCCGGCGAGAGCGACCCGGCCCAGGAGACTGAGGCCGAGGAGACCGGCACCGAGCAGTCGGATGCCGGCGCAGCGGACACCGAGGAACCGCCGGACTCCTCCGCTGAGACCGCGACACCCACCGGACCGGTCACGGCCGAGGACGGCAACTTCCAGATCACCTTGCCCGAGGGCTGGGTGGACGTGCGGGATCAGGTCCAGCAGACGGTGGAGATCGCGGCCCGGGACGATGAGATGACCGATGACTTCTTCACCAACGTCGTCGTCGCCAGCGAGGAGCCGATCGGTGACCTGGCAGACTCGATCGAGGCCGCCGCGGAGCAGGTGGCCGGCGCTGACGGTGAGTACGAGATGCTCGACCCCATCCAGATCGACGGTGTCGATGCCTATGGTTTCGTCCTGACCCGCAGCACCGGTGGTGTGCAGGTCGCGCAGACCCAGTGGTGGGTCGAGCACGACGACCGCCTCTACGTCACCACCTTCAGCACCGCCAAGACCCAGCAGGAGGCGAGCCAGGGCGTCATGGAGGAGATCCTGACGAGCTGGAGCTGGCAGGACTGAGCCCCAGCCGCACGGCGCGGAGTCAGCGCGGCAGGGCCCGGGAGCGTAGCCGGGCGCGCTGAGCGGCGACGTCCAGCCCGAAGCGCCGCCGGGCCAGGTACTGCCCGATCCACACCCCCGCGGCCAGGCCCAGACCGATCGACATGGCCAGGACCACCTCGGCCGCGGCCTGGGGCAGCAGCACAGTGTTGTCCATCGACAGGAAGATCGCCCGGTACACCGCCATCCCGGGCAGGAGCGGGACGATCCCGGCCATCACGATCGCCAGCTCCGGCACCCGCAACCGCCGGTGCGAGACATACGCCACCGCACCCACCACGATGGAAGGCACCACCACCGCCTCGGCCGGGCCCAACTGAAGGGCCAGCATCACCTCATAGACCGCCCAGGACGCCCCAGCAATGGCGGTGGCCAACAGGGTGCCCCGAAAGCCGATGTAGGTGGACAGCGCGAAGCCGGTGCCGATGGCCGCGGCTGCCAGTGTCGACTGGACCGGAACCCCGCCGACGGTGATGAAGGGGGAGATCTCCATCGGGATCCCCAGCCGCCACGCGGCCCCCAGGACGGTGGCCACACCCACGGCCAGTCCCAGGGTCAGCAGCCCGACCTCCATGGCACGGGCTCCCGCGGTGACGTAGTAGCCGTCGATCGCGTCCTGCGCCGCGCCCATCACGCTCAGCCCGGACAGCAGCAGGATGATCCCGGAGATGACCACCAGGGACGGTGACTCGACCCCGGGGATGGCCCAGCCCAGATCCTTCAACCAGAAGATCGTCACGGCGACCACGGTGGGGATCGCGGCCGCCACTGCCTGGTTGAGGAAGTCGGCGAACCCGATCCGAGCCAACCAGCGCTGCACCTCCTCCACCGCGACGGTGGTGGCTGCCGCGATCAGCCACATCACCGGGCCGGCCCCGAACAATGCGACGACCCCCACGGCCAGCAGTGCCCCACCGCCGGTGACGACCCACCGGCGGTATGGGTGCGGGGTGGACAGGATCTCGGCCAACCGCTCCCGGGCCACGTCGGGCTCCGGCACGTCCTGCCCGGGGGCGGGTCGGGAGATCTCATCGACGAGGAACTGCAGGTTCTGCAGCCGGGTGTAGTCGCGAGTGCGCACCCGGATCACGCGCATCACGGCCAACGGGTCCTCATCGAGGCCGCGGTGGATCGAGACAGTGATCGAGGTGAAGGTGATGTCCACGTGGGCCGAGCGGATGCCGTAGGCACCGACCAACCGGAGCACGGTGGCCACCACCTCTGCGGCAGTGGCCCCGGTGGAGAGCATCGCCTCACCGACGCGCAACGCCAGGTCGATCACGGTGCGGGCGTGGCGTTGGGACACCTCATCGTCCCCGCCGGGGATGGCGATCGGCACCGTGGGCGGCCCGACGCCGCGCACCGCCCACTGGGCGCGGCTGCGCCAGGCGCGTCCCACTCGTGGCACCGCACGCACCTGCGGTCCGGTGATCGCCTGTGGGCCGGTGACATCGCCCCCCAACGGCATCTCGGGGAGATCCAGGTCCTCGCTCACACCGACCAGCGTAGGCCCGGGGAGCACCGCAGGCGTGCGAGGATGGTCGCGTGAGTGAGAAGCAGCACAAGGCAGAGCACCGCAGTCGACCCACCAGCGCCGCGTTCCGCCGGTTCATCGCGACCGGCTGGGCCGATCATGGCGACCCGGTGCCGGAGACCACCGAGGCCGCACGGTATGCCGCGGCTCGTCGGGAGGCGATCTCGGCGGCCTTCCCGGGGGAACGGTTGGTGCTGCCCGCCGGTGGGCTGAAGGTGCGTAGCAATGACACCGACTACGTCTTCCGCCCACACAGTGCCTTCGCCCACCTGACCGGGCTGGGCTCGGACCGGGAGCCGGACGCCGTGCTGGTGCTGGACCCGCTGGAGGACGGCGGGCACGAGGCGGTCCTGTACTTCCGGCCGTTGGCCGGGCGGGACACCGAGGAGTTCTTCGCCGACGCCCGTGTCGGGGAGTTCTGGGTCGGCCGCCGCCCCACGCTGGCCGGCATGGCCGGTGAGCTGGGGCTGCAGACCCGGGACCTGTCCGAGTTGGCCGACGCGGTCGCCAAGGACGCCGGGGCGGTGACCATCCGGGTGGTGAGCGAGGCCGACGCCGAGGTGGCACAGGTGGTCGAGGAGGCCCGCGCCCAGTCCACCGAGCACGACGCCGAGGCTGCTGCGGTGGCCGACCAGGAGCTCTCCCGGGCGTTGTCCACCCTGCGGCTGGTCAAGGACGAGTGGGAGATCAAGCAGATGCAGCAGGCCTGTGACGCCACCGCCGAGGCCTTCGACGCGGTCGTGGCTGAACTGCCCGAGGCGGTGCGCCGAGGTCGCGGCGAGCGCTGGGTGGAGGGCGTCTTCGGCCTGCACGCCCGGCACTCCGGCAACGGGGTGGGCTATGACTCGATCTGCGCGGCCGGCGACCACGCCACGACGCTGCACTGGATCCGCAACACCGGTGAGGTGACCGACGGCGAGCTGCTGCTGCTCGACGCCGGAGTGGAGCTGGACTCGCTGTTCACCGCCGATGTCACCCGCACCGTGCCGGTCAACGGGACGTTCAGCCAGACGCAGCGCAAGGTCTACGAGGCGGTGCTGGAGGCCCAGGAGGCGGGGATCGCCGCGGCCCGGCCGGGCAACAAGTTCAGCGACATCCACGCCGCCGCGATCCGAGTGATCGCCACCAAACTCTTCGAGTGGGGCCTGCTGCCCGAGGGGGTCAGTGTCGAGGACACCCTCGACGCGGAGCACGGTCAGCTGCACCGCCGGTGGATGGTGCACGGCACCAGCCACCACCTGGGCATCGATGTGCACGACTGCGCCCTGGCACTGCGCGAGGACTACATGGACGCCGAGCTCACTCCGGGCATGGTACTCACCGTGGAGCCGGGCCTGTACTTCAAGGCCGACGACCTGCTGGTGCCTGAGGAGTACCGCGGGATCGGGGTCCGCATCGAGGACGATGTGGTGATCACCGAGGACGGGTGCCGCAACCTGTCGGTCATGCTGCCTCGGACCGCTGATGAGGTGGAGGCCTGGGTCCGGTCCGGCGGGAAACGCTAGCCCGGGCACGACCAGAGGGCGGTGGTCCGCTGGGCACGGCCGGGCGGGTCTCAGCGCCAGCCCAGGCCCGGGGCGACGTGACGGATCACGCTCTCGAGGATGTGGGCGTTGTAGTCCACCCCGAGTTGGTTGGGCACCGTCAACAACAGGGTGTCGGCTGCTGCGATCGCCTCATCCGCGGCCAACTCGTCGATGAGGGCCTCCGGGGTGCCGGCATACGTCTTGCCGAACCGGGCCAGACCGCCCTCGAGGCGACCCACCTGGTCCTGGCTGCGGGTCTGTAGCCCAAACAGTTGGTGGTCCAGGTCGGTGACCAGGGGGAAGATGCTGCGGCTCACCGACACCCGCGGCTCCCAGGGGTGAGCGGCGGCACGCCAGGCCTCCCGGAAGCGGTGGATCTGCTCGGCCTGCAACTGGTGAAAGGGCACCCCGGTGTCCTCGGTGAGCAGCGTGGAGCTCATCAGGTTCAGCCCCTGCCGCGCCGTCCACTCCGCGGTGTCCCGTGAGCCGGCGCCCCACCAGATCCTGCGCCGCAGACCTGTCGAGTGCGGCTCGATCCGCAGCAGGCCGGGCGGGTTGGGGAACATCGGTCGCGGGTTGGGTTCGGCGAAACCCTCCCCCTCGAGGACCTCCAGGAAACGTGCCGCATGGCGGCGGGCCATGTCCGCATCGCTCTCCTGCTCGGCCGGCCGGTGGCCGAAGTACTCATACCCCCTGATCACCTGCTCCGGCGACCCGCGGCTGATGCCCAGCTGCAACCGGCCACCGGCGATGAGGTCGGCGGCACCTGCGTCCTCGGCCATCGACAACGGGTTCTCGTA
>CAYVEH010000006.1:0-4774 GCA_964450585.1 uncultured Ornithinimicrobium sp.
GCGGCTCGACGAAGCGCAGGTAGTCCGTCCGGGGCAGCGCCCCGACCCAGGAGTCGAACAGCTGCACGGCCGAGGCACCGGCGTCGATCTGCACCCTGAGGAACAGCTGCGCGATCTGCGCCAGCCGCGCACACAGGTCGGCCCACAGCTGCGGGTCCCCGTGCATCAGAGCCTTGGTCCGCTGGTGGGTCTTGGAGGGGCCACCCTCGATGAGGTAGCTGGCCAGCGTGAACGGCGCCCCGCTGAACCCGATCAGTGGGGTGCCCCCGAGCTCACCGACCAGGGAGTGGACGGCCTCGGTGATGTAGGGCACGTGCTGCGCGGTCAGCTCCGGGATGCGGTCCAGGTCGGCCCTGCTCCGGAAGGGTTGCGCGACGACGGGGCCGGTGCCGGGCACGATGTCCAGGTCCACCCCCACCGCCTTCAGCGGCACCACGATGTCGCTGAACAGGATCGCCGCGTCCACCTGGTGGCGGCGCACCGGCTGCAGGGTGATCTCGGTGACCAGGTCCGGCATGGCACAGGCCTGCAGCATCGGGATGCCCTCGCGGACCCGGTGGTACTCCGGCAGCGAGCGGCCAGCCTGGCGCATGAACCACACCGGCGTATGCGGAGTGCGCAACCCGCGTGCGGCCCGCACCAGGGCACTGTGCTGCGGGTCGTCCGGGGCTGGCGTGGTGGCCGACGTCTGCTCGGTCACCTGCTGGGAGGTGGCTGCGGAAGGGGTCACGGCGGACGACTCAGGGGTGCTCACGCTCCCGATCCTGCCATGCGTCCGGGCGCCCTCGGCGTGGCCTGCCAGAACATGTCGGTGGACCCGCCTACTGTGATCCCCGTGGCAAGCCGCATGCAGTCCCGGCCACACCGCCGGTCGGGAGGTGACAGGGTGCGCGAATCGACCTTTGCCGAGGCACTGGCGTCCGTGCACGCCGCCACGCTGCGCCCAGAAGTGCTGATCGAGGAGGTGCCCGCACCCACCCGGTTGGCTCCCTCAGCGCTCGCACTGTCCGGTGAGGTGATCCCCAGCCGCAACGCCGATGATGAGCCGATTGCCACCGGCCGGTTCGTGCTGCTGCACGACCCCGCTGAGCCGGAGCCCTGGGAGGGTGCCTGGCGGGTCGTGACCTACGCCAAGGCCGCTGTCGAGCAGGAGGTCGGCCACGACCCGTACGTGGGGCGCGTGGGGTGGTCCTGGTTGACCGAGGCGCTGCAGCAGCGCGGGCTGACCTGGGCCGCTGAGGCCGGCACCGTCACCTGCGTGCTGAGTGAGAGCTTCGGGGCCCTGTCCGACCGTGACCCGACGGTGGAGCTGGAGGTGCGTGCCTCCTGGACCCCGCTGGCCAGCGCGCACATCGATGAGCACCTGCAGGCCTGGGGTGACCTGCTGTGCACCATCGCCGGGCTGCCGCCGCTGCCTGAGGGCGTCATCGCCCTCCCCCAGCGACGCTAGGCCCGCCCTGATGTCCGATTCTGCTCAGTCCCACGCGGCACCCGGCGACCCCGATCCGGTGGCCACGACCGAGCCGTCCCCGGATGAGGCGCCGCCGATCCAGATGCTGGCCGCGCCGGTTGATGGGGTGCCGGCCGTCACCGCCGACCCCACCGCGCTGCAGGAGGTGGCTCAGGCCCTGGCCGGCGGCACCGGCCCGGTCGCCGTCGATGCCGAACGGGCCTCTGGTTACCGCTATGGCCAGCGGGCCTACTTGGTGCAGCTGCGTCGGCACGGTGCCGGCAGCTACCTGATCGATCCGGTGGCGCTGCCCGATCTCAGCAGTCTCGGTGCCGCACTGGAGGGTGTGGAGTGGGTGCTGCACGCGGCGACCCAGGACATTCCGTGTCTGGCGGAGATCGGGATGCGGCCCAGTGCGCTCTTTGACACCGAGCTGGGGGCCCGGCTGGCCGGGCGCCCCAAGGTGGGGTTGGCCGCGGTCCTGGAGCACTACCTGGGGGTCGGCCTGGCCAAGGAGCACTCCGCGGTGGACTGGTCCACCCGGCCGTTGCCGGAGCCGTGGCTGCGCTATGCCGCGCTGGATGTCGAGCTGTTGGTGGAGCTGCGCGAGGCGGTCGCGGCAGACCTGGCAGCTCAGGGCAAGTCCGAGTGGGCAGCCCAGGAGTTCGCTGCGGAGGTCGCCTTCACCGGTCACCGTCCCCGCCCGGACCCGTGGCGCCGCACCTCCGGCATGCACAAGGTGCGCAACCGGCGCATCGCTGCCCATGTCCGGGCGCTCTGGCAGGCCCGTGACCGGATCGCCCAGGAGCGGGACGTGGCCCCCGGGCGGGTGCTCCCGGACGCCACCCTGATCGACCTGGCCGTGCGCCAACCCGGCACGCCCACGGCGTTGACCACGGGGCGCTCGGTGGAGTCGGGGCGGTCCCGGCAGCGCCGGGCCCAGCAGGGCCTGCGCCGCTACCAACCCCACTGGTTGGCAGCGATCCGGGAGGCCACGGCACTGCCCGAGGAGGAGTTGCCCGAGCTGGCGCGCCGCAGTGATGCCCCGCCCCCGGCCCGTGCCTGGCCGGATCGGGACCCGGCGGCCGCTGCCCGGTTGGCGCGGGCGCGCACCTTGGTGGCCGACCTGTCGGAGCAGGTGAACGTCCCGGTGGAGAACCTCCTCACCCCCGAGACGTTGCGACGGGTGCTGTGGAGTCCCCCGCAGGAGGCCGATGCGGCGACCCTCGAGCAGTTCCTCACCGAGCAGGGGGCACGTCCCTGGCAGCGCCAGCTGATGACGCCGCTCATCCTGGAGGCTCTGCAGGCCACCCCCGAGCCGACGGACTGAGCCAGGGATACTCGGCGGTAGCTTTCACTCGTGTCGATGCGGCCATATCTCATATGTGATCTACAGTTGGTCCATGACCGAGAGCTACCTGTCCCGCGTCGGCGCCCTCATTCGCGATGCCCGGCGGCACAAGGAGCTGACGCAGGCCGAGCTGGCTAGCCTGCTCAACACGAGTCAGTCCGCGGTCGCCCGCATCGAGCAGGGCAAGCAGAACCTCTCCCTGGAGATGTTGGCCCGGATCGGGGAGAGCCTGGACTCGGAGATCGTGGCGGTCGGTAGCGCCCTACCCCAGAACCTGCGCATCAACGGCGGCAAGCGACTGTCCGGCGAGATCGACGTGCGCACCTCCAAGAACGCTGCCGTGGCCCTGCTGTGTGCCTCACTGCTCAACAAGGGCAAGACGACGCTGCGCAACCTGGCCCGCATCGAGGAGGTCAACCGGATCGTCGAGGTGCTCACCAGCATCGGCTACAAGATCCGGTGGCTGGCCGACTCCTCCGACCTGGAGATCGTGCCCCCCGCCACGATCGACCTGGCCTCCATGGATCAGGCAGCCGCCCGCCGGACCCGCACCATCATCATGTTCCTCGGGCCGTTGATGCACGAGCTGGATGAGTTCGAGCTGCCGTACGCCGGCGGTTGCGACCTCGGCACCCGCACGGTGGAGCCGCACATGGTCGCGCTGCGCCACTTCGGTCTGGACGTCACCGCCACCATGGGCAGCTACCACGTCACGGTGGACGCCGAGCGGCGTCCGACCCGCCCGATCGTGCTCACCGAGCGGGGTGACACCGTGACCGAGAACGTCCTGCTGGCGGCCGCCCGCCACCCGGGCACCACGGTGATCCGCAATGCCTCCTCCAACTAC
Source organism: uncultured Ornithinimicrobium sp. (assembly GCA_964450585.1). GTDB lineage: Bacteria > Actinomycetota > Actinomycetes > Actinomycetales > Dermatophilaceae > Ornithinicoccus. The sequence continues at coordinate 3,649 of CAYVEH010000006.1, forward strand.
ATGGTCCAGGACCTGTGTGTCTTCCTGCAGGAGCTGGGCGTCACCATCGAGGGCCTGGGCACCACCACGTTGACCATCACAGGTGTCGCGGAGATCAATCAGGAGATCGAGTACTCCCCCTCCGAGGACCCCATCGAGGCGATGAGCCTGCTGGCGGCCGGGGTGGTGACCGGCAGTGAGATCACCATCAAGCGGGTCCCGATCGAGTTCATGGAGATCGAGCTCGCGGTGCTGGACACCATGGGCCTGCGTTATGAACTGTCCGAGGAGTACCGCTCGGCCAACGGGCACACCCGACTGGTGGACCTGAGGACGATCCCCGGGCCGTTGCGCGCCGCGATGGACAAGATCCACCCGCTGCCCTTCCCGGGCGTCAATATCGACAACCTGCCGTTCTTCGCCATCATCGCGGCCTGCGCCGAGGGCTCCACCCTGATCCACGACTGGGTGTATGAGAACCGGGCGATCTACCTCACGGAGTTGTCCACACTCGGCGCCAAGGTGCACCTGATGGACCCGCACCGGGTGATGGTGGAGGGGCCGACCAAGTGGCGCGCCGGAGAGATCATGTGCCCCCCGGCGTTGCGTCCTGGTGTGGTGATCCTGCTGGCGATGCTGGCCGCACCCGGGGAGTCGGTGCTGCGCAACGTCTACGTCATTCACCGCGGCTACGAGGACTTGGCGACCCGGTTGAACAACCTGGGCGCCGAGATCCAGACGTTCCGCGACATCTGAGGAGGTAGCGTCTGGGCGTGACCTGGACCAGCTACCTCGACCATCCGGGCCCGATCCCGCTGGCCCATCGCGGCTTCGACCGCCGTGGCCTGGAGAACTCGGTGCCGGCCTTCCAGGCGGCCGTGGACTTGGGCTTCCGTCACCTGGAGACCGACGTGCATGCCACCGTCGATGGCGTGCTGGTGGCCTTCCATGACGCGAGTCTGGACCGGGTCACCGACGGCACCGGGCAGATCGCCCGGATGCCGTGGGCCCAGGTCCGCCGCGCCAGGATCGGTGGCCAGCACCCCATCCCACGGCTGGAGGAGCTGCTGCACACCTGGCCCCAGGCCCGGTGGAACATCGACATCAAGGCCCCTGGTGCCGTCGGGCCCCTGGTGCGCGTCATCGA
>CAYVEH010000006.1:4874-42154 GCA_964450585.1 uncultured Ornithinimicrobium sp.
GTGGACGGGCTCGTGACAGACCGAGCCGACGTGCTCAAGCAGGTGCTGCTGCAGCGCGGGCAGTGGGTCTGAGGCACCCGGTCACGGCCAGGTGACGGTGCGCATGGCCGGGAAGCACGTGCGCACGGACGGGAAACAGGCACTCATCAACGGTCGGCTCCCCGGCCGTCATCGCGCGGCGGCGCCAGCGCCAGCAGGGTGATGCCGGAGTCGGCAACCTCCACGTCCTCGGTCACCACGGACGCCTTGGTGCCGTCGTGGGTGAACAGCAGCACCGCATCGGGGTTGCGCCGGAGATAGTGCTCCAGGGTGAACTCGGCCGTGAGTTGGGTGCGCCGCACCACCATGCCGGCCGCCACGCGTTCCTCCAGCTCCTGGTAGGTCAACGCCGGCCGGAACGGTGCGCGGGCCGCGAGCGTGTGCAGGCTGCTGCTGCGCTGCCCCGACCTGGAGGTCGCGGCCTCCGTCTTACCCTCGGCGCCGGCAGGGACCAGCGCATCCTCCCGGCGCACCTGATAGACGTGGGCCCGACCAAGGGTGTGCGCGAACTCGCGGGCCGCGGTGCTGTTCGTGCCGTCGTCGTCGGTCGCGGCGACAAAACTGCCGATCCCGGCGAGATCGAGCTCGTTGATGGCGTAGTCGGACAGGATGTTGCTGCGCTCGGTGCGCACCCCAGCCATCCGCGCCTGCTGCAGCTCACCGGGGTCCTGACTCACCAAAATGGTGGGGACACCCAGCTCACCCAGCGCTCCAGCGGCCTGCCGCACCCACTGTTGGGACCCCGCAAACACGACCCCTTGCGGGTTGGTGGTGGCCAGTCCGAGCCGCTCGGCCAGCCGGCCGACCCCCAGGCCGTAGACCGCCACCGAGACCACGATGGTCACGAACACCAGCGGCACCATCGCCTCGGCCTGCTCGGCCAGGCGGATCAGTGGCTCCCGGCGCTCCCCGGTGACCGTCTCGGCGGCGTGCTCCAGCTCCAGGGCGAAGATGCTGGTCACGGCCGCAGCGACAATGCCTCGTGGCGCCATCCCGGACATCAGCAGGCGCTCCCGCTTGGTGGTCTCGGTCCCCAGCAACCCGAGCCAAATACTGACCGGGCGCACCACCAGGATGAGGAGCGCTACGAAGCCCAGGGCCATCGGCAGGTTGTCCCACACCTGCTGGGGGGTGACCCTCCCGGCGAGGATCACGAAGAGCACCCCGACCAGGAGCACCTGAAGGTGCTCGTAGAACTCCTTGACGTGACCCAGCTGCAGCCGGGGCCGGTTGCCCAGCACAATGCCGAGGATGGTGACGGTGAGCAGCCCGCTCTCGGACTGGATCAGGTTGGAGCCCACCAGGGCGCCGGCAGCCACGGCGATGAAGAGCGTGCCGTGCAGGTAGTCCGGGACCAGGTGTCGGACCATCACCACCTCCAGGAGCACGGCAAGCACCAGGGTGAAAGCCAGGGCCACACCGATGGAGAGCAGCAGGGTCCACACGGCTGTGCTCAGCGCCTCCTCCCGGTGCCCGACCAGGACCGCTTGATAGACCAGCACGGCCAGGATGGCGCCGATCGGGTCCACCACGATGCCCTCCCACCGCAGCAGGGAGGAGATGCGTCGGGTCGGGCGCAGTTGTCGAAGGATCGGGTTGATGACGGTGGGTCCGGTGACGACGAGGATCGCGCCGATCAACAACGCCAGCTGCAGGTCAAGACCCACCAGCCACCCTGCGCCCGTGATCAGCGCCCAGGCGATCACCACGGTCACCGTGCAGAGCCGGATCACCGGCCGACCCAGATCGCGCACGTCCGCGAGGCGCAGCGACATACTGCCTTCAAACAGGATGATGCCCACTGCCAGGGTCACCCCGGCAAACAGCACATCGCGCCCCAGCACCTCATCGGGGCTGACATAGGTGCCACCGACGAAACCCAGCAGCAGCAGCACCAGGATGGACGGGATACGGATCGCCCAGGACACCCACTGGGCCAGCGCCCCGATGACCAGCACGATCCCCAGGTAGACAACAGGCTCCACGGGCAATCCCCCTGCAGGTCAACGGTGCCGGGCGACCCGGTCGGGCCGCGGCGGCCCTACGCTACCGGTCAACGATCTGGCCGCCCGGGTCAGGTCATCAGGACGCCTGCCGGCGGGCCAGTCCGGCGAAGACGCCATCCTCGGCGGCCATCAACTCCTCGTAGGTGCCTTCCTGCACGACGGTGCCACGCTCCATCACAAAGATCCGGTCAGCGTCGCGCACGGTCGACAGCCGATGCGCTACCACCAGGCGGGTGGCGTTGAGTTGACGGGTCGCCTCGGCCACGATCTGCTGAGTCGGGTTGTCCAGCGCACTGGTGGCCTCGTCAAAGATGACGATGCGAGGCCGGTTGACCAGGGCACGGGCGATCATGAGCCGCTGGATCTGCCCACCGGACAGGCCCTCGGTGGTCTCATTGACCACAGTGCTCAGGCCCATCGGCATCTCCCGAATCACGTCACCCAGGCCCGCCATCTCGGCCGCTTCCCAGATCTCGTCCTCGGTGTAGTGGCCGCCACCGGCGATGTTCTCCCGGATGTCACCGGGCATCACCGCACCGGCCTGCAGCACCACACCACACTGCCGGCGGACGGCAGCCAGGTCCAGCTCACCGAGGTCCTGGCCATCAAAGAGGATGCTGCCGCTGATCGGCCGCTCGAAGCCCAGCAGGAGACGGATGATGGTGGATTTGCCGCTGCCGGACGCTCCAACGACCGCCACGAACTCGCCGGGGCGGATATCGAGGTTGACGTCCTCCAGCACCAGCGGGCCGTCCTCGCCGTAGCGGAAGGAGACCTGGCGCAGGGTCACCTGACCATTGAGGTCACCGGGGTGGGCCTTACCCAACCCGGTCTCGGTCTCAGCCTCCAGGATGGGGCGCACCGCGCCCATCATCGGCACCATCGCCGCGGCCGTCAGGACACTGCCGGTGAACTGCAGCAGGGCATTGAGCAACAGGGTGAAGGCCGTCATGAACGACAGCAGTGAGGACAGCGCCGGCGGTGTGGACAGCATGTTGGCTACCGTGAAGATCACACCCAGTGCGATCGCGGGGTACATGCCGTTGAAGACGGTGACAACATCCTGGATCCGGCGGCTCTCCAACTGCTTGGCCTGCATGGCCCGTTGCTGCACCGACCACCGTAGGAAGGCCCGCTCCTCAGCGGCGGCACCGCGGATCTTGCTGATCGCCGACAGCGTCTCGTAGGTCATCGCCGACAGCCGCTGGTCGGCCTCGTAGCGTTCCCGTTCGACGCTCATCATCCGGCGTCCTGCGAACCAGCAGACGGCCAGGGCGATCGCCACGAGAGCGACACCGACCAGCGCCAGTTTGAGACTGTAGAAGAAGATCAGCAGCAGGTTGGCCGACGCCACGATCAGGCCGAGGGTTGCGGCGACCACCACGCCGGAGAGCACTTCCTCGGCCGCCTTGACGCTGAGCACGATGGTGCCCAGCCGGCCGGAGGAGTACCGCTGGAAGAAGGTCACCGGCAGGTCCATCAGCCGGCTCCACACCCCCGTCTGGGTCTTGGCAGTCATCGATCCCTGGATCCGCAGGACCGCCAGGTTCTGCACGATCGAGAACGCACCGGCCACCAGGGCGCTGGCGATCACAGCCAGACCGCCCTGCACGATCATGGAGCGGTTCGCCGACTCCACGAACGAGCCGAGCACCTCACCATTGAGGATCGGAGTGAGCAGACCCAAGAGCCCAACCAGTGCCGCCATCGTGCCGAACAGCCAGAAATCGGACCGCAGGCCGGTGAGGCCGTGCCGCAGCAGGCCCTTGACGGTCTGTACGTCGGGGTTCAGGCGCGGGTAGACCACCCAGGCTGCCTTGCCTGCCTGATGCCGGTTCTCCCGGGTCACCCGCACCGGATGCTCGAGCCAGGACGCCTCAGCCAGGTAACCGCCTTCGGACGGGACGAACGCGGCGGGCAGGTGGTCCGGGCCCCAGTAGCCCACCAGTGGACCCATCTGCTGGGTCCACCACTGTCCCTCGAGTTTCAGCGGTCGGGTACGGACCCACCCTCCGGAACCCAGGTCGTCGAAATCGGTAATGTCTCGCCGATGGAGCACCTCGGCCGGCACCTCGGTGGAGACCCGAAGTTCACGCAGGACCCGCTGCACGGCCGAGACGTGACCGGCGGTGACGCCGTGCCCGGCCACTGGGTCCGCGTTCACCTCGGTCTGCATGAGGCGGTCGTTCTCGGCGCGCACGGTGTCCAGCACCTGGGCATCCCGGGCGCTCACCCGCTCCAGTCGCTCCCACGCGGCGCGTTCCTCACGCTCGCCGGCGCGGTCGATCGCGTACAGGAACCGGGTCCAGTGCGTGACCAGTCGGCGCCACAACTGACCTGCCACGATGACCTGGCGGGTGTCGAGGGTGCTCAGCCGGGTGGTCCCCCGCATGGTGAGCCAGTCCTGCCGGGTCAGGCACACCCCGTCGCCGGTGCGGTGACTCTGCTCCAACTGACCGTTGACCTGGACGTGCCCGTGCGTGACATCGACCCAGAGCAGGCCTTCCACGGACCGCGCGGTGTCCCCCGCCTGCAGTTCCAGGCTGCTGCCGGAGGAGAGCGCCACGAAGTCCCGCGGGGGCGGACCGGAACGCAGACCGTGTGCGATGGAGCGGATGCTGGACTCCACACCGGCCGCCAACGCGCTCACCACCGGGCTGTCGACCGCGTGTTCGTCGGCGGCCGCGCGCACGGTCGAGCGCAGCCGCGCAATGGGCACGGACCGGACGACGGCCTCACCGACTCGCCGGAGCAGCACGCGGTGGCGGGGCCCGGTGACCGGCCCGATGACGACGTCCCCGGTTCCCAGCCGGCACAGGGATCGCCACGGCCCGTCGGTCTGCCCGTCGTGGATGGCCACCAGGAAGAGGTCCACCTGCCCGGACTCGATGAGCAGGCATTCCTCGGCCGAGGTCACCACGAGCACATCCTGGTCGGACCAGGTCACCTCAGAGCTGTCCGCCAGGAGCAGTTCCAGTCCGGTCCCTCGCTCATCGGCCGTGCTCATGCCGTCTCCTTCGATTGCGATTCCGAACGGACCAGCTGGGCGTACCGGCCGTTGCGGGCCATCAACTCGGCATGGCGGCCGGATTCCACCACCTTGCCGTCATCCAGGACGAGGATCTCGTCGGCGTCACGCACGGTGGAGAGGCGGTGGGCGATGAGCAGTAGGGCGCAGCCGCGGCGTCGCAGGTGGTCCATGACGCGCTGTTCGGTCAGGGTGTCCAGCGCGGAGGTCGCCTCGTCCAGGATCAGGACGTTGGGGTCGGTGACCAAAGCGCGTGCCAGTTCCAGGCGCTGGCCCTGCCCTCCGGAGAAGTTCTTGCCGCCCTCGGAGACGTGCGAGTTCATTCCTCCGGCGCGGCGGGCGACGTCATCGAACACCTCGGCATCCCGGAGAGCCCGGACGACCTGTTCGTCGGGGATGTCGTCATCCCAGAAGCAGATGTTGTCGCGCACGCTGCCCTCGAACAGGACGGTGTTCTGGTCCACATAGGACACCGACGCCGCGATCGACTGCCGGGACCACTCACGCCGGGGCCGATCGTCAAAGAGGATCTGCCCGGCGCTGGGCTCGAGCAAGCCTGCGGCCAATCGACCCACCGTGGACTTGCCGCTGCCCGAGGCCCCCACCAGCGCGACCCGTCGCCCGGGCTCAAGCCGCAGGTTGAGGTCCACGATGTGTGGGTCCAGCAGCGGCCCGAACCGGTAGTCGACGTGCTCGAAGCGTAGCGTGCCGGCCAGCCGCCCGCTGCGTCCCTCACCGGAGGTGAACGCAGGATCAGCCACGTACTGCTCGGCATCCCGCAACCGGTGCAGTTGGGCGCTCATCTCCTGCAGTTGGCCGGCTTGGTTGGTCAGTTGGGTCAGCGGGCGGGTGAAGGAGGTCAGCAACGCCTGGAAGGCAAACAACAGGCCGACACTGATCACGCCGTCGGTGACTCGCAAGCCACCCACGAGCATCACCAGGCCGGAGTTGACGGTGGCCAACAGGGGGGGGACCACCGTCAACAGGGCTGTGGGCTGCCCCAACTTCTGGGACTCGGTGATGGTGCGGGCCAGGAAGCCGGACCAGCGGACGAAGGACGCGTGCTCGGTGCCTGACGCCTTCACGGTCTCGATGGAGGAGATGGTATGCAGGGTGGTCACCGCGAGTCGGCCCTCCTCGGCCTCCAGGGCCGAGGAGTTGTCCACCCGGCGCCGCATGACCCCACGCAGCACAATGAGGTTGATGAGTGCGACGCCGATCGCCAACGCCCCGAGCAGCAGATCCTGCCAGAGCAGGACGGCTCCGTAGACCACGATCAGCAGCAGGTTCACCATGGTGATGACCAGGTCGCGCGTGACGGTCTGCGAGACCTGGATGTTGCTGGTGATCCGGCGCCCCAGCTCCCCGGCCCGACGCTGCATGAAGAAACTGATCGGCAACCGCAGCATCTGGTGCATGAAGCGCCCGGTCGAGACCAGGGCGGTGCGGGCCTCCACCAACCGTAGGGCCGACATCTGCACGCGGGTCAGGATCAGTGTTGCCGCGGCACACAGGGCGAGCCCGATGAGGAGTGGCACCACGGGGCCGAACCCGGTGTTGCCGTAGACCCGGTCAAGGTAGACCTGGGTGAAGATGGGCACCACGACGCCCGGGATCACCAGAACCACGCTGGCCAACAGGGCCAGCGGTAGGCCGCGTCCGCTGCGGCTCATCCGCTCCTGGAGCATCCCCAGGATCTTGCTGGGTTGCCCTCCGGGCTCGAAGTCATCAGAGGGCACCAGGTCCAGCACGATCCCGGTGAAGCCCTCGTCGAACTCCGACAGGCTCATCCGGCGGGGACCCGTAGCCGGGTCGTTCAGCAGCACCACGGTCCCACCGCGCCGCTTCTCGAAGCCGTTGACGACCATGAAGTGTTGGAAGGCCCAGAAGATGATCACCGGGTGATCGATCTCCATGAGGGGACCGATCTCCATCCGTTGGCCCTTGCCCACCAGACCGTAGGACTGCGCCGCTTCCACCACGTTCTTGGCGGTGGCGCCATCCCGGGACGTGCCGCAGGCGATGCGCAGTTCCTCGAGTGGGACATAGCGACCGTAATGACCTAAGACGATGGCCAGGCAGGCCGCGCCGCACTCGACGGCCTCCATCTGGATGACCGTCGGGGTCTTACGGACCGGGCTGCGCCGTTTGGCCAGGCCCTCGACCTGTTGCTCGATCCGCGGCTTACGGCGACTACTGGTCAGGAGTGCCACGCCGATCAACCACCGATCAGCATGCTGATGGGTGAGATCGAGCCCAACTCGACCTCGGCTTCCACCGGGGTCCGCGAGTTGAGTTGAATGGGCGGCCCGTATCGGCTGGTCCACTCATACCCCGAAGGGTTCTGTGGTGCCTGTTCCAACTGGACGACCACCAGGTGCGGCCCAATCAGGTCCTCATCATCGCTGCCCTCGCCAGCAGCCGCGGCACCGGCCTGGCTGTTGCTGATCGCGGCCAGCTGGGCACCCGCCAACGGGAAGGCTCCGATGTCAGCGACCGTGCCCTCCAGCCGGCCGAAGGCGCGCGGATTCACGCCTGGGACGGCCACCGTGACGCTCTGCCCCTCCCGAACAAAGGGAATCTCCTGGGCGCTGACCAGGAGCTGCACCTGCAGCCCTTGGCCGGGGGTGACCTGCTCCACCTGAACAATGGGCGTGCCGGGATTGACCAGATGACCAACTTGACTCTGGAGCGAGACGATGCGCCCGTCCACCGGCGCGGTGACGGTGACCTCCCGACCGCCGGGCTTGCGAATGGTGGCTACCGCCGCGCCGGCGCTCACCTCGTCCTCCGGGGCAACGCTCACTGATTGCACCGTGCCGGCGGCCGGCGCCTGGACCGAGACCACTCCCCCCGGGTAGGCCAGCACACCCGAGACGGTTGTGGTCTGAGGGATGCTGCCGAGGATCGCCCAGATGAGGATGAAGACGGTGGTGATCAGCACCACGAAGACGGCAACCCAACTACGGGAACTGGCCAGCAGCATGGGTGAGTCGAGCTGGTCGGGCTGCCGACGACGGTCCAGGGCCTTGAATCGGAACTTCATAGCGTGCTCCACGGACTTTCGGGGATAGCCCCCGGGCGACCGGCGACGAGCCCGCCGACCAGGCCTTCCGCGAGCGGAGACTCCCCAGAGGCAGCGGCAAAGTGTGAGGTGGAGGCACCACCGAGGCCACAGACCCCCAGACCCATGGCTGTGGCATTCAGGTAGAACGTCTGGTAGAGGACGCCAACGTGTTTCAACAGCGCCGCATAGGCCATGGTCTGGTACTTGTACATGAGGCGCCCGAACCTGGCCGTGATCAGGATGCCCAGCGGGGCAGGTCGTTCCAGCAGGGCCCCCTCCTGCTGGTTCGTGATGAGCGCCGCCAGCGGGCGCTCCTCCACACTGACCAGGTCCACTTCATGCCGGTCCGGGGCGTAACGCCACAACCCACGGTCCAACGGACCTCCTCCCGGTGTCAGCACGTAGACGTCGAGCTCATGCAGGGAACCACCGGAGGGGAAGGGACGGTCGACGACGTCCAAGCCGTGCTGCTCCTCGCGGAACACTCCCCGCGCGCGGCAGGTTCGGTAGAGCAACTCACCAACCTCCTCCAGCGAAGGGTGCTCCTCGGTGAAGACTCGCACCGAGCGCCGCCTCTCCACCACGTCGGCCAGCGGAGGGTCGGCGCGGCGGATAGCGCTCAGATCTGGGGTGGGCAGCGCAACGGTCCGGTCGGTGGGTGGCCGGGCAAAATCCAGTGGCCGGTAGCTCTCGGCCAGGTGGAAGGTTCCGCCGTAGGCATCGGAGGCACCGGCTTCATGAGACCGATGGTGGAACCAGAGGTCGGCCGGACTCCACTGGTGATGCTCCAGATCGTCCTCCTGTCCGGTGTCCCAGACTCCGGCGGACTGCAGTAGGCGGGCAACGGAGGGCCCGATCTGCGGGTCATCCAGCAGCGTGCCGGTCACGACCTGGTGCAGCACGGCCGCAGACAGCACGACCTTCATGTGGCTGACACCCGATTGGACGACAACACGCTGGTCCTCAACTGTGAGGACCGCCAGACGGCTCAGGTGCCCGCTGGTCGGAGTTGCGGATGCCAGGGTGACCGGCAGGCCACCTGAGCCGGTGAGCCGAGCAATCTCCACCTGATGCTGGTCATGCAGGACATGATCGAGCACCGATGAACTCTGCAGCCGCTGCAACACCGCCTGCAACAAGCCGGCGCGCCGCACGCCACCGTCGCCGGTGGTGACCGAGAGCAGCAACTCCGACGGTGCACAAGCCCTGTCCTGCAGCAACGTCAGAGCACGGACGACGTCACGATCTCCCAGCGGGATCGTCTGCACCCGCTGCGGCGTGGTGATCTGCAGGGCGCTGCCTTCGGCGGTCGCTGCCAGGCTCACCCCGGGACGCACCGCCAATCGCGGCGTCGGCGCCTCACCGGCGGTGGGCTCAGGGCGAATGCGGTCGTCGTCTACCGGTGCCTGCACCGGTGTTGATGTTCCTGGTGTCACTACGCCTCCCTCGTCGTCTCGGTCACTCAGCTCTCAGAAGAAGACACCCACAGGGTTGAGCTCGGCCTCGCTCTTCGGGGCGTCCAGCCAACCGAGCTCCACCGGCACGTCATACACCCGGCCCGCTCCGGTGCGCTTCCAGAAGTGCCGCATACCGGGAGCGAAGACCTTGGCCACCGCCAACTCGATGTCTGGTCGGGTCTGGTTCACCACGACGGTCTCGATGCCGGCCCGGTCCAGGTCGTCCACGCAGTACTGCACCAGGTCACCCAGCGTCTCCGGCAGCTCGCGCAGCACGTCCGCCCGCGTCACCAGGGGAGCATCGGGGTCGGGAGCGACCCAGGGGTCCTTGGCCACCGTGGTGGTGGTGCACCACTCCAACGTGGCCGGGTCGTCCACGCCATAGATGGTGTTGCCGTCCTCGTCCCGGCGGTCGATGAACGGCAGGAACTGGTTCAGCTCCGTAAGGGCCCGGAAGAGAGCGATGTCGGGGTCCGGGTGCGCGCCGAAGGCCACCATGATGTCCTCCACCTCATGGTCCCGTCGGGACACCGCGGCGAAGGTCGGGACCGCGAGGTCGTTGGACAGATCCAGCACCCAGATCTCGCGATCCATCGTGGCGTAGTAGTCCCGCATCCGGTCGATGTACTCGTCCTGGAAGGAGTCCAGGTCCAGCGCCGGGCGGGGAATCCGGTTGTACCACCACAGGGCGACAGCGTCGCGCTCGTACACCTCGCAGAGACCTTGCAGAATGGCCTCGTCGAGGGTGTTGCCGGAGGCACCACCGTTGGAGTCGGTCACCGCATAGAAGTGCTCATGCAGGTCCGGGTGTCCGAACCAGACCAGGCCGGAGGGCACCAGCACCTCCTCCTGCTTGGTGAGGGACCAGGCGCGGGTAAAGGCTGTCTGCACCGTCTCGTCGAAGGGCTTGGGCACCAGTTGGAGCGCGTTGCGGGGGTCCTTGTTCCACTCCTCCCGGTGCGCGAACTGGGTGTCCGAGAACTGCAGCACATCGTTGGGGTGGAGCGCCCGCTGGGTGAGGTCCTGCCAGCTCGAACGGACCTCGGGGATGTCGCCGGTCCAGACGCCACTAAACCGCTCCAGGGCCTCGCAGACGCCGGAGACCTTCGCCTGGATCTCGGTGCGTCCCTTGCCTCCGCTCTGGCCACGCATGTTGCCGCGCAGCAACTCCATGTTGTCGCGCATCATGCCGAAGTTGTGGCCGGCGGCGAAGGAGAACGTGATGCCATCGTGATCGCGGTCCAGCGACTCCAGGTGCGACACCGCCCCCAGCAGTGGGCTGATGTGGTGCTCCAACCGGGCGAAGGTCTCAGTCGGCGGGACCACCCGGTAGCCCCCATCAATCCGGTGGGTGGCGACCTCCGGCATGAGCTTGACCTCATGGGTGGCTCGCTTAACCTCCTGGGAACCACTGACGGGGCACTGCGGTTGGTTCACCAGGGTGTGGTTCATGCTGGACAGGTCCGTCAGGTCCAGCGTCCGCAGTTCCCCCTGCAGCGCCCCGGGCAGTCCGGCAGCCATCGCGAAGGCTTCGGTGGCGATCAGTCCGGCGGTCATTCCCGCCGCGCCAGGTGCCAGACCGGCCGGCTTCTGCCGCGGCAGACCGCCCCCACGCTTGCCGGCCACGTAGCGCTCCGCCTGCCGGTTGGCCACCAGCCGATCGGCCAGACACTCCCAGCAGCCCGTCTCACCAGGCACAAAACGCGGCCCCACCCAGAGGCTGCGTCCAAAGGGCTTGGCCAACATCCAGGTGCGCCCCTCATCGAGCAGCCGCTGGTTCAACTCGGCGAGACCGTCCTGCAGATAGTCCTCGACCACAACCACCGTCAGGGCCGCGTCGCCGAGGTCATCGGCCTCGGCCACATGGCGCACTCCCAGGCCGGGCTGGGCCAGTGCCTCCTCCAGCGCCGCCGCAGTGCCGGTCTCGGTCCGGTCCAGCACAGCCACCGGGAAGGCAGCAGCCTTCTCCGAGAAACCGTCGGTGGCCGGGCCCCACCCCTCGATGAAGGTCTGGGCAGCAGAGCCGGTGTCGGGTGTGGTGATCACGTGACCGGCCTTCTGCAGTTTGGCGATCTCCACGAACACCTGGTTCGGAGGCATTTCCTTGCTGAGCGCCATCATGATGTCCGCTGGCGATCTCGTACCATCGATGAGAGCAGCAACCTTCACCGTCGCAGGGTTCTCGACGATGATGGTCTGTCCCTCATTGAGCAGGAATAGGCGCTTTCCCTCCAATACTTCCACCTGAAAACTGCTCCGGAACCGCAGCGCACTCATACGTCTACTCCTTAGGTTTGTGACAGAGATGGGGCCGTCTCACAGTCCGTGACGCGTTGCTCACAAAACGCACCGGCGGCACGGTGCTGCACCAGGACGCCAATTAATAGCGCGGCTTGCGCGTGAGCAGCCAACCGCCCACGAAACCCATCATCCCCACGGCGGCAAAAAGGATCGCGAACCCGGTGGAGGCAGGCTCCTGGTTCAGGTTCACGACACACAGCACGACACCGACGACGCCCCAAATGAAGCAGAAGATGGCGATGAAGGTCTTCAGGTTCTGGTTCATCGGCTTGCCGGTCTTGGTTTCGGTCATGATGTCTCTCCTTCGCTGGACGGGACGTGCCCGGGCTGGACGGGCTTGCTGGCTCTGACCATGTGCACGTTGATGCTGATGTAGCCCTGTGGGTCCGTGAGGATCGCCTGCCAGGCTCCGGTGACCGCTGCGAGGTCGGCGATGGACAGCACTCCCTCGGCCACCGAGGCGACATGCCGCTCCGGGCCGATGTGCACGGCGAAATCCTCCAGCGGACGCTGCTGTGACGTGACCGACTCCCGGCATCGGGCTGCTCCGCTGAAGCCGGCGGCGCTGAGTTCCTGGGCGACCTTGCCGATGACAGCCCGGTCGCCGCCCAGAGCAGCCTGGGCATGGAACACCTTGGCGTAGACCTGCCGCAGTCCTGGCTGTTCGGGGGTGGCGACACCGGCATCGCTGTCGTCGACGTCCACGACGTGCACCCGACCACCCGGGCGCAGGACGCGTAGCACCTCGGCCCACAACGACGCACGGTCGCTCGGGGGGAGGTGCTGGGCAACGAACCGCACCAGCACGTCGTCGACAGCGTTCTCCTCCAGCGGGATGCGTCCATCGACCAGCAGCAGGGCGGGTTCGGGGACGAGGGCCAGCAGCTGCGGGTCCACATCGGCACCGATCACCTGCGCCCGTGGCAATCGGTCCCGAAGGCGTCGGGTGATCGTGCCGTTGCCACTTCCGAGATCGAGCAGGGTGCCGTCCGTACGCAGACCGCCGCGGAGCATCAGGTCAAACTCTGCTCCGAAGGTGAGGTCGGCCTGGCGGTCCAGACGCTCCATTTCCGCGTCCCGCTGCCGCCCACGGCCCGGGCGGTAGGAGCTCGAGGGCTCCCTCGGCGCCGCGACGTCGACATCGGCGCTCACGGTGTGGCTTGGCATATGGCGACTTCACCAGCATCAGGTGGAGGCCTGCAAGGGATTGCGCGTCTCTTGCGCATCAGATACGTACCTACCCCGCCCCGTGGCTGCCGCTACGTATCCGGTAGTGGCTCCGCTACGTGCTCGCTCCGCACCCTTGCGGCCCGCTTCCGCGTACCTGAGCCGTGCGCCTACGTAGCCCGACAACGCGGTTACGCGTCAGCTCAGCATCGTGGATGCTTCCCCCCTGCGTGACTCGATGAGCAGCATGGGCAGCAGTCACCAAGTCGACCGGACTCGGTGACCCGTGAAGTGGACCCGCACACAACAGAGGAGAACGATCGTGAGCATCAGCGAAGAGCAAAAGAACAATTTCATCGACGCCTACACCAAGGCGTTGGTGACCAGCTGGTCCAGCGAGGAGTACGCCGCCAAGCTGGAGAGCGACCCGCGGGCAGCTTTCGCGGAGGTCGGCCTGGAGCTCCCGGCGGACGCCCGCATCGAGGTCGTCCGCAACATCGGCAAGACCGAGCCGCCGGAGGAAGGCGCTCAGGAGCAGGGCACCCAGGGTGAGGGCGGCAGCCTGGACCTTCAGGTGGAGCTGTACGAGAAGGGTCTGGAGACCGGGCACTACGAGTTCCACATGCCCGAGACCCCGCAGGTCGACACCTCCGAGCTCGACCTGGACGAGCTCGCCGACGTTGCCGGCGGTTGGACCGTCTACTGCTGCTGCTGTCCCTGCTGCTGCAGCTGACCACCGGACAGGATCCCGCACGAAGGAAGCTCGAAATGACCATCACCGAGGATCAGAGAAACACCTTTGTCGAGGCCTACACCAGGGCGCTCGTGACCAGCTGGTCCAGCGAGGAGTACGCCGCCAAGCTCGAGAGCGATCCCCGGGCGGCCCTCGCCGAGGTGGGCCTGGAGCTTCCCGAAGGGGCCAAGGTCGTCGTCGTCCGGAACCCGAACGGTGCCGATCAGACCCGACAGGGCGGGGACACACCGGAGACGCAGAACGAGGGCGGCAGCCTGGACCTCCAGGTGGAGCTGTACGAGAAGGGTCTGGAGACGAGCTACTTCGAGTTCCACATGCCGGAGACACCACAGGTCGACACCGCCGACCTCGATCTGGACGAATTGGCCGACCTCGCAGGTGGAGCCTGGGGCTGCTGCTGCTGCCCCTGCTGCTGCTGCGGGTGACCACCATGTGTGTAGGGGTGCCTCGTCGAGGCCGCCGAAGGGGCGGCCCCGACGAGGGCCCGGTGGCTCGTCCGGTCGGGCGTACAGCCCGACCGTCCCGGCCGACCATCCACGACATTGCCTATCACCGGATAGTCGGCCACCACCACTTGCCAGTCTAGGTCATGCCCCTACAGACCAACCGCTAGAGACCGCCCTCTAGCCACCATCCAGTGCTAACCACACAGCCTGTTCCCGACGAGGGGGCAGACCACACGTCAGGAGAACGGAATGACTCTGACCCCGACTGAGAAAGAAGACTTCACCAACAAGTACCTGCAGTTCCTGGTGAAGTCCTGGACCGATGAAGACTTCTCCGCGCTCGCGGACGCCAACCCACGCCAGGCGCTGGCAGAGACCGGTATCGAGCTGCCGGCCGATGCGACGGTGGAGATCATCACCCACGACGGGGATGACGTCGACACCTACACCGCCGGCCATGATGGCGCAGCCGCCATGGATGCCCAGGTCGCGCTGTTTGAGCGAGGTCAGACCTCGGGACACTTCCGATTCCACGTGCCGGGCACCCCGACCATCGCGACCGAGGACCTGGACTCCCTGGAGTTGTCCGCAGTGGCCGGTGGCGCGGCGGCCTGCACCTGCTGCTGCTGCTCCTGTTGATCCATCCCTGGGTGGGGGCAAAGAGCAGTCCCGAACGCCCCCACCCAGGCCACCATGTCCGCCGTCCCGGAGGGGAGCGAGATGACCGTCATCGATACTCAGGCTCGTGCCTTCACCGACGCCTACACCCGAGCGCTGACCGCGAGTTGGTCGAGCGACGAGTATGCCGAGCGTCTGCAGAGCGATCCGCGCACCGCACTCGAGGAAGTCGGCCTCTCCCTCCCGGCAGACGCTCGGATCGAGGTCGTGCGCACCCAGATGTCTGACGACTCTGATGCGGACGGGCTCAACGCCCAGATCGCCATGTGGCTGGACGGATACCGGACCGGGACCTTCCGCCTGTTGATCCCCGACCCGCCCGAGCTCGATACCGAAGACCTGGAGTTGGACGACATGGCCTCGATCGGTGGTGGGTTCGCCTGCTGCTGCTGTGGCCCCTGCTCGTGTTGCAGCTGACCGTCCCGACATGACCGTGCCGAGACCTGCGTCGACTACTACTGAAGGAGCCCATCATGAGTCCCCCGCTGCTGGAGGCCGGACCCGAGTCGTCTCCCTCGAACCCGGCTGCGGAGATCCCGCTACACATCGATGTCGCCGGGCTTCGCAAGGAGTACGGCCCCTTCACCGCGGTCAATGATCTCGACCTGCAGGTGCACCAGGGCGAGGTCTTTGCGCTTCTCGGTCCCAACGGAGCGGGCAAGACCACGACCCTGGAGATCCTGGTGGGGGTCCGATCCCGCACCTCTGGCGAGGTATCCGTGCTGGGTCAGGACCCACGCCGGGACACCCGCTCCTGGCGGAACCGGATCGGCGTGGTCCCCCAGCACACCGGGGAGTACTTCGATCTGACGGTGCGCGAGGTGGTCGAGCACTTCGGAACCTTCTACTCCGACCCGCTGGGCACCGACGAACTGATCGACATGGTCGGTCTGGGCGCCAAGGCCCACGCGCGCACCGCCACACTGTCCGGCGGGCAGAAGCGTCGCCTGGATGTCGCTGTCGGTGTCGTCGGCCGGCCGGAACTGATCTTCCTGGATGAGCCGACGACGGGTCTGGACCCAGAGGCTCGTCGGGAGGCCTGGGAGTTGGTGGCCTACTTCCGGGAGCTCGGCGCGACGACGGTGCTGACCACGCACTACCTGGACGAGGCAGAAACCCTCGCCGACCGGGCCGGGATCATTGCCCGCGGCACCATGCTGACCGTCGGGACGATCGCCGAGCTCGGGCACAGTGCCGGCGGCGGGAGCCTGGTCTCCTTCGATGAGATCGGTGATGTTCGTGAGGTCATTCCCGAGGACCTGGCTCGCCTCGAGAAGCCAGTCAGCGGCAGCCGACCCGTGACGACCCTGGCCACCGACAAGCCCACCGAAACCGTGGCCCGGCTGATCACCTGGGCTCGCGACCGGGGGCACACGGAGCTCCCGGGTCTGTCGGTGCACCGCCCCACGCTGGAGGACACCTATCTCCGGCTCATCCACGACGAGCAGGAAGAGGTGACTCAGCGATGACGGAGACCGTGGCTCGCAACGGCGTCCCCGACGCAGAGAAGGCCGGTCAGCCTCGATCAAGCAGGTCCCGGGCCCCCAGCACGCGTGGGCCCATGCCCGGTCTGCTGACCGCTGCCCGCCACCGCAGCGTCGTGGAGATGAAGTCGTTCTTCCGCAGCACCCAGCAGCTGGTCTTCACCCTGCTGCTGCCGGTGTTGCTCCTGGTGGTCTTCGGCACGATCTTCTCCGGCACCATCGAGGGCACCGACACCGATTTCAAGCAGTACTTTGTGGCCGGCATCATCGCTGCCGGTGTCATGAGCACCGCCTTCTCCGGACTGTCGATGACGGTAGCAATCGAGCGAGAAATGGGGTTGATCCGCCGCCTCGGTGGCTCCCCGATGCCCAAGGGTGCCTACTTCATCGGCAAGTTTGTGCTGGTGGCCATCACCTCGATCGTCGAGGTGATCATCCTGATCGGCATCGGCGTCGCCTTCTTCGGGCTCAGCCTGCCCGCCGACGCGCAGCACTGGACCGTCTTCTTGTGGGTGTTGATCCTGGGCACCGCGGCCTGCTCGCTGTGTGGCCTGGCCTACACGGCGGTGATTCCCAATGCCGCTTCAGCCTCCGCCGTGGTCACTCCCCCGTTCATGGTGCTGCAGTTCATCTCTGGCGTGTTCTTCCCCTTCCATCAGTTGCCGGAGTGGATGCAGTCAGTGGCAGCGGTCTTCCCGCTGAAGTGGATGACCCAGGGTTTCCGCTACGTCTTCCTTCCCGAGAACTTCCAGGTCGTCGAGCCAGGTGGCACCTGGGCGTTGGGGTCGATCGCGCTGATGCTGGCCCTGTGGATCGTCGTCGGCGCTGTGCTGACCACGATGACCTTTAAGTGGAAGGGACCCCGGGTCAAGTGAACTCCCGCCCAGAGGACAGCGGGCGCCAGGGAGCAGGGACCAGCAGTATGCCGATGGGCCGGCTGCCGAGTCATCTCCCGCCATTCTTCTCCCCTCGGTTCGCCGCTGATCCACAGCCGACCCTGCAGTGGCTGCGTGAGCACAGCCCGATCTACGCCGAGCCGTTCTCTCGGATGCTCGTGCTCACCCGGCACGCGGACTGTGAAGCGGCCCTGCGGGACACTGGGCTGTCAGCCGCGGGTGGCCAGGCGGTTCGACAGGGATCAGCTGACACACCCGTCAGCATGCTGAACACGGACGGCGCCGAGCACGACCGGTTGCGGCGACCTGCCGGCCGACTGCTCGGTCCGCCGGCCATCCGGCGAATCTCCGGCCAGATCGCCCTGGACATGCAGTCGGTGATCGATGGACTCCGTGGGTTATCGAAGGAACCTGACCTGCTGACCGATGTGGCTGAGCCGTTGTCGACGCTGGTCCTGGCGCACCTGTTCAGCATCACCGGCGTGGCGACACGCCAACGCCTGGACCATCATGCCCGCGCCGTCCGGGGGGCGCTCAACCCGGTGCCGGACCCTCGCTCGGCCACGGACAACACCGCGAGCATGGCTGCCTTCGCAACCTTCCTGGACGAGGAGGTGCTGCCCAACGCGAAGCCGGGCAGTCCGCTGGCCGAGTTGCTCGCCGAGCCGGACCTCAGCACCGATGAGGTCAAGGGAGTGCTCGGCCTGTGCCTGGTCGGCGGCTGGTCACCCTGGGCAGACGTCCTCACCTCCACGGTGCGGGTCGCCCTGACCAACCCGGACGCGGCCGAGCAACTGCGCTCCGAGGGCAGTGCCGCGGACCTGGTTGAGGAGGTGCTGCGCTGGCACACGCCCATCCCCTTTGTGGCGCGGCACGCCCGCAGAGCGGTGACCCTACCCTCGGGGTCGATCCCGAAGGGGGCCATGGTGCTGATCCACATCGGCTCAGCCAACCGGGACTCCACCGCGTTCAGCGATCCCGACGAGGTGGTCAGCGGTCGGGTACCGCGCCAGCATCTGGCGCTCGGCGCCGGAGCCCACTTCTGCATGGGCGCGGCCCTGATCCGCGCCACCGCACCCGCGGCGGCTCACCAGTTGCTGAGCACCTATCCCGATCTGGCCGCACTCGACCCCGGAGAGCCGACGTTCGCGCCGGCGATCTTCCCACGAACAGCCACCTCGACCCGGCTCCGGCTGGGTACCGCCCGCAACAGCGGGACACCCGAGGCGGCACGACCCGCCGACCACGGCACGTCACTCCGTGAGCCGCTGGTACCGAGGGTGACGGAGGCGACGTCATGACCACCGGTCGTTCCGCACCGCTCGATGCTGGCGCCGAGGTCGTGGTGGTCGGTGCCGGGCTTGCCGGACTGACAGCGGCGGCAGACCTGAGCGGCCGCGGCCACCAGGTCGTGGTGCTGGAGGCACGGGACCGGATCGGTGGACGCATCGACAGCCGCCCGATGCCGCACGGCGGTGTCGCTGAGCTCGGCGCTCAGGTGTTGCACGGCTCGGACAATCCCCTCCTCGACCTCGTGGAGGAGCCTTCCCGGAGCCTGGTCGCTGGTTCGGCCCCGGCACACGCTGACCTCATCACGCCGGACGGCCAGGTGCGCGACCTGGCCGGCAGCAACGGCTTCCTTCCGCCACCCGCCTTGACTGGTGCCTTGCAGGCCCTCCGACGAGCTCTCGGGCCACAGATGTCACCTCGCGTCACGCTGGAGATGGCACTGAGCATGATGCGGCTGCCGGGTGAGAGCTCGCAGGCCCTTCCAGGCTGGTTGGAGCAGGTCACCGGCGCTGACCCGGGTGCGGTGAGCCTCGAACGACTGTGCACCGAGCCGGTCTTTTCCTTCCGTACCGATGCCGAGTTCACCGTACCTGCCGGCCTGCTCACTCTGCTGGCCCCACTAGCCCACCAGGTCCCGGTGCACACCGGGCACCAGCTGCTGCACGTCGGTCGGGATACTGACGGGGTGCGGCTGACCGTCCGGACCGCGCCGGAGACGGAGCAGACCGTCACGGCCGGCGCCGTCATCCTGACCGTCCCACCACCGGTCGTCGGCTCCGGTCAGCTCGTCGTGGAGGAGATGCCAGCGACTCAGGTGGCAGCGGCCCGCGAATTGTCTCTGGCACCCGCCGTCGTGGCCGCCGTGCCGCTGCGCGAGCCGGCTCCCAGCGACGGATTCCGATGCGACCTGGCCCACGGGTGCGGCTTCATGACCTGGGTCGCCGGGCGGTCGCACGTCACGATCGTGGCCAAGGGTCGGGCCGCCCCGCGGCTGCGTCAGCTGGTCGGCGAGGACCCCGCGCAGCTGACCGCCCTCGTGGAGGAGGCTGGCGCGGTCGGCGTTACCACTGACGGCGATATCTCCTGGCACGACTGGACGGCCGACCCGTTTGCCACCGGAGCATTCACCCTGCCGCACGAGGAGTCCGCGGCCTGGGCACAACGGTGGAGCACCCCGGTGGCTGACCGGATCTACTTTGCCGGGGAGGCCACGCTCGCCGGCCCCAGTTCACCCTTCCTGCAGCGTGCCCGCAGCAGCGGCCTGCACGCCAGCGCCCATATCCACCAGATCACTCAAGGAGTTGGAGCATGAACGAGGAACTGCACGCGGGTTGGTACCTGGTGGCCTTCACTGATGAGTTGACGGAGGACCTGACTCCGCTCCAACTCGGCGATCGGCGACTGATGATCGTGAAGACCGACGACGAGCCCGGCTACGGCGTCTATGACTCCACCTGTCCGCACCGGGGCGCGAACCTGGCCTACGGCGGCAAGCTCAAGGGCGACTGTGTGATCTGCCCGTTCCACGGCCGGAAGATCATGCTGGGCGAGAGCGATCGCCCGCTCAGGGTCCGTTCCTACCCCACCTTGGTGTTCGGTCCGTTGATCTTCACCCGCCTCACCGACCGCTCCGAGGGTGAGTGCACCTTCGCCGAGACCTTTCCCAGGTTGCTGGGCGACCGGTCGGTGACCCCTGCCATCACCACCGAGTTCACGGTGCCGATCAGTTACGTCGTGGAGAACGCATTCGATGCCGAACACTTCTCCCCGGTCCACAATGTGCCAGGCGTGGGTGATCTTGAGGCCATCGTGCACGAGGACGGATATCTGCAGATCGGTGGCGACTTCACCACGGTGGCCGAGCCGTGGATCGACGCCAAGATGGCCATGGCACTGCAGAAGTACCTCGGTAACAGCCTGACCGGCGCGGCCAAGACCCAGAATGGTTTCCGCGCTACCGCGTTCAGCCCCACCTTGGTGGCCACGTCCTTCGGGTCGACCGGCAAGGACCCGGTCATCATCACCGCAGCCATTCCGACCAAGACCGGGTGCCAGGTCCGGGTCAGTGTGGCGGGGTTCCCGGAGGACCCCGTGGAGAACATCGTGGCAGGCTCCCGAGTGGCGATGAAACAGGACGGTGAGATCTGGAACAACCTGGACCCGGATGCCCCGACCCTGATGGATGAACGCGATGCGAACGTGATGGCCTACCAGAAGTTCTGCGCCGAGTTCCCCAAGTTGTCCGATGCCCCGGAGGCACCCCGCCTCCTGCCTGCAGCGAATGATGCCTGAGGCATCGCCCCCCGGTTCGCCGGTGACACCGCGCGTCGCGTGGCTGCACGGCTACACCATGGACGCCACTGTGTGGCGGGACGCCTGGCAGACCTTGCCCGGTCTGACCCACGTCGGGCTGGAACTACCGGGTCACGGTGCTGCTGCGCAGCAGCCGATGCCGGCCAGCCTGCCGGAGCTGGCCACGGATGTCGCCGATCAGCTACGGGAGCAGGGGTGTCGGTCCCTGGTGGCGCTGTCCTTCGGTAGTTGTGTGGCGATCCAGGTGGCGCTGGACCATCCGGATGTGCTGGACCGACTGGTGTTGGGGGCACCGACGCTGTCGGGGGTGCCTGACGACCCAGCAGCCAGTGCGAAGTTCATGGTGCTCTTCAACACCCTGCGCGCCTACGGACCCGGCGAACTCATGGCCCGCCAGTGGATGGCCGACCCGCCCGACATCTTCACCGGTCTGCGGGACCATCCGCTCGCTTACCAGCGGATGGCCGAGGTGGTGGCCCGACACCAGTTCACCGAGCTGCGGACGGGCGCGATGGGCCGACTGGTGCGGACTGTGCACACCCTCGAGGACCTTGAGGCATTGTCTCTGCCGCTGCTGGTGATCAGCGGCACGGAGGACATGCCGCGGTTCCGGGAGAACGCTCGGCTGCTGCAGCAGCACGCCCCCCAGTGCGAGGTGGTCACCGTGCCCGGAGCAGGGCACCTGCCGCTGTTGGAGGAGCCGGAGATCTGCCGGGGGCCGCTGAGCGGCTTCCTCGCCGAGTCAGCGGCAGCATAGGCGGTACGACGCGCGGGCCGGCGCCTCAGTCAGGCTGCGCGACGGGCGACCCAACCGCACCACCGGCGCCTCAGCCGTAGAACGGTGCCAACTCTGATCCGCCGTGGTGCTCCCCCTGCCGCTCGGGACGGGTTGCCGCCAGGTCGGTGGCGCGCACGTACTCGCTGAGTTCCCCCCGGGAACTCAGCCCGAGTTTGCGGTAGACGTTGCTCAGGTGGGTGTCGATGGTGCGCTTGCTCAGGTAGAGCTCGCGCGCGACCTCCCGGTTGGACTGGCCCTGGACCACCAGGCGCACGACGCGTGACTCGGCCTCGGACAGTGCGATGGGCTCCGGGCTGTTCGGCGCCGGCTCCAGCGGCACCTGCGCAGTCGGCACCAGGTCGCAGGCCCGGGCCCCCAGGATGTGGCTGCGACGCAGCGCACCCTGAGGGTTCGCCCGGTGCCAACGACGCATCGCCGTCAGCAGGTCGGACTCGACGATCTTGGCGAAGTCGTCCTTGTGGGTGCCCCGGAACACCGCGATCAGGTGCGGACGCCAGTTGACCAGGGTCGGGTTGGCCAGCCCCAGCCCCTCCAGGCTCCGCCCCACCTGGAAGAGCTCGGCCACCCCCTGGTCCACGCTGCCCTCGGCTACCAGTTGTCGGGCGTGCACATAGGTGGCGTAGACCTCAAAGATCGGGTGCCAACGGTCCTGCGGCGGCCTGGGCAGGCGGCTGGATCGCCCGGCCTCGATCTCTACGTGCGCCGCGATGTACCCGGCGAAGGTCGCCAACCGGTCCGCCCGCAGCGAGGTGAAGGTGTCAGCCGCCGTCGCCGCGTGGGTGGCTCCCGCATCTAGGTCCCCCAGGCGCAGCTGGGCCAGCGCGGCGATGGCATGGCCCAGGCCGCTGGAGCTGAGGTCCTCCGGGCCCGCGGTGAGCGTGGCGATGTTGCTCCACTCCGCAGCAGCCTGGTGGTTGGCCAGCACCAGATGGGTCGCGGCCAGCAGCGCGGCGCGGTGCGCGCCGACGTTGAAGGTCCCGACGGTCTCGGTGAGCCGCTCCTCCAGCTGGTGCAGGGTGTGCTCGGCCGCCCGGCCACGCAAGGCGCCGACCAACAGGGCGGAGAGGTCAACGCAGCGCACCGCGCCGCGTCGTGTCAGCATCGAGGCCAGCACCCGGGCAGAGGTGCTGCGGCCCGTCAGCAGGTGATGGTGCATCAGCAGGGCCTGGTCACACAGGCCTGACTCCGGCTCGTCAGCGGCCATGGCTCCCGACCCGGCCCCGTCGGTCATGGGTGTGGACGCGGACGTCGACCAGTCCTTCTGGTCAGCCCGTGTCGTCGCCGAAGGAGCCGGCGGCGGCCCTGCTCCATCGGATTCGCTCAGCAGGGACTCGGTCACGGCCCCCACCGCGTGAGCCGCGTCCATGCTGAACTCCGGGCACAGCTCTCCGGAGGCCACCACCTCACGGACCAGGGTGTCGTGTGGCCCGCCCGCGAGCATCATGGTGCTGGCCCGGGCCCAGTCACGGGTGACCGCGAGGCTCAGCGCCACGGAACGCGCCCAGCCGATGACGTCGGGACACTGGGAGCGTCGCAGCGCCTGCAGCGCCAGCCCGAGAGCGCGCTCGTCCATCCCGCGGTCCAGGAACCCCTCGACGGCTCGTTTGGCGACCGTCAGATAGTTGCCGTCCTCCGGCCCCAGGATCTCGACCAGCTCCAGGATCCGTTCCGGGGGCGCGTCCACCCGCTCCAGCAGGCCGAGCGCGGTGCCGGCAGCGCAGCGCACGTGGTCGGGGTCAGTGCCGGACAGGACCGCGTCACGAACGATGTCCGCGCGGGTCTGGGTGCCGCCGAGCAGGCCGATCTGTTTGAGCAGGGTCTCGATCCGCGCCGGCTCGGGGTGCTCCACAACGGTGGCGACGTCGTCCACGGTGCCCTCGGGGATGGTCAGCGTCGCGGTGAGGCCCAACCGGAGGTCTGCAGTGCCCTGGCGGGTCAGCACCGGCAGGCACACCCGGTGGATGGCCAGTTGCAGGGACCGGGCCAGGACGTCCTCCCCGGCCTCTGCCTCGGACTCGGCCTGCACGCAGTGGTGGTCGGCCGCCTCGAACGCCAGGGCGGGAACTCCCCGGGAGAATTCGGCGATGGTGCGCAGCGCCGGGGCCGGACACTTCGGGTGACGCACCGCCAGCAGCGCGGACATCTGCTCAGTGGACAGTCGCGGTAGATCCACCGTCGTGGCGGCGCTGAGCACGCTGAGGAGTTGGGCCTGCTCCGGTGGGCACTCGACCGGGTGCACCCCCAGCACGACCACGGTGTCGGTGAAGCGCTGCTGCTGCAGCCACTCCACCAGCGCGGCTGCGTCGGCGGCGGGCAGGTGATGGAAAGCGTCGACCAGGACCAGCCGGCCGTGCCCGTCATCGTCCTGGCCGATGGTGTGCAGCGCGTCGGCGACCGCGGGGTGCGGGCCGGGGCTGTTGGTGTGCTCGACCTGATGGCGGGATGCGGAGCCCGCTGGGGTGCCCTGGCTGCTAGCCGGCAGTGGGCCGTGGCCGGCCGGGTCCTGCCGGGAGACCAGCACATGGTGACCGAACTGCTCGTCGGTCACCGCATCGACCCAGATCGTGGCGCGTTCGGTCGCCTCGTGCCCCACAGCTGCGTGTCCGAGTGCGCGGACGACGTCAGAGACGCCCTGCCCAGGACCACCCCGGACGATGAAACACAGGGCTTCGCGGTGGCCGACCCCCCGTACGGCCTCGGTCAGGAGTTGGGTTTGTTCACCCCAACACCGTTCCAGTTCCACGTATCTACCCCGCTCACTCGGCCACGTCCCCGGTCAGCGACAGGCTCCCGCGGGGGCCTGTCGCACCCGTGACGCTAGCCAGGCTCCACGACCCCCGCAACACCTCGAGCACAACTTTGCAAGGACTTTACGGAACCCGAGAATCTCTTGACCTCCGGGTGCTACAGCGGCTGCTGGTCGTGCGTCTGGGCCGACCCAGTGACCGGAGGCCGCGGCGCGAGACCGCCCGCTGACCCGGGCCGGAGGTCAGTCGCAGCCGGTAAACCGCCAGATCGAGGCCTGGCCGCCCTCGTCGACCAACTCGAACCCGGGCCGGTCGGTGTCGATCACCCGCAACCCGGGGGTGGTCTCCTCGTACTTGCCGCCCTCCTCGAAGGTGAGGTCATCGGCATACACGTGGGTCACCCCCAGGTCTCGGACCGCTGCACAGACCTCCGGCTCGGTGAACCACCGGTTGAACTCCTGGGCCAGCAGGGCGTGCTCCGGGGACCCCTCGATGGTGGTCAGTTGCGGGTAGACGACCTGAACACCACTGCGAGCCAGCAGGTAGGGCGATCCGTTGACCGGCTCCCCCAGCACCACCGCATCATCGGGCAGCACCTCATCGGCCCGGTCGATCATCGCCAGCTCGTCCATGGAGTCGATCATCGTGCCCCAGGCGATCGGCCAGTGGCTGTACACCGAGGACATCACCTCCACCTGGGAGGGCCACCGCAGCCCGAAGGTGGCCAGCGCCACTCCGACCAGCACGACCACCGTCGTGCCGGTGATCGGGAAGCGCCAGCGGTCCGCCAACCGACGACAGGTGAAGGCCAGCCCCCCGGCCGCGAGGACGATCATCGGGATGACGAACAACTGGTTGATCCGGGAGGCCTGGGTGTACCAGAAGCCGGCCAGCACCCGCAACGGGTTCTCCGGCGGACCGGCGGCCAACAGCGTCAGCACCGCAGCGGCCAGCAACGCGACGACCAACCACCGTGCGTGTTTGCGGGTGATCGTCAGGTAGATACCCACGCAGGCCATGGCAGTGACGACGAGGTTGACCGACCGGATCTCGTAGACGTAGATCAACGGGTGGTCGATCAACAGGCTGCCGATGCCGGGCCAGTAACTCTCCTGCCCGCCCCGTTCGTACTCCAGGATCGCCTGCACCGGCTGGAAGTTCAGCAGCACCAGGGTGCCGACCACCACGGCACCGACGAGCAGGGTGCCGGCCAGCGCCACCGGCACCTGGTGCCCGTGGCGCCAGTAGCGTCGCCCCTGCCGGAACAACAGCACCGCGAGCAGTGGCGCCGCCAGCAGGGCCAGCGAGAACAGCCCGGAGCCGTGGGCCAGCACCACCCCGGCGGCGGCCGTGGCGAACCCGAGGGCGTAGCACAGGTGCATCCGCCAGGTCTGGTTGCCGCGCAGCGCCGCGATCATCACAGCCAGTGCCCCGGGGAGGCAGGCCACGCTCAGCGCGAATGGCCACACCCCGAGCATGGAGACCGCGATCGCCGGGAAGGTCACGAAGGTGCTGGCCACGATCGGGGTGAGCACCACCGGCAGCGCCCGGGCCGGCCACACCACCCGGGACAGCGCCACCAACGAGGTCATCCACACTGCGGTCCCCAGCACGATGGAGGAGGCGTTAGCGGCCTGGGTGACGTTGTCAAAGCCGGGGGCGATCGCCACGATCGAGTGCCAGACCGTCGGGTAGTACGGAGCGGCGGTGTCGGCATACATCGGCGCCATCGACCCCAGGCTGGAGGCGTTGCCGGTGTCCTGGATGAACCACAGCGCGTTGAGGTGGTAGACCGCGTCCCAGACCTGCAGCGGCATGTCGGCCCGCTGCATGCCGGTCATCATCGCCAGGGACAGCACACTGGCTCCGACCAGGCCGGTCAGCACCAACCAGCCACGCTCACTGCCGGTGAGTCGGCGGGTGCCGGCGACCAGCGCACCGGCCGGGTCGGCGGTGGTGTGCAGCAACCGCCCCACCAGGGCCGCCACCAGGATCCCGGCCAGGCACCCGATCAGGAAGGTCGGCAGGCTCCACCGGATGCCGACGAGGTCGTAGCCGATGGCCAGCACGCCGGCGGCCGCGGAGGTGACCCCGCCGCCCGCGCCCAGGGCCAGCAGCCCACGCACCCCCAGGGCCCGCAGGAACAGATAACCCGGCGCCAGCCAGAGCCCGGCCATCATGATGATGCCGGGCAGCACCCCCCACCAGCTCATGGGGTGACCGGCTCACCGCCGCCGATGGTCAGCCGGGGCACCCCGGTCCACGCGGCGGGGTCGGTGATGCGACGACCATCCAGCAGCAGGCGCATGCCGGGCAGCTGCTCCGGTGACAGGTCGGCATACTCCGGGTGGTCCGCCTGCACGATGGCCACATCGACCGGCGCGCCGGTCTGCCCGGGGGCCCACTGGTAGGGCTCCCAGCCGTAGGCGGCCAGCTCGGCATCGGTGAACATCGGGTCGTGCACCAGCACCTGCGCGCCGCGCTCACGCAGCGCCGCCACCGTGCCGAACACCCCGGAGAAGGCGGTCTCCTTGACCTTGCCCCGGTAGGAGGCCCCCAACACCACCACCCGCAGGTCCGTCAGGGAGCCCAGCAGCGCCTCCGCGCGGGCCACGGCATACTCCGGCATGGCCGCGTTGGCCTCCCGCGCGGTCCGCACCACGGTCGCGTCGGCGTCGGTGGACAGGTAGAGGCGCGGGTAGACCGGGATGCAGTGCCCGCCGACCGCGATCCCGGGCTGGTGGATGTGGCTGTAGGGCTGGGAGTTGCAGGCCTCGATTACCTTCTGCACATCGATCCCGGCCGAGTCGGCGTACCGGGCGAACTGATTGGCCAACCCGATGTTGACGTCCCGGTAGGTGGTCTCGGCCAGCTTGGCCATCTCGGCGGCCTCGGCGGTGCCCATGTCCCAGACGCCGTTGGGTCGGGGCAGGTCGGAGCGCTCGTCGAAGGTGAGCACCGCCTGGTAGAAGTCGATCGCCCGCTGGGTCCCGGCCTCGGACAGGCCGCCCACCAGCTTGGGGTAGCGGCGCAGGTCCTCAAAGACCCGGCCGGTGAGCACCCGCTCGGGGCTGAACACCAGGTGGAACCCGTCCTCGGCGCCCTCGGTCAGCCCGGAGATCTCCTCGATCATCGGCTTCCACCGGCCGCGGGTGGTGCCCACCGGCAGGGTCGTCTCATACGAGATCAGCGTGCCGCCGGTGCTGCTCGGCTGCAGGTGCTCGGCCAGGCTGCGCGTGGCCTGGTCCATCCAACCGAAATCCGGTTGCCCGGTCGCCTCGTCCACGAACAGGGGGACCACCAGCACCACCGCATCCGCACCCGGGATCGCCTCGGCATACTCGGTGGTGGCCCGCAGCCGTCCGGCCGGGACGAGCTCGGCGAGTTTCTCGGCCAGGTGCGCCTCCCCCGGGAACGGCTCGGTGCCCTGGTTGACCAGCTCCACCACGGACGGGTTGACATCCACCCCGACGACTTCGTGTGCCGGGTCGGCGTCGGCGAACTGCACCGCCAGCGGCAGGCCGATCTTGCCCAGAGCGACAACGGCAATCTTCATGGCTCTCCTGGTAGGTCGTGGTGCAGGCCCGGACGGTGCCGGACCCCGGTTGCCGAACGCATCGGCGGCACCGGTGGTTCCGGGCGCTGGTCCCCGAGTTTAAGCACGCACCGGTCTGCGACGGTCCAGGTGGCGCAGGTCCTGGCGCACGGTCTCGGCGCGCGCCGTCCAGGTGTGCCCGGCTCGGGCCGTCAGCACCCGCTCGGTGGCGGCCCTCACCTGCGGCCGGTCGTCTCGCAGCCGGGTGAGGATGCCGGCGAGCACCTCCCGCTGGTACGGCACCTGCCATCCGAGGTCCTCGGCAGCGATGGTGCGGCCGGCCAGGGTCTGCGCGCTGGCCAACACCGGTTTGCCGTAGCCGAGATACTCATAGAGTTTCACCGGGGCAGCGAAGTCCCGGTACTCCGAGGGTTCCACCACCAGAGAGCACACGTCGGCCCGCTCGAACAGCTCCGGCAGCCCGTCGCCGTGCCGATGCACCACCTCGATCGAGTCGTCCAGGAACGGGGCATAGTCCTCGCGCACCGCCTCCCACGCCTCTGGCGGGGTGCACAGGATCATCCGGACGCCCTCGGTCCGGGCCACGGCCGCGACCATCTCGGTCATCCGGTAGTAGGGGCTGAGGTTGCCGACGTACAACACGGTGAGCTGCGTGGACCGCGACGGAGCGTGCCTGATCCGTCCCCCCGGCGGCAGCGCGGCCACCTGCGCCCGGCGCAGGTGCGGCACGTAGTCGGCGATCTGCAGGGACGGCAGGTAGACCCGGTCCAGCCACCGAGCGTAGGCGAGGAGCTCAGCGTGGTAGAGCGTGCGGGTGCCGGCGGCGATCACCGGGTGGACGCGCTCGGTGTACTCGGGGAAGGCCCAGTAGATGTCCCGGTAGAACAGGCTGGTGGGCACCCGGTGCCGCCGCAGCAGCCACAGCAGCCGCAGGTCAACCACGGGGTGCGTGGGCAGGTGGTGCGGCTGGGTGAGCAGCGTGGGCATGGTGGAGTTCTCGCCGTAGGCGAAGTCGATCCGCTCCCCGTCTGCCAGGCGCCGGGACACCTCACGCAGGCCGGCGGCTCGCTGCCGGCCCCAGCCCGTGACCTCAATGACCTGGCAACCGACCTCCTCGAACGCCTCCCGCATCCGCACCGGCCGCACCCCCGAGCCGGAGCCGGCCCGCTCCCCCAGCGGGTAGGGCGCGTGGAAGACCATGGTGGTCATCGGCGGCCGTGTCCTGCCCGGTCGTAGGCGTCCTGGTAGCCCGCGGCGACCGAGTCCACCGAGAAGCGCTGGCCCACGGTGTCGGAGATCTGCTGGGCGCTCAGGCCCTGGGTGCGGGCCAGGACCGACTCCACGGCGTCGGCGTAGGCGGTGGCCGACTGGGTGGGCACGGTGGCCCCGACCTGCTCGTCGATGTACTCCCCCTGCCCACCGGTGGAGCCGACGACGACGGGGCGGCCGGCCACGAGTGCCTCGGCGCAGGAGACGAAGAAGTTGTCGCCGCGCGTGGGCCCCAGGAACAGGTGGGCGCGGGCCAGCTGGTCGAGGACCCCGTCCCGGTCCAGGGCGCCGGTGAGCCGGACCCGGTCGGTGATGTCCAGCAGACGTGCCCGATCCCGGATCGCCCCCTCCAACGGCCCCTGCCCGACGAAGGTGAGGCGGGCGTCGTAGCCGCGCAGCAGCAACTCGGCCAGGGTGTCCACCGCCAGCAGCGGGTCCTTGCGCTCGATCAGCCCACCAACCGAGACGAGACGCAGCTTGCGGTGGTCGGCCGGGCGCGGCGGCACGGGCTCGGGCACCGGGACGATGCACGGCACGACTGTGGTCAGCTTCGGGCCGCGCACCGCACGGATCGGCGCGGCCAGGTAGTCACAGACCGCCGTCGCCACATCCGGCCTGGTGAGTGCCCGCCTGAGCACCGGCAGCACCCGCTGCCAGGAGGCGGGGAGGGTGTGCGGGGCGGTCAGTCCCGACCAGTGCTCTGTGTGCACCCACGGCGCCACCGGCCGGCGCAGCGCCAGCGGCAGCAGGCTGGAGAAGGCCATCGTGTGGACCACGTCGGCGTGCTGCGCCATCCCGCGCAGCACCTGCCCGGCACGGGCGATCTGGACCGGGTCGCTGGTGCCCATCGGCACCCGGGTGAGGGGCAGCCCACCGATGGTGGCGCGCTCGGCCAGCCCCTCGGCATACTGCTCCGGGGGCATGAGGTGCGCCAGGTGCACATCGTGACCGAGGCCGGCGATGGCCTGCGCGTCCCGGACCACGAAGGACCCCATGGACGGGCTGCCGGGCGTCGGGAGCCACGTGGAGACGGCGAGGATGCGCATGGCGCCCAACTTAACCGCCCCCAAGCTGTGCAGGCTTACGCGGCCTGCACGCGGGCCATACCTGTCACACGGAGCCACTAGGCGTGCACTGGTCGGAGACGGATTGCTTGCAGAGTGCTAGCATAGGCTCATGACCACGTTGTATGTGCGAGATGTGCCGCCCGAAGTGGCTCGAGTCCTCAAAGAGCGTGCTGCTGCTGATGGGAAGTCGCTTTCGGCCTATGTGGTCGCCGAACTCGGCCGCCTCGCCGCGCGGCCCACCAATGCCGAGATCGTGGACCGCCTGCGCCAGCGCGACCGCTCACGTGGACCGAGCAACGCTGACATCGTCGAGGCTGTCCGCGAGTCCCGGCGGTGATCGTCGTCGACGCCTCGGCGATGGTCGAGGCCCTGGTCGGTCGCGAGCCGGACGAGGAGTTGTTGCAGGCACTGAGCGGCGACGTCGCAGCGCCCCACCTCCTCGACATCGAAGTGCTTTCAGTCCTCCGCGGGCTCGTGCTCGGCCGCAAGCTCACGCCCGCGGACGCAGACGTCGCACGCACCGACCACTTCGAGTTGCAGATCGGCCGACACGACACCGAGCCCCTGGCGCAGCGCATCTGGGAGCTGCGTCATCAGCACACGGCCTACGACGCGGCCTACCTCGCACTGGCGGAGGCCCTGGACGCTCCCCTTCACACCTGCGACGCGAAGCTGGTCGGCCCTGGTCATAGCGCGAGCGTTCGGGTTCATGCGGGAACACACTGATCACGGGTCGTCGGCCCTAGGCTTGGGCCCGTGAAGATCCTGAGCGTCGTCGGTGCCCGCCCCCAGTTCGTCAAGCTCGCGCCCGTCGCGGACGAGTGCCGGCGCCGCGGGGTGGGTCACGTGATCGTTCACACGGGGCAGCACTACGACCCGATGCTCTCGGACGTCTTCTTCGCCGATCTGGGCATCCCGGACCCGGACGTCCACCTCGGCGTCGGCTCCGGTGGCCACGGCGAGCAGACCGGCGCGATCCTCTCGGCGATGGACGCGGTGCTCACCGAGCACCGGCCGGACTGGGTGCTGGTGTACGGCGACACGAACTCGACGCTGGCCGGGGCGCTGTCGGCGGTGAAGCTGCACCTGCCGATCGCGCACCTGGAAGCGGGGCTGCGCTCGTTCAACCGGCGGATGCCCGAGGAACACAACCGGGTGCTCACCGACCACGCCGCCGACCTGTTGCTGGCCCCCACGCAGGTGGCGATGGACCACCTCGCCGCCGAGGGCCTGGCGCAGCGGTCGGTGCTGGTGGGCGACGTGATGGTGGATGTCCTGATGCTGGTCCGGGAGCGGCTGGCGGACACGGGTGCCGTGCTGGAGCGGCTCGGACTGTCGGCGGGCGGGTTCTCGGTCGCCACCATCCACCGTGCCGAGAACACCGACGACCCAGCCCGGTTGGCCGCGATCGTGGCGGCGCTGCAGGCGGTGGATCACCCGGTCGTGCTGCTGGCCCACCCCCGGTTGCGGGCCAAGGCCGCCGAGCAGGGGCTCGACCTGGACGGGGGCTCGCTGACCACCCGCGACCCGCTGGCCTACCCCGACCTGGTCGCCGCGGTCGACGCGGCACGGGGCGTGATCACCGACTCCGGTGGGCTGCAGAAGGAGGCCTTTGTGTTGCGCACCCCGTGCACGACGGTGCGCACCGAGACCGAGTGGGTCGAGACGGTCGAGTTGGGCTGGAACGTGCTGGTCGAGCCCGGCCCTGCCGTGGCGTCCGCCGCGAGCCGACCCGCCCCCGACCCAACCGACGCGGCCCCCTACGGCACCGGCAACGCGGCCGCAGCGGTGCTGGACACGCTGTCCCCCTGACGAACCTGTGCACGCATGGTCCCTTGTGAGCGAGTTGTAACCGGTGCACAGAGGCACTATCCGTGCCCAGGTGGAGGGGCGAGTCGATAGGGTGCGCAGGTGCGACGGATCTTGGATCTCCTCGCCGCCCTGGACCAGGCAGCTGTTGACTACGTGGTCGTCGATGCCTGGTCGAGGCTGTCAGGCACACCTATCGTGGACGACGATGAGCAAACCTGAGAATGCACCCGCGTGGCGTGGGACGTCGGACACGACGGCCACGCTGCTCGCACGTGCAGCGACAACACCGGATCAGCGTCTGACCTGGCTCGAGGAGAGTCTGCTGCTCGCGCAGGCTTCTGGCGCGCTGGCACGCGACCGCGCGCGTCGGCAGGCGATCGCGGATCGGTGGCTAGCGACTGACACAGCGCACTGAACGCACCCTGTGCATCAGACTTCCCGCACGGCGCGGGCGGCGAGGGCATCGACCGCTTCGCTCCAGCCGGTGATCTGCTCCTCTGCGCAGAGCACCCGGGAAGCGGTCGCGCTGTGCTGCTTGGCGGCCTCGACTGTCCCCGGGGTGAGCGCGTCGATGGCCTTGGCCACAGACTCTGGCGTGAAGTCATCACTGACTGTGCCTAGTTGGTGCTCGCGCACCAGCGACGCCATCTCGGGGCTGGGACCGACGAGCACGGCAAGTCGGGCCTGGACGTAGTCAAAGATCTTGTTCGGCATCGCGTAGATGTGGTTGAACGAGATCGGCGGCAGGATGTGCACCCCGACGTCGAACCGGTTCAGCGTCGCGACCAACTGGTCCGTCGGCACCGCGTCGTGCACGCGCACGAGCGGGTGATCGGCATACTTCCGCTTCAGCTGGGAGGGGTAACCGGTCCCCGGGTCGACCAGGAAGAGGTCGAGTGTTGCGCCGCTGCGCACGTGATCCATGGCGGCAAGCAGGGTCTCCAGACGGGCCGGTGTCGCACCACCTGCGTGAACCAGCCGCACCTGCTCACTGACGTGTCCCACCGGCAGGTCCGCGCGGTGCGGGGCGTTGAAGACCACCCCGCAGGACACGCCGAACTCCTTCTCGTACTGCTCCGCCAGCTTGAAGCCGACAGTTGTCACACTCTGGGCCTGGCGAACCCACTTGCGCACCAGGTACCCCAGGTATGGCTTGAGGAAGACGCGGAAGCGCCAGACCTCCTCCTGCTGACGCGGGGAGTACTCGTGGAGGTCCGCGTGCACCCCGCCACGCGGCCGGAGCGTGACCGCGACCGGGACGGCGTGCACGTCGTTGGCGAGGATGACGTCGAACTCCCCCGGCTTCAGGACACTGCGCACGTAACGGGTGATCGGCGCCCGGTCGTAGGCCATCTGATAGAGGCGCGCCACCACGAGCGGACGCGGCGCCTTCCAATAGACGATGTCGTCGGGGATCTGGTGATGGGCCACAACACCTTCCGGTGCGGGGCCGTAGCCGCAGGTGGTGACCGCGTAGTCCTGACTGAAGAGCCTGATCTGGCGCAGCAGACGAGCATCCCGGTAGAGCTGGGAGTAGGACAGGATCAGCAGGCTGGGCCGCGGTTCACTCACGGTCGGCATCTTCGCACGGCCACGCCGTGTGCCCGCACCAGTCGCTCCACCTCCTGCGCCCAGTCGAACGACGAGGCGGCCCGGCGGACCGACTCCCGGTAGTGCTCGCGGTCGGACAACACCTGGTCGATGGCGGCGGCCAACTCAGCCGGCTCACCACCGGCGAAGACCGCCCCGAGGTCGAGCTCCCGGACCACGGCGGCGATGTCGGGCAGGTCGGCGGCAACAATCGGTAGCCCCGCGTGGATAGACTCAAAGAGCTTGTTCGGCAAGGCGTAACGATAGGAAAGGGCCACCGGGCGCACGTAGACGATCGCTGCGTCGGCGTCGGCCAGTGTCTGTGGCACATCTGGGCCGGGGACCGGAGGCACGAGGTGGACCCGGTCGCGCACACCGGCACGTTCCGCCAGACCCATCAGGGCGGAGAGGTAGGCGGGGTTGCCGAAGCCGAGCAGCACCAGGTGGGTGTCCTCCCCCAGCAGCGCCAGCGCGCCGATCGTCTCCTCCAGCCCGCGACCGCGGGTGATGCCGCCGCAGTAGGAGAGCACACGGTGCCGTTCGGACAGGCCGGCCAGCTCTCGCAGCCGGCCGGAGCTCCGGTCCGGAACCCGACCCGGCCACACCGGGATGTTCCGAACCAGGACCGGTGTGGCTGCGGGGTGGTAGTGCTCCTGGAGCCACTGGACAATCGAGGGCGAGACGGTCAGCACGGCGTCCGCCAGACGCACACCCCACCACTCCAGCACGGCCTCGACGAAGGGTGCCAGCCACCTGTCGGTCCGCACGTTCCGGCGCAACCACAGCTCATGGGAGTCGTAGACCAAGCGCGTGCCGTCCAGCCAGCGCACGGCGAGCGCCGGGCCCAGGGTGTTGCCGTCGTTAGCCTGGACCACGTCCGCCCCGAACCGCCGGGTGACGGCGGTGGCCTCGACCCAGTAACGGCCGAGGCGGACCGTCTGGTAGGCCCGCATGTAGGCGTCCACCACCCGCCGGCGGACCCTCGCGGCCGCACCGGTGGTCCCAGCTGGTCGCACGCCCTTGTGTTCCGGGGCAGGCACCACCGGAGGGTCAGCGGCTAGCGGCAGTGTGGCACCGGTGTGCTGGTCCCGCCCCTGCCACCGCCTCCAGGCCCGCGCGGCACCAGCAAAGGTGCGGGTCAGGTCCAGGTCCTGGGTGCGGTGAATCCGCAGCCCGGAGGGTAGGGTCGCCGGCCCGGGGCGACGGTCGGAGCGGTATGGGGCCAGCCCGACCAAGAGGACTTCGGCGCCGGCCTCCTGCAGGCTGGCGGCGCTCTTGAGAACGCGGTTGTCGGTGTCGAGATCGCCGTAGGCCAGCAGCACGATCCGGGCGGCTCGCCCCGCGTTGAGGGGCAATGGCTCGACGGCCGGTGGGGTGTTGATGGCGTCGGTCACGAAGTCTCCTCCCTGTTGGTCAGCCCGGCCAGGGCGGCCTGCGTGGCGAAGTCGGGCTCGGCCGCCACCACCTCATCGAACGTTCCGGCGGTGACGATCCGTCCCTCGCGCATGAAGCACACCTGGTCGCTGTGCCGGATGGTGGCCAACCGGTGCGCGACCACAATCACCGAGACCTCGCCCTGCAGCTCCCGGATGGCGTTGGTCACCGCTGCCTCGGTCGAGGTGTCCAGCGCGGAGGTCGCCTCGTCCATCACCAGCACCAGCGGCTCGTTGTAGAGGGCACGGGCCACGCCGAGTCGTTGCCGCTGCCCGCCGGACAGGCTCAGCCCCCGCTCCCCCACCGTGCCGTGGATGCCGTCGGGTCGGGCCTCGATGACGTCCAGCAACTGGGCGCGAGCCAGCGCCTTGCGCACCCGGTCCTCGTCCACCTGATCATCCCGCCAGGACAGGGCCACGTTGCGAGCCACGGAGGCATCGAACAGCGACACCTCCTGGGGTACGTAACCGACCCGCAGCCGCCAGTCCCGCATCACCCGGTCGAGCGGGTAGTCATCCACCAGGATCCGGCCACGTTCTGGCTCCAGCAGGCCCAGCATCAGGTCCACCAGCGTCGACTTGCCCGACCCGGAGGCACCGACCAGGGCCAGCGTGTGACCGAACGGCAACTCCAGGCTGACGTCGCGCACGGCGGGGGTCTGCGCCGTCGGATAGGTGAACCAGACCTGCTCCAGGCGCAGCGTCCGCGCATCCTGCGGCAGCGGCTCCTGACCGGACTGCCGGTTACTCTCGGCATACCGTCGCCCTCGTTCGATCTCCTCCATGACCTCGTGGGCGTAGGGCAGGTTGGCTCCGGTCTGTCCCATGATCGTCTGGAACCGGGTGAGGGAGGGCACCAGCCGGAAGCCGGCGACCCCGAACAGCGCCACCGCCGCAAGGGCACCCCCCACCGGGTCCGGCGAGCCGGCCGCCTGCGCCTGGGCGTAGCCGATGACTGCCCCGATCACCAGTCCGCCGACGAGGCCGGCTTCCAGCACATAGCGGGGGATCACCCCGAGGAAGTTCTGGTTCGCCCGGGCGCGGGAGGCACGGCTGCGCACCCGCAGGACGATGTCGGCCACTTCACCGGACTTGTCCCGCAGCGTGATCTCCTTCAGCGAGTGCACCATCTCGCTGACCAGGCGCACGGCCCGCCGCGAGGACTCCCGGTTGTCCATCCCGGCCTTGACGGCGCGCTTGTGCACCACGGAGAACAGCAGCAGGGCGACCAACCCGAAGTAGACGATGACCGCCAGCGCGAGCACCGGTTGGGCCACCAGGAGCACGATCATCACGGCCAAGAAGGTGAAGGTCTCCCCTGAGAGTTGGGCGAACGGGATGAGCACCCCGGAGACGGTGGCTCCCACGCCGACGTCGGTGGAGCGGGCGATATCGGTGGAGTTGCGCTGCAGCCGCTCGGTCCAGGGTGCTCGGAAGGTCGCCTCCAGCAGTTGCGCGCCGAGGGTCTGCTCGAATCGGGCGAACCGGCGGGTGGCCCACCACTGCAGCCCGATGGCGAAGACGGACTTGCTGATGATCAGGGCCCCCACCAGCAGCAGCACGACGGCGAACTCCGCCGGCTCGCTGAGCTCGGTGCCGATCACCGGCAGGGTCACGGTGCTGTCGGCGAGCATCGGGGCCAGCACGATCGCCAGCAGCCCGATCGCCCCGACGTCGAGCATGGCGAGCAGGCTCTGCAGCACCGCGAAGACCAGGAAGAACCGGCGGGTGCCGTCGGGGAGGACCGCCAGCAGGTCGCGGACGGTGTGCCAGAGCATGCGCATCGCCGGTCAGCCTATCGGCGGTCACCGGGCCGAGTCGGGCATCGGCGCCGCGAGTCCGTCAGTATGCCGTGGAGCTGGCCGGGTCTGGCCTGCTCACCTGCGTGGGGTCTCAGGTGGGCGGGTGCACCGCCAGGTCCTGCCGGGTCAGCCCGAAGACCACCAGGTCGACCCGGCCGGTGTGGGTGAACCCGGCCGAGCGCAGCACTCCCTCGCGCTGGAAACCGGCCGCCTCCGCTGCCCGATGGGAGGCCAGGTTGCCGGTCGCAGCCCGGATCTCGATCCGCTCCAGCCCCTGCT